>NZ_JBEZUZ010000001.1:0-308096 GCF_040636735.1 Streptomyces sp. NPDC035033 | reverse complement strand
GTCGAGGAGCAGGACGTCCTTGACCTCGCCCTTGAGGACACCGGCCTGGAGCGCGGCGCCGATGGCGACGACCTCGTCCGGGTTCACGCCCTTGTTGGCCTCGTTGCCGCCGGTCAGCTCCTTGACGAGCTCGGCGACGGCCGGCATGCGGGTCGAGCCACCGACCAGGACCACGTGGTCGATCTCGGAGAGGGCGATGCCCGCGTCCTTGATGACGTTGTGGAACGGGACCTTGCAGCGCTCCAGGAGGTCGGAGGTGAGCTGCTGGAACTGGGCGCGGGTGAGCTTCTCGTCCAGGTGCAGCGGGCCCTCGGCGGAGGCCGTGATGTAGGGCAGGTTGATGGAGGTCTCGGTCGAGGAGGAGAGCTCGATCTTCGCCTTCTCGGCCGCCTCGCGCAGACGCTGGAGCGCCATCTTGTCGGCGGAGAGGTCGACGCCGTGGCCGTTCTTGAACTGGGTCACCAGGTAGTCGACGACGCGCTGGTCCCAGTCGTCGCCACCGAGGTGGTTGTCACCGTTGGTGGCCTTCACCTCGACGACGCCGTCGCCGATCTCCAGGAGGGACACGTCGAAGGTGCCGCCACCGAGGTCGAAGACGAGGATGGTCTGGTCGTCCTTGTCCAGGCCGTAGGCCAGGGCGGCCGCGGTCGGCTCGTTGACGATGCGCAGGACGTTGAGGCCCGCGATCTCGCCGGCCTCCTTGGTGGCCTGGCGCTCGGAGTCGTTGAAGTACGCCGGGACGGTGATGACCGCGTCGGTGACCTTCTCGCCCAGGTAGGCCTCGGCGTCGCGCTTCAGCTTCTGGAGGATGAAGGCCGACATCTGCTGCGGGTTGAAGGTCTTCCCGTCGAGCTCGATCTTCCAGTCGGTGCCCATGTGGCGCTTCACGGACCGGATGGTCCGGTCGACGTTGGTGACGGCCTGGCGCTTGGCGACCTCGCCGACCAGCACCTCGCCGTTCTTCGCGAAGGCGACGACGGACGGCGTGGTCCTGGCACCCTCGGCGTTGGTGATGACGGTGGGCTCGCCGCCTTCGAGAACGCTGACGACGGAGTTAGTGGTGCCCAGGTCGATGCCGACCGCACGTGCCATTTCGATTCCTCCAGCTGACTGACTTGAGTGGAACTGACTCAAGGATGCACGACGGGACGCGGGGCGTCAACAGACCTGAGTCGAGGCGACTCAACTCTTCACCGCGCGCACCACTCAAAGGGACGCGGAGAGCGCGTCGTTCCCTGACTCCGGGGGCGGGAGATGGGAGAGTCCTGGTGCCCCGTGTCGGGCAAAGCGGGCATATTCCACGAACATCCCATGATCTCAGCCGGAGGGGTCCGGGGCATGACGGCGAACCGTACGCATCACGCGCACCGCAGTTTCGGCCCCGAGGACGGTCCCGGGCCCACCGGGACCCCCGGCCTCCCGCACACCTCCGGGACCCCCGGCCCCCGGCGCACCTCCGAGCCCACCGGGACCCCCGGGACCCCCGACCCCCGGCGCACCCCCAGCCCCCCGTACGCCACCACCCCCCGGCGCGCCCCCGGCCTCCCGTACGCCACCGGCCTCCCGCGCGCCTTCGACCTCAAGCGCGCCTTCGACCTGCTGGGGGGCACGCTCCTGCTCCTCGTCCTCTCCCCCCTCTTCGCCGCCGTCGCCCTCTCGCTCGCCCTGGGCTCGCCCGCGCCCGGCGGCGCCCCGCTGCTGCGCCGCCGGGAGGTGGCGGGCCTCGGCGGCCGCCCCTTCACGATGCTGACCTTCCGCACCAGGAGCCCGCTGGCCGCGCTGCCGCTGCTGCTGCACGTCGTACGGGGCCGGATGTCGCTCGTCGGACCGTGCCCGCTCTCCCCCACCCACCCGGAGTGCACGGGCGAGGCGCGGCGCCGGCTCTCCGTGCGCCCGGGGCTGACCGGGCCGTGGCAGATCAGCGACCGGTCCGACCTGCCCTGGGAGGAGCGCGAGCTGCTGGACCTCCACTATGTGGACCACCACTGGCTCGGGATGGATCTGGCCGTTCTGGCGCGTACGCTTCCAGCAGTCCGCCGTCGTCGTCTCCGGCGCGCCTCGGCCCGTCCGGCAAGGCTTGCCTGAGCGACACAGATCACCGCGAGGGCCGCTACAAGTGGAGCGCCCCGCCCGGTAATCTCAGCACGGACTAGATAAGTTACCGCTTAGTAGGCTCAGGGCGAAGGTGAGGCGAGCACAGGCCGCGCCAGCCGCGCCCCAGGCCCGCCCGAGGAGCCCGTCATGCAACTCGCCGCGATCATCGTGTCGCTGACGCTGACCGTGGTCGGCGTTGCCCTGCTCGCTCGCGCCATCGGCCAGTTCGTCCGGTACTTCAAGCTCGGCCAGCCGGTCCCGGCCGGCACCCGGACCGACAACCCCTACCAGCGCAGCGTCACCCTGGTCCGGGAGTTCCTGGGCCACACCCGGATGAACCGCTGGGGCATCGTCGGCTTCGCCCACTGGTTCGTCGCCGTCGGCTTCCTGACCCTGCCGCCGACCCTCGCGCAGGCGTTCGGCCAGCTCTTCCAGGCCGACTGGACGCTGCCGGTCATCGGCGGCTTCCTGCCCTTCGAGCTCTACATCGAGTTCATCGGCGTGATGACGATCCTCGGCATCGCCGCCCTGATCGTCATCCGCCTGCTGAGCCTGCCGGGCCGGGCCGGCCGCAAGTCCCGCTTCGCCGGCTCCAAGGCGGGCCAGGCGTACTTCGTCGAGTACGTGATCCTCACCATCGGCCTCGCGATCTACGTGCTGCGCGGCCTGGAGGGCGCGATCCACCACGTCGAGCACTACGAGGCCGCGTACTTCGCCTCGTACCCGCTCGTCCTGGCCTTCAAGGGCCTCTCCCTCTCCACCCTCCAGACGCTCATCTACTTCACCGCCATGGTGAAGATCAGCACCTCGTTCATCTGGATGATCGTGGTCTCGCTGAACACCAACATGGGCGTCGCCTGGCACCGCTTCCTCGGCTTCCCGAACATCTGGTTCAAGCGCAACGCCACCGGCGAGACCGCGCTGGGCGCGCTCCAGCCGATGACGACCGGCGGCAAGCCGATCGACTTCGAGGACCCGGGCGAGGACGACGTCTACGGCGTCTCCCAGGTCGAGCAGTTCTCCTGGAAGGGCCTGCTCGACTTCTCCACCTGCACCGAGTGCGGCCGCTGCCAGTCGCAGTGCCCCGCCTGGAACACCGGCAAGCCGCTCTCCCCCAAGCTCCTCATCATGTCGCTGCGCGACCACGCGCACGCCAAGGCGCCGTACCTGCTCGCGGGCGGCGGCAAGACCATGGAGGGCGACGAGAAGGCCACCGAGGAGCAGCTGAAGGACGTCCCCGCCGCGGCCCTGGCCGAGGCCGAGCGCCCGCTCATCGGCACCGTCGAGGAGAACGGCGTCATCGACCCGGACGTCCTGTGGTCCTGCACCACCTGCGGCGCCTGCGTCGAGCAGTGCCCGGTCGACATCGAGCACATCGACCACATCGTCGACATGCGCCGCTACCAGGTCATGATCGAGTCCGCGTTCCCGTCCGAGGCGGGCACGATGCTCAAGAACCTGGAGAAGAAGGGCAACCCCTGGGGCCTGGCCAAGAAGCAGCGCGTCGAGTGGACCAAGGAGGTCGACTTCGAGGTCCCGATCGTCGGCAAGGACGTCGAGGACCTCTCCGAGGTCGACTACCTCTACTGGGTCGGCTGCGCCGGCGCCCTGGAGGACCGCGCCAAGAAGACCACCAAGGCCTTCGCGGAGCTGCTGCACATCGCGGGCGTCAAGTTCGCGATCATGGGCGGCGAGGAGAAGTGCACCGGTGACTCCCCGCGCCGTCTGGGCAACGAGCCGCTCTTCCAGCAGCTCGGCCAGGAGAACGTCGCGATGCTGAACATGGCGTTCGGCGAGGACGACGAGGACGAGTCGACGAAGAAGCCGAAGTCGGCGAAGAAGATCGTCTCCACCTGCCCGCACTGCTTCAACACCATCGCCAACGAGTACCCGCAGCTCGGCGGCGAGTACGAGGTCATCCACCACACCCAGCTGCTCCAGCACCTCATCGACGAGGGCAAGCTGATCCCGGTGACCCCGGTCGACGGCCTCATCACCTACCACGACCCGTGCTACCTGGGCCGCCACAACAAGGTCTACACGCCGCCGCGCGAGATCATGTCGGCCGTCCCCGGCCTGCGCCAGCAGGAGATGCACCGCCACAAGGAGCGCGGCTTCTGCTGCGGCGCCGGCGGCGCGCGGATGTGGATGGAGGAGCGGATCGGCAAGCGCATCAACACCGAGCGCGTCGACGAGGCGCTGTCCCTCAACCCGGACATCGTCTCCACCGCCTGCCCGTTCTGCCTCGTCATGCTCACGGACTCCGTGAACGGCAAGAAGAACGACGGCAAGGCCAAGGAGAGCCTCCAGGTCGTCGACGTGGCCCAGCTGCTGCTGGAGTCGGTGAAGACCCCGGTCGACCCCGAGCCGGAGACCCCGGCGGAGGAGCCGGAGCCGGTCGCGTAAGACCATGCGAGAAGGGCCGTCCCACCCGGTGGGACGGCCCTTTTTCACGCCCTCAGCGCTTCTGGGCGTGGTACTGGGCGACGAGCCTGCCGTTCAGGTCGTAGACCCAGCTGTCGCCGCCCTGCTTCGGGGCGCCGATCACGACGAACCGGTACTGGTGCTCGCCGGGCTGCGCGGCGAGCTTGTAGGTCCAGCCGTGGTGCCGGACGGTGAGGTGCTTCGCGTCGACGGTGGCGAGGCGCTCGCCGTCGAGGGCGGCGATCCGGACGCGCGGCCCGTCCTTGACGTTCTTGGCGAAGGTGGCGACGGTCCCGTCGGCGAGCTTGGCCTCGGGCTCACGGTGGGGGACGGGCTTCGGCTCGGGGGCGGGGACCCGGTCGAGCCACGAGCTGACGGTCCCGTCGGGCCGGAGCACGAGGTGGAGCCCGTTGTTCTCCCCGTACGCGGGCTTCCCGTCGGTGCTGCTGAGGGTGCCGAGCAGCTGCCCGCCCCCGTAGACGTCGGCGGAGAAGCGCCCGGGGCCGTCCCGGTAGACCTTGGCGAGCGAGCCGTCGGCGAGGTCCACGTTCCGCCAGAGGACGGACCGGTCGCTCGCGGCGGCGGCAGGGTCCGCGGGTCCCGCGGGGTCCTCGGTGGCGAAGGCCGCGGCCGCCGGGAGGAGGAGGGCGGCGGAGGTGCCGGTGGCGACGGCGGCGGTACGGAGGACGCGGGCACGGCGGTTGAGACGCATGGAAAGCTCCAGAAGGGTTTCGCTGCTGACCCCACCGAAGCTACGAGCCCGATATGTAGCAATTGCGCCCGTTTCGTAACAGCGACCGCACGGTCGTCCGGCGACCCCGTGACCCCCTGGGGGATGTCACAGCTCCGCACCGAAGGCGCGGGGGCGCCGCGGAAGCGGGTACGTTCAATGACGTGGCTGGATTCAGGAACGGACGCGGCCGGGACAACCGCCCCCCGCAACAACAGCATCGACCGCAGCAGGCGCCGTACGGGTACAACGCGCCCCCGCAGGGGTACCCGCCGCAGCAGCAGTGGCAGCAACAGCCACCGCGGCAGCCGTACGGGGAGCCCGAGTACTTCGGCGACCCGCACGCGCAGCACCCGCACGCGTCGACGGCGAACAACCCGGGCCACACCCAGATGTTCAGCGTCGACGACCCCTACGGTCCGCAGGGCGGCTACCAGCCGCCCCCGGCCCCCGTCGGCCCCCGCCTGGGCTGGAAGGCCCTGCTGAGCGGCATCGTGCTGCGCCCGGCGGATACCTTCCTCCAGATGCGCGACCACGCGGTCTGGGGCCCGGCGCTGATCGTCACCTTCCTCTACGGCCTGCTGGCGATCTTCGGCTTCGACCAGGCCCGCGACGAGGTGCTGAACGCGACGATCTCCAGCACGATCCCGTACGTCCTGATGACCGGCGTCGGCTTCGTCCTCGCCGGCCTGATCCTGGGCGCGGTCACCCACACCCTCGCCCGCCAGCTCGGCGGCGACGGCGCCTGGCAGCCCACGATCGGCCTCTCCATGCTGATCATGTCGCTCACCGACGCCCCCCGCCTCCTCTTCGCCCTCTTCCTGGGCGGCGACAACGGCCTGGTGCAGATCATCGGCTGGCTGACCTGGGGCGCGGCCGGCGCGCTCTTCACGCTCATGGTGAGCCGCTCCCACGACCTCCCCTGGCCCAAGGCCCTGGGCGCCTCCGCCATCCAGCTGGTGGCCCTCCTGAGCCTGATCAAGCTGGGCACGCTGTAGGGCGGACGCGAGAGAGCCCCCGCCGGGCGTCCGGCGGGGGCTCTCTCGCGCGTCGGGAGGCTCAGGCGTCGAGGACCTGGCCCTCGCGCTTGACGACGGGCGGCTGGACGGACCACGGGAAGTTGATCCACTCGTCCGTCTTCTTCCACACGTACTCGCACTTCACGAGGGAGTGGGACTTCTCGTAGATGACGGCGGAGCGGACCTCGGCGACGTGGTCGACGCAGAAGTCGTGGACGAGCTTGAGGGTCTTGCCGGTGTCGGCGACGTCGTCGGCGATCAGGACCTTCTTGTCGGAGAAGTCGATCGCGTTCGGGACGGGCGCCAGCATGACCGGCATCTCCAGGGTCGTCCCGACCCCGGTGTAGAACTCCACGTTCACGAGGTGGATGTTCTTGCAGTCCAGCGCGTAGGCCAGACCGCCGGCGACGAACACGCCGCCGCGCGCGATCGACAGGACGATGTCGGGCTCGTACCCGTCGTCGGCGATGGTCTGCGCCAGCTCGCGGACGGCCGTCCCGAAGCCCTCGTACGTCAGGTTCTCGCGTACTTCACTCATGTCCGGCTACCGCCTCACACCTGGGTCCGATGGAAGTTCATGTACGAGCGGGAGGCCGTCGGCCCCCGCTGCCCCTGGTACCGGGAGCCGTACCGCTCGCTGCCGTACGGGAACTCGGCGGGC
The DNA here is from genome assembly GCF_040636735.1 of Streptomyces sp. NPDC035033. Lineage (NCBI taxonomy): Bacteria > Bacillati > Actinomycetota > Actinomycetes > Kitasatosporales > Streptomycetaceae > Streptomyces > Streptomyces sp. NPDC035033. The sequence goes on along the minus strand of NZ_JBEZUZ010000001.1, from coordinate 301,168 downwards.
GAGCTCAGCCGGAACATGCACAGCTGCCCGATCTTCATCCCCGGCCACAGCTTGATGGGGAGGGTCGCGAGGTTCGACAGCTCCAGGGTCACGTGCCCCGAGAAGCCGGGGTCGATGAACCCGGCGGTGGAGTGCGTGACGAGCCCGAGCCGCCCGAGGGAACTCTTCCCCTCCAGGCGCGACGCGATGTCGTCCGGCAGGGTGATGACCTCGTACGTCGAGGCGAGCACGAACTCGCCCGGGTGCAGGATGAACGCCTCGTCGCCCTCCGGCTCCACCTCGCGCGTCAGGTCGAGCTGCTCGGTGGCGGGGTCGATGTGCGGGTAGCGGTGGTTCTCGAACACCCGGAAGAAGCGGTCGAGCCGCACGTCGATGCTCGACGGCTGCACCATGGATTCGTCGTACGGGTCGATGCGCACCCGCCCGGCATCGATCTCGGCCCGGATGTCCTTGTCTGAGAGAAGCACGCCCCCACGATACGCAGAGGGCGCGGGCCGCCCCAATCGGGCCACTCCGCGCCCCGCCCAGGTCAGCCCGGCTCAGCGCGGCTGGACCTCCACCGGCACCGCGTGCCTCAACCGCGCGCACCGCGGACACCGGACGAGCCGCGCGGGCCCGATCCGTCCGGCGCCGAGCTGCTGCAGCGGAAACGAGGCGGTACTGAACACGTGCCCTTCGGCACAGCGGACGACGGTGCGCTCCACGGAACCCATCAAGTCCCTTCCCCTACACACGTGGTGGACGAGACAGCCACATTAGGGGATCAACGGGACAGCCCTCCACGCGGCACTCCGACCCGCCGAAGAGAGACGGAGTACGCCACCCGTGGCACATGGGGTACAGTGTGCAACGATGCGGCTGGTTCATCCGGCCGCTGCGCGGATGTAGTTTAATGGTAGAACATGAGCTTCCCAAGCTTATAGCGCGGGTTCGATTCCCGTCATCCGCTCGTAGAGACGAAGCCCCAGGTCGGTGACCTGGGGCTTCGTCGTTGCCCAGGTCTCTCCGGGCGCGCGCACCGCACCGGCTCCGCCCTCCTGGTCGCCGGCCTCGGCGCCGCCGGGTCGCCGTCACGGCGGTCATCGGCGGTCATCGGCGGTCATCGGCGTGAAAGCGTTCCACGCGGCCGGGGCGGTACGGCAGGCGGTGTCTGCCGGGTTCCCGCGCCGGTCCCGGTGCCGGCTCGACCGTCGTCGTGCGTATTCCGCGATCAGGCCCGGGCTGCCAGGATGCCTGCACGCTTTCGTTCTCGGCGCGGCCCCAGCTCCGGTGCCTGGCCGCAGGGCACGCGATACGTGTCCCCCTGCGCAGCCCGTCGGTATGGAGGAGGCCGTCGCGCCGGGCCGGAGGCCTGTTCACGGGTATGGGAAGGATGGGGGCCGTGTTCGTAGGGCGCGAGCGGGAACTGGATGAGCTCCAGAACGCGTTGAAGGTCTGCCGGCTGGTGACCGTGACCGGTGTGGCGGGCGTCGGCAAGTCGCGGCTTGCGCGGCAGGTGGTGGACCTCGGTCTGGCGGCCGCCGCGGAGGATTCCTGCTGGGCGGATCTGTGGCAGCTGCGCGATGACGGCCTGCTCGCGGCGCTCGTGGCTGATGCGTGCGGTCTGTCCGATCACACGCCGAGGATGCCGGTGGAGGTGATCTGCGACTGGATCGGCGATCGCGAACTGCTGCTCGTGCTCGATTCCTGTGAGCACGTGCTGACCGCGTGCCGGAGCCTGGTGCAGAGGCTGCTCGAGAAGTGTCCGCGACTGAGGATCGTGGCCACCAGCCGCGAAGTGTTCCACCTGGACGGGGAGTACGCCGTTGTCGTCGAACCGCTGCCGTGCGCCACGGACGCCCCCGAGTTGTTTCTGCGGCGTGCCACGGAACTGGGGCACGTGCCCGAACCCGGGGACCTGAACCAGGTCACCGAGCTGTGTTCCTACCTCGACGGGCTTCCGTTGGCGCTGGAGCTCGCCGCGGGGACACTGCGGCACTGCGGAATCGAGGACCTTCTGCGGCGCCCGCGGCACGAGTTGAGCCGGGGGGAGGACGAGGTGCGTCCGGTGGCGCCCCGCCGGCACGACGTTCTGCGGACCGCCCTGGGGTGGAGCCATGAACTGTGCGCGCCCGCGGAGCGTCTGCTGTGGGCGCGGCTGTCCATCGTCCAAGGGCACTTCGACGAGCCCCTGGCAGTGGCCTTGTGCGCCGGTGGGCCGCTCTCCGCCCACGACGTGGGCCACGCTCTGGAGAGGCTGGTGGACAAGTCCGTCGTGACCCGCAGACGCGGACGCTACCTGTTGCTCGACACGGTGCGTGAATACGGACGCCTGTGGCTCGCCGAACTCGGCGAGCTGGACGCGATGGCGAGCCGGCACGCCTCGTACTTCCTGACTCAGGCGCGGCACGCGGACGCCACGTGGACGAGTGCCGAGCAGACCGGCTGGTACCGCACCATCAAGGAGGCGCACCCCGATCTGTGTGCGGCCCTGGACCACCTGATCGTCCACGACGTCGACGCGGCGCTCGAGCTGGCCACCTTGACGGGCTTCTACTGGACTTGCTGCGGACATGCGCACACCGCGCAGCTCTATCTCTCCCGCACGCTGAAGGCCTGCGACGGCCAGGGGCCCGTGCGGCAACGAGCTTTGTGGGCCCTCGGCCTGACCTATCTCCTGCAGGGAAACCACGCCGCGGGGACGCACCTGGCGCGTCAGTGCCTGGAGCACGCCCGTGTCACCGGGGATGCGACGGCGCTGCTGCGGGCCTCCTACCTGCAGGCCATGAGCGACCTTCTGCGGGGCGATCCCCGGCCGGGCCTGGAGCTTCTGGAGCAGGCCCTGCGGAACGCGGGCGCACACGGCACGGACGCCGCTCCCCAGGCCGTGATGATGTGCCGGATGCTGCGTCTGTTCGCCCTCACCGGGCTCGGTGAGTTGGAGGAGGCCCTGGAGTCGGCCGCGGTTCTGCGCGCGGAGTGTGTCGCCATGGGCGAGCACTGGATCCGCTCCTACGCCGATTACCAGATGTGTGTGATCGCGCTGCGTGAGGGGGACAGTGAACTGGCCCTGGAGTACGCCCGTTCGATGCTGCACGCGAAGCAGCAGATCGGTGACACCTTCGGTATCGCGCTGGGCCTCGACATGCTGGCCGCGGCCTTCTCCGCCAACGGAGACGGCTATTCCGCGGCGCTCGCATCCGGCGCGGGCCAGCGGCTGTGGGACGCGGTGGGGCATCCACAGCGTGGCGCCCCGGACGTGGCCCCGCTGCGCGAGGCGGGCGAGGACACTGCGCGCAGGCTGGTGGGCGCGGTTGCCTACGAGTCGTACCGCAGCGAGGCCGCCCATGCCGACCCCGGCGAGATGCTCGCCTGGGCGGCCGGCGGTGAGCCACCCCTGTAGGGCGTCGGCGCGGCACGATCACAAGAGATGACTTTCCCGGGCGGTCACCCGTTTGCCGCGCCCGGTGCGACTTTCTCCGCACCGGTCCGGAGCGGCGAAAAGCGTTGTGCCACCTGGCCGAAGTCGCCTTCGGGAGCGCGTCGGCACAAGGGGGCGCGAGGTGGTGAAATACCGCGCACGAATTCGACCGCGTACGCCCCCTCGCGCAGAGGGATTCAAAGATCACGCGCTGGTAGCTTCCGGCCTCGTGACCGATTCGTTTCCCGAAACTCCGAGTGCCCCGCAGTACCCCATGCCGATGCCGACGGGGCGGGCGGTCTCCGTCCGGCCCACCCTGCTGCGCCCCGCCGAGGAGGACGACCGGGCCGTCCTCGACGCCCTGCTCGACTCCGGCCGCGTGCGCGAGCGGCACGACCGCATCGACGAGCAGCTCGCCGAACTGGCGCGCTGCTCCCGCCCTCATGACGTCCTCACGGCGCGTCGGCTGGCGGAAGCCGTGGCAGAGCTGACCGGTGGCGCCGAGCTCAGCCGTTACGGAACGTGGGTGTGGTACCCGTGGTCCGGGCGCCTCGTGCGGGTGCTGCCCCGCGAGGAGTTCCGGCGGGTGCGCACCGACCGCAACCGGGGCAAGATCACCACTGCCGAGCAGCGGCACCTGCTCGCGCGGCGGATCGGGGTGATCGGCCTGTCGGTGGGCAACAGCGCGGCGCTCACCTGTGCCATGGAGGGCGTCGCGGGATCGTTTCGTCTGGCCGACTTCGACACTCTCGGACTCAGCAACCTCAACCGGTTGCGGGCCGGCGTGCACGACTTGGGGCTGCCCAAGACGGTGCTGTGCGCACGGCAGATGTACGAGATCGACCCGTACCTCGACATCGAGCTGTGGCAGGAGGGACTCACCGAGGACACCATCGACGCCTTCTTCGGCGCCGCGGGCCGTCCGCTCGACCTCGTGATCGAGGAGTGTGACACCCCCTGGGTGAAGACCGCCGCTCGCGAACACGCACGACGGCACGGTGTCCCGGTCCTGATGGACACCAACGACCGGGGGATGCTGGACGTCGAGCGCTTCGACCTGGAGCCGGACCGCCCTCTGTTCCACGGCCGGGGCGGCGGCCTGAGTTCCGAGGACGTACGGCGCCTCTCACCGGCGGACGCCTTGGCCTACCTGCTGCGCGTCTGCGACGAGAGCCGGCTCAGTCCTGCCATGAAGGACGCTCTCGGTCGGATCGGGCACTCCCTGTCCAGCTGGCCACAGCTGGCCAGTGGGGTGACGCTGGGCGGCGCCCTGGTCACCGACACCGCGCGCCGCATCCTGCTCGGCGCGCCCGTGGCCTCGGGCCGCTACTACACGGATCTCGAAGAGATCATCGGCGCCGAGCCTGTCCCCGCGGGAGCGTCCCGGTGAACCGCCTTCCCGAACTCCACGGTGAACACCTGTGGTTGCGCGAACTGCGGGCCACCGACCTGGCCCCCTTCGAGCGCATCCACACCCACCGTGTGCTCACGCGCTACCTCGGTGTCGACCGGATGGACGCCCGTCAGGCCCAGGACGCGTTCGCGCAGCATCTCGCCCAGCCCTACACCCATCCGCGGCGCAAGCACACCCTGGCCGTCTGTCCACCCGGCCAGGACGTCATGGTCGGCACCATGGGCCTGCTCATCGAGGAGTACGGGCGCAACGCCATGCTCACCGGCCTGGTCCTGCTCCCGGACGCGCCTGTACGGGGTCACGGGCACGAAGCGGGCCGCCTCCTGATGGCCTATGGATTCGGGCACTTGGGGCTGCACCGCATCTGGGCCGGGCACCGCGCCGATCACCCCCGGATGCGTGAGGTGATGCTCGCGGCCGGCCTGCAACCCGAGGCCACGCTGCGGGAACTGTTCCACACTCAGGGCCGGTGGCACGACGTCACCACCTACGCGGCGCTCGCACCCGCATGGATCCGCCGTGCCACCCCCGCCGAACAGGCCATCCTCCGCGGTGCCGCCTTCCCCTCCCCCGCCGGCGCTCCGGACGCACCGGCACGGCCCGCGTACGCGACGACCGGCCGGTGAATCCTGCCGACGGCGGGACGCGAGGACGGTGTCCGCAGCGGGACGGCCCTCACGGCGCGAACGGCGGACGGCATCGCCGGCTGTCCCCGCGAGGCATCCCCGCGGGGGCAGCCGATCAGTCCGAGGCCGAGAACCGCGCCTGTCTCGCCTTGCACGCCGACGACGCCTCCGCCCCGCGTGACCTCGTCGTCGCCGAGATCGAGGCCCGTCCACGCGGCACCGAGCCCGCCACCCGGGGCCCGGGAGCCCGCCCCGTCCGCGTCCGCCCGGAGGGCCGTGTGCCGCAGCGTGCCGGCAGGGGCGGTGCACAGCGGTCACCAAGGGGCTCGGCACGGCAGCCGGAACGACGAGCCTGAGGAACACGCTCGCAGGTCAGATGCCGTCCAGAGGCCCAGGTGCCGGATGCTTCCCGAGCTCATGGCGCGGGTTCGATTCCCGTCATCCGCCCGTAGGGACGAAGCCCCAGGCCGGTGACCTGGAGCTTCGTCGTCGTCCAGACCTGTCGGGGGCGGTACGAGGGCGGGGCGGGGGAGCCGCTGAGGCGGCCGGGCGGGGGCCGTGGCCGGCGGGACCGCCTCCCGCCGGGGCCCTTCCGTCCCGGGCCGTCCGGTTCAGTCCCACCAGAGGGACCACATCGTCGAGCGGACCATGCCGTCGCCGGCCGTGATCGCGTCCTGCACGGTGTCGCCGCAGCAGGCGAGCAGCTCGGTGGTGGCCTGCGCGGCGTCCCGCGGGTCCAGGGGCGGCCGGTCGACCACCAGCTCCAGGTAGGGGCCCGTGGCGAAGAACAGCTGTGCGCCCCACCGTTCCTGCCAGCGGCGCAGGAGAGCCGCGTCGTCGAGGGGAGTCAGGGACCGGCCGCCGTGCCCGAACCAGTTCATGGTGTCGTACAGGCACGGGAGGAGGACGGGCACCTCGTAACCGCCGCGCGCGACCACGAAGTCGACCCATCGCGTGCCGCTGGAGGGGGCGCTGCCGTCAGTGGCCCACCGCGGCGTTCCCGGCGTCGCGCCCACCACGGCAGGACCGAGCAACGGTGCCAGGCGGTCGGGATCGTGGTCGTCCCGCCATCCCTCGAAGTCCTCGTCGCCGAAGGCGAGTTCCGCGGTCGACCGCCGGAAGCCGGAGACCACGACCGACGCGGCCCGGGCGTCGTGGTCCTGGCGGACGGCCTCGCGGACCGAACGCTGCCATTCGGCCGGGTCGTGGCCGGCCTCGTCGTCGCAGGCGGCCTCCCCCTTCGGCGAGGCCGTCGTGACACAGGGCCACCAGCCGGTCCGCCCGTTCCCGTCACGGCCCGCGCGACCTCGGCCCCGGGGCACCACTCCCGCAGGAGAAGCAGGAGCTCATCGGCGGAGAGGGCGGGCGGGCGAAGGAACGGCGTCATGGGCTCAGGACCCTAGAGGCCATCGGCACAGACCCCGCCCCCTTTTCTTCCCGGCGCGCGCGGAACGGGCGCCGGTCGGGGAGGGGAGTCGCGGGCCCGCCGGCGCCCCGGCGGCCGCGGAGGGGCGTGTCCCCTCCGTGCCCGTCGGGGCGGCGAGGTCCGGGCCCTGGCCGGGCGGTGCCGGGTGGTGGCGGGCGGTGCCGGGTGGTGGCGGGGCGTCAGCTCTGGGCGGTGTCGTCGTCCGTCCGCCCGGTGCCCTCGGCGGCGTGGGTCTTCTCGCGCATCTTGCGCACCAGCTCCGCCTTTCGGTCGGCGGCGCCCTGGCGGTCGAGGTTGCGGTGCGGGCCGTTGTTCTGCCGTTCGGCGCGGGACAGCCTCTTGCGCTGGCCGCCGCCCTGGCCCACGGGGTTGTTGATGTTCTTGCTGTCGGTCACGGGGTCTCCCGGCGATGAGGTGAAGTGTTCTACGGCTCCATCCTGGGGGACGGGCGCGGCGGCGACCGCCGATCGCCCGGGGCACGGGGCCAGGGGGAAGGGGGCCGGCGCCCCCGGGGGCTTGTGGCAGGGCCCCGGTCGCGCCGCGGGGAGGGGGCGATATCTCACTGCGCGGAGTGAGAATTCGGAAGGCGGCGCGACGAGGATTGTTGCCGCGCAAAAGGAGCGGAGATATTCACCCGGCTTTCGGGGCGGTGCCGTGCTACTGTCGATATCAGTTGCAGTTGTGGTTCCCGAAACTTCAAGTGCTCCCAGCGGCCTTCGAGGCGGCGGTGGCGCTTTTTTCGTCTCCGGATTTCTCCGGCGGGGCAATCATCACAGCGACATGGTTTCCGCACAGTGCGGACGCCGATGATCCTCGAAGGAGAAAACATGAGCACGGGCACCGTGAAGTGGTTCAACGCGGAAAAGGGCTTCGGCTTCATCGAGCAGGACGGTGGCGGCCCCGACGTGTTCGCCCACTACTCGAACATCGCCGCCCAGGGCTTCCGCGAGCTGCAGGAGGGCCAGAAGGTCAGCTTCGACATCGCGCAGGGCCAGAAGGGCCCGACGGCCGAGAACATCGTCTCCGTCTGATCCTGGCGCACACACCGCAGCAGGGGCCCGCATCCTTCGGGGTGCGGGCCCCTGCTGCGTACGCCCCACCGGAATCCCGCCGGGCGGACCCGTCCCAAATATCCGCCCCCGGTCCCGCCTCCGGTCCCGCTCCCGGACCCGCTGCGGCCCGACCGAGCGGACGTCGCCTCCGCGGCACGCCGCCCCTTCCGCCGATCGCGCCTTCCGGGCCCCTTTCCGGCGGTTCAGCTTTCGTGCCGCATTCGAAGCCGTCGGAAAACATTCCGTCCCGTTCCCCGGTCGCGGAAATTCCTTGACGTGCCCCGCACCGAGGAAGGCCCCGCATGAACAGCACGCGTCCGACCGGTCCTCGCCCCGCCCCGGACGACGGGGAATCCGTCCACGGGCCGCAGGAGACCGCCCTCCCCGAACCGGTCGCTCCCGCGCCGGCGGCCGTCGGATCGTTCGCCGGGCTGGGCCTGCCGGAGCGGCTGCTCGCCGCGCTCGCCGGCGAGGGCGTCACCGTCCCGTTCCCCATCCAGAGCGCGACCCTCCCGAACGCGCTCGCGGGCCGGGACGTCCTCGGGCGCGGCCGCACCGGCTCCGGAAAGACGCTGGCCTTCGGCCTCGCCCTGGTGGCCCGTACGGCCGGCACGCGGGCCGCGCCCAGGCGACCCCTCGCCCTCGTCCTCGTCCCCACCCGCGAGCTGGCGCGGCAGGTGGCCGACGCGCTCGCGCCGTACGCCCGTGCCGTCGGGTCGCGGCTGACCACGGTCGTCGGCGGAACGCCCCTCGGCAGGCAGACCTACGCCCTCCGGAAGGGCACCGAGATCGTCGTCGCCACCCCGGGGCGGCTCACGGACCTCGTCGTCCGGGGCGACTGCCTGCTGGACCGGGTCTCCGTCACCGTCCTGGACGAGGCCGACCAGATGACCGACATGGGCTTCGCGCCCCAGATCGCCGGCCTCCTCGACCGCGTGCCCGCCGACGGCCAACGGCTGCTCTTCTCCGCCACCCTGGACCGCAGCGTCGACCGGCTCGTCGGCCGCTACCTGTCGGACCCCGTCGTGCACTCCGTCGACCCCGCCGCCGGGGCCGTCGCCACGATGGAGCACCACGTCCTGCACGTCCACGCCGACGACAAGCCGGCCGCGACCGCCGAGATCGCCGCCCGCACGGGGCGCGTGATCCTGTTCCTCGACACCCAGCACGCCGTCGACCGGCTGACCGGGGACCTGCTGGCCCGCGGGGTGCTCGCCGCCGCGCTGCACGGCGGCAAGTCCCAGCCCCAGCGCACCCGCGCGCTCGCGCGGTTCCGGAGCGGACAGGTGCCGGTGCTCGTCGCCACGAGCGTCGCGGCCCGGGGCATCCACGTCGACGGCCTCGACCTCGTCGTCAACGTCGATCCGCCCTCCGACCCCAAGGACTACCTGCACCGCAGCGGCCGCACCGCCAGGGCCGGGAACCCCGGCAGCGTCGTCACCCTGGTCACCCCGAAGCAGCGCCGCGCCGCCGTCCGCCTCATGTCCGAGGCGGGCGTCCAGCCCCGGATCACCCGGATCCGCCCCGGCGGGGCGGAACTCCACCGCATCACGGGGGCACGGACCCCCTCGGGCGTCCCCGTCCCCGCCCCCGTCCCCGGGACGGAGCCGTCCGGCGCCCGCCGTCCGTCCCGCGCCGCCGCTCCGGCGCGGCACGACGGCCGCCGGGCGGTCCCGGACCCCGCCCCCGCGTCCCCCTCCTCCCCTCTCCCCAGGAGCCGCTCGTGACACCGACCCGCACCCCACCCCACCGCCCGACCGGCCCGGCCGGCCCGGCCACGGACGCACCGCACGTCTGGGCGGACATGACCGTCGAGGTCGCCCTGGCGGTCATGGCCGGAGCGCGCACCACGCACCTGGTCATCCACGACGCCGACGGCCGGCGCACCGGCCTCGTCACCCGGGACCGGCTCGCCGGCTTCCGCGCCGGTCCCGCGTACACCGACCGGGTGCGCCTGAGCGAACTCGTCGCCGCGGACACCGCGCCCCGCACCTGACCGTCCGCGCCGGGACGGCCGTCCCGGCGTTCCCCTTCCCCCTGTGAGGTCCCATGCGCTGCGTGATCGCCCGTTTCCCGTTCGAGCTGACGAAGAACGGCGTCCTGGAGTCGATGAAGGGCGTCAGGCCCGAACCCGTGACCGGTGCGTTCGTGACCATCGGACGCCGCGACTACCCCGCCAAGCAGGTCGGCGCGGTCGTCACGCGCCAGGACCGCCGCGACTTCGGCGTCGGCGAGGTCCTGCGGGCCATGACCCGGCTCGGCTTCACGTGCGGCACCCGCCCGGCCGCCTCCCCCTCGGCCACCGCCGCGCCGGGCCACGAGACGTCGGACTTCCTGGGCGTGCCCCCCGCGGCCTGACGGCCGAAGGGCCGGCGGAGGGAGCGAAGCCCTCCCCCGCCCGGCCTCCGCTCTCCTCTGTTCTCCTCCGCTCTCCTCCGCCCCGTCCGCCTTCCGCCCCTCCAGCCGTCAGGAGCGCCGCTACCGGCGTCGCCGACGACGGCGTTACCCTCGGTGAACGAGCCGGACCGCCGGCCGCGCACCGAAAGGTCCGACGGAGAGGTGAGAATGACAGCAGACGATCCGCTCGGCCGTCTCGACGACGACGACTACCCCGCCTACACGATGGGCCGGGCCGCCGAGATGATCGGTACGACGCCCGGCTTCCTCCGTGCCCTGGGTGAAGCCCGGCTGATCACCCCGCTCCGCTCCGAGGGCGGCCACCGCCGCTACTCCCGCTACCAGTTGCGCATCGCCGCCCGCGCCCGCGAACTCGTCGACCAGGGCACCCCCATCGAGGCCGCCTGCCGCATCATCGCCCTCGAGGACCAGCTCGAAGAAGCCCAGCGCATCAACGCCGAGTACCGCCGCGCGGCGGGCGGACCCCACCCCCCGTCGACCGACTGAACCCGGCCCCGGCCCCGGCGCGCCCGCGTGACGCGGGGTCACGCGCCGCCGCGCGCCGTCCGGGCCGGCGGGCGGGGCCCGGGTCGGGCGCCGTCCGGGGCTCCGGGCGGGTCCGCGCGTGGCGCCCTCAGGTACCTCGACCGGGGGACGGGTTCCCCCGGGCAGGGGCCGCCCGGGGCCGCTCCTGTCGCGCGGGGCACGGCGCCGTGGTGGGCTGGGGCGGCGGGGACGTCCGACCAGCCGATCTCCCTGGGTGGCCAGCACATGACCATGATCCTCACCATCGTCGCCATCGCCGCGGCCCTCGCCGTCGGCCTGTTCGCCAATCAGGTCCGCCGCCGGCGCCGCGCGGCCGGCGGCGACGGCGAGGAGGCGTCCGTCAGCGATCTGGTCAGCCCCCTGGAGACCCTCGCGGTCCTCCTGGTCGCCTTCGTCATCGTCGTGGCGGCCGAGTCGTACGGCTCCGCCTCCACGGCCGTCGAGGCCGAGGCCGGGCGGGTCGACCAGCTCTACGAGGTCGCCGACTACGCCCCGGAGCCGCAGCGCGAACGGCTCCAGGCCGCGGCCGTCTGCTACGCACGGGCGATCCAGGCCGCGGAATGGCCGCTCATGGCCGAGGGCGGGGAGAAGTCCCCGGCCGCCTCGGTGTGGTCCACCGGCTTCCGCACCCACTTCAAGGAACTCGCCCACCAGGACGACGCCACCTTCGCCCTCCTGGTCGAGGCCGACGACGAACGCTCCAAGGCCCGCCAGACCAGGATCTCCGAGGCGAGCCCGGCCATCCCCCCGGCCGTCTACTGGTTCATGGTCGTGGCCCTCGCCGCCACCGTCGGGGCCTTCGCCTTCGGCCTGCCCCGCGACCGGGGGCCCTCGCACCTCACCCTGCTGTGCGTGCTCGCCGTGCTGTTCACCGGCTCCCTGCTCCTGATCCAGGACATCGACACGCCCTTCTCGGGCCAGATCCAGATCACCAGCGACACCATGCGGCAGACCGCGGAGGACATCTCCGAGGACTACGCCACCGACCACCCCGGCGCCACCCTCCCGTGCGACGCGGAGGGGAAGCGGATCTGATCCGGTGGCGGACCTGACCCGGTGGCGGACCTGACCCGGTGGCGGACGGGGTCCGGTGGCGGACGGGGTCCGGTCCGGCGACGGAGTCGTCAGCTGCCCTCGGCGAGGGTGTGGGCGACGAGGGCGTTGGCGTGGCCGTGGCCGAGGCCGTGCTCGGTCTTGAGCCAGGCGACGATCTCCATGTGCTTGGTGAGCGGAGAGGCGCGGACGAGGTCCTTCCACTCGGCGATCGGACGGCCGTACTTCTTCTCGATGGAGGGGAAGTAGCTGGCAGGGCCCTTCACGGCTTCGGTCATGGGATGTCCCCGTTCTCTCACTCGTCGGTCTCGGTCGTGTCGGTGACGCCCACCGGAGCGGCGGTCGGCCTGCGGTCGGTCATGCCGGCTCTTCCTCCGGCGTGGTCGTCGCTCATATGACCGGCGGCGGGCGGCGGACTCATCGCTTCCCGCGCCGTGAACTGGATCACGTTTCCCTGCGGGCGGCCTGATCTCGCGTCAGGGGGCGACGGGGTCAGTCCCAGGTCCGGGGCGGGAGGGTGGTGAGGGCGGTGGCCCGGGCCCGCACGAGTGCTATTTGGTGCCCCCCGGCGAATTCCGTGGGCTGCCGGGAGGTCTGGGCGGCGTGGCGGCGGTAGCGGAGGGTGGGGGCGTCGACGAGGACGCCGTCCGTGGTGGCGGAGGCGGCCATCAGCAGGCCCGTGTCCTCCATGCCGTGGAGGGCGGACCAGCCACCCAGGAGGTGGAGGAGGGGGCGGCGCCACATGACGCCGGCGGGATGGACCGGCAGCCGGTAGTCGGTGGCGGTCGTCGTCCACGCGGCGAGGAGGGCGCCCCTCGGGAGGAGGCCGGGGCGGACCGGGAGGGGGTGGTCGGTGAGGGTGCCGTCGGGGGCGAGGTCGCGGGCGTGGCCGACGGCGTAACCGGCGGAGGGGTGGGCGGCGAGGGCGGCGGCCAGGGCGGTCAGGGCGCCGGGTTCCAGCTCGTCGTCGGCGTCGACGTTCTGGACGAGGGGCGCGGTGGCGCGGGCCAGGGCGATGTTGCGGGTGACCGCGGGGCCCTCGGCGGTGGCGTGGGAGGCGACGAGGACGCGGGGGTCGCCGGCGGCGGCGCAGGCGGACAGGGCCGCCCGGGCCTCGTCCTGGGGGCCGTCGATCTGGACCAGCCACCGCCAGGAGGGGTGCGTCTGGTCGAGGAGCGAACGCCACACCGCCGGGAGGAAGGCCGCGTGAGCGGCGTGCACGGCCGTCACCACGTCCACCTGCATGATCCGATCATATGGACCCCGTGGGGCGGCGGGGCGTGATAGGCACGGGATCAGGGCAATCCGAGCGCACGGAGCGGGAGTTGGGGGGAGCACGCATGGACGCGGGGGCGTACGCGGCGAGGCTGGACGCGGTGGTGGCGGCGGACTCCCGGGAGCTGGACCGGGTGTGCGAGGAGGTGGCCGGCGCGCTCCTGCGGGACGGGGCCGAGCCGCCGTTCGACGTCGGCTCCGCCGACTTCGCCGCCGATCCGTACCTGATCTGCGCCGACCGCTACTGGCGGCTCCGCTTCCTGGAGCGGCCCACCATCCTCACCGCGGCGGCCTGCGCGGTCTGGCTGGGGGCGCGGGTGGCCCGCGAGGCGCGGACCGAGGTGCTGGAGCGGTGGGCGCTCGGGTACGCCTTCATCACCAAGGACAGCGTCGAGTCCGCCGTCGAACTCGCCCGCGCCACCGAGGAGATCGTCTCCCGGGACGCCCCCGCCGGCGACGTCGCGTACTTCGCCACGCTCTACCACGCGGGCAAGCTGCGCTCGGACTTCCACTTCGACGAGCTGCACCAGTTCCTGGACTCCTCGCTGCTGGCGCTCGCGGCCGGCGCGCACCGGCAGTCGGCGCTCTTCACGGCGCTGCGCTCCTTCGCGGCCTTCGGCAGCCGGGCCCTCACCGCCGAGTACGCGACGGGGCTGCTCGACCGGGCGTGGCGGTCGCCCGAGCGGACCCGGCACGTCGTGGACATCTGCCTCAACGGCATCCAGTTCGCGGTCCCGTTCGACGGGCACGGCGTCCTGCTGCGGGACCGGGCCGCCGAGGCCGTGCGCGACCACCCCGGCGACCACATGTTCCGCTTCCGGCTCGCGACCGGCCTGCACATGACGGGCGACCACGACGCCGCGCTCGCGGAGGTCGACACCGCGCTGCGGCTGCTGCCCGCCGTCGGCAACCGCGGCAGCCACAAGCTGCTCCAGGAGCAGTACCTCACCAAGCGGGAGGTCATCGTGGAGGGCCGGCTCCGCGCCGCGCTCGACGCGGAGCACCGCGCGCGGCTCGCCGAGCGGGAGGAGCGGCACCAGGAGCGCTGGGCGCGGGCGGAGGAGGAGGCGCGGCGGCAGAAGGAGGAGCTGGAGCGGGCGCTCCGGGAGAGCCAGGAGAGCGCCCGGGCCAACCACGTCCGCTCGGTGGAGCTGGTCGCGCTCTTCGCCTCCGTGATCGCCTTCGCCGTCGGCTCGCTCCAGGTGACGCTGACCGGCGACTTCTCGCTCCGCGACCGGCTCCTCCTCATCGGCGCCTGGGGCCTCGGCCACGTCGCCTTCGCCCTCCTCGTGATCGGCGGGACGTGGCTGATCACCCGGCCGCGCCGGTAGGAGCCGGCAGGAGGCCACGGAAGGCGGTGGGAGCCGGTAGGAGGCTGCGGCGGGAGGCGGTGGGAGCTGGCGGGAGGCGGTGGGGTGCCGGCAGGAGGCGGTGGGAGCCGGCGGAAGGCGGCGGGTGCCGGTGGGGCGTACGGTCGGCGTGACACGGATCACCTTCGTGCGGGCGGGTGGTCGTCACGTCCGGGGGCCCCGTCCGGTTCTCCGTGTGTACCCCTTCCGGAGCCTGGAGGTTGACCATGAGGATCCTGCTCGCCGGGGCGACCGGCGCCATCGGCCGCCCGCTGACCCGCGTCCTGGTCCGTGACGGACACGAGGTGCTGGCCCTGGCCCGGTCGGAGGGCTCGGCGGAGGCGGTGCGCGCCCTGGGGGCGGTGCCGGTCCGCGCGGACGCCCTCGACCGGGAGGGGCTGCTGCGGGCGCTCGACGGGCTGACCGCCGACGCGGTGGTGCACCAGCTGACCGCGCTCAAGGCGCCCAAGCTGCGGCTCACCGCCGACGACCCCAGCAACGTGCTGCGCGAGCGCGGCACCGCGCACCTGCTGGAGGCGGCGGGCGTCCTCGGGGCGGGCCGGTTCGTCACCCAGTCGCTGGTGCTCGGCTACGGCTACCGCGACCACGGCGACCGGTCCCTCACCGAGGAGGACCCCTTCGGGGTGCGCACCGGCACCGTCGCGGACCACGTGATCACGGGGCTCGTCGAGGCGGAGGGCCGGCTCTTCGCCGCGGACCACGTGGCGGGGGTCGCGCTGCGGTACGGCGTCTTCTACGGGCCCGGCACCTGGTTCGACCCGACGCCCGCCGGCCGGCCGTTCCCCGTCCCGGCGGGCGGCGGCGGGACGATGTCGTGGGTGCACGTCGAGGACGCCGCCGAGGCGACCGCCGCCGCGCTGGAGCGGGGCCGGCCGGGCGAGGCGTACAACGTCGTCGACGACCGGCCCTCCACCTGGGGCGAGCTGGCCGCCGCCCGCGGGCGCCGGCTCGTGCTCCCCGGCCGGCTCCTGCGCCTGGCGGTCCCCTACCTCGGCGCCCTCATGCTCGACACGCGGCTGCGCGTCTCGCACGCGAAGGCCACGGCCGACCTCGGCTGGACCCCGCGCTTCCGGGACCACCGGGAGGGCATGCGGGCCCGGTCCTGACCGGGCCCCGGGACGTCAGGCGGTCGCCTTCGCGATGAGGGCCTCGATGCGGGCCTCGACCTCGGGGGTGAGGGTGGTGAGGGCGAAGGCGGTCGGCCACATGTCGCCGTCGTCGAGGGTGGCGGGGTCGTTGAAGCCGAGGGTGGCGTAGCGGGCCTTGAACTTGCCGGCGCTCTGGAAGAAGAAGACGACCTTGCCGTCCTTGGCGTAGGCGGGCATGCCGTACCAGGTCTTGGGGGTGAGGCCGGGGGCGACCTTCTTGACGAGGGCGTGGACGCCCTCGGCGAGGACGCGGTCCGCGTCGGCCATCTCGGCGACCTTCGCGAGGAGGTCGGCCTCGCCGTCGGCCTTGGCGCGGGAGCCCCGGGCCCTGGTGCCCTTCAGCTCCTTCGCGCGCTCCTTCATCGCCTCCCGCTCCTCGTCGGTGAAGCCGTCGTAGGACTTGGTGGTGGAGGTGCTCTTGGCGGCCATGGTCGTTCCCCTCGTGGTGGTCTTTCCCGGTGCTGTTCCAGGCTAGGTTTCCGGGGCTCCGGGTGCTTCTCGGAAACTGATCGGCTGCCGCGCGGGCCTCGGGACGGGCCACTGGGCGGACCGCCGGGCGGGTCGCTGGGCGGGCTGCTGGGCGGGTCAGGAGAGCCAGGCCCCGTCGCGCATCAGGGTGCGGCCCTCCAGCTCGTCGGCCTCGCGCCACGCCTGCACGCGGCGGGGCCTGACCAGGAAGTACTGGTAGGGGCTCGCCAGTTCGCGCGGGTCGAAGCCGGTCTTCCCGGCGAAGGCGTCGCCGGTGCCGGCGGGGAGGTCCGCGAGGTCCACGGGCTCGGCGGTGCCGTCGATCAGCACCACGTCGCGGGTGGGGCCGAGGGCCAGCCTGACCCGGTCGTCGGCCAGCAGGTTGCGGGCGGTGCGCGAGGCGCGCGGCGTGGAGATCAGGACCCCGGTGCCGTCCCAGAGGAAGGAGAGCGGGATCAGGTGGCCCCGACTGGCCACCCACAGGTCCACGTCCGTCTCCAGCCGGACCAGGGCGTCCGCGATCCGCTGCTTCCTGGTCCTGGGAGCGGGTACGGGCGTGGGTGCGGGCTCGGTGGTCATGGCGTCCTCCCCCTGGCGGCGCGGAGCGCGGTGACGAAGGCGTACGGGGTCGTGCCGTAGGCCCGGGTGAACGTGCGCTGGAGCGTCACCGCGGTCAGGCCCGCCTCGCGGGCCAGGGCCGGGACGTCCAGCGGGCGCGTGTACGCGCGGTCGATGCGGTCGCGGACCCGGCGCAGGTCCTTGAGCGCCTGGAGCCGTACCGCCGTCGTGCGGGCGGCCGCCCATCCGGGATGGCACATGCCGTTCCCTCCCCTCCCCCCTCGGGGCTCAGCGCAGTTCCTGGATGCGGATGAGGTTGCCGGCCGGGTCGCGGAAGGCGCAGTCGCGGACGCCGTACGGCTGCTCGGTGGGCTCCTGGACCACCTCGGTGTCGCCGGCGGAGACCTTCTCGAAGACGGCGTCGAGGTCGGGGGTGGCGAGCAGGATCCAGCCGTACGTCCCCTTGGCCATCATCTCGGTGATGGTGCGGCGCTCGTCCTCCGTGACGCCCGGGTCGACGGCCGGCGGGGCGAGCAGGATCGAGGTGCCCGGCTGCCCGGCGGGGCCGACCGTGATCCAGCGCATCCGGCCCTGGCCGACGTCGCTGCGGACCTCGAAGCCGAGCACGTCGCGGAAGAAGGCGAGGGAGGCGTCGGGGTCCTCGTGCGGGAGGACCGTGGTGTGAATCGTGATGTCCATGACGATCAAGGTAGTTGGCCCCCGACCGGAACGCTTCTCGAATCCTGACCGCGTCGGACCGCCGTCGCACCGGAGCACCGCGTCGGACCGGGCCACCGCGACCGGCCGTCGCCGCACCGGAGCGCCGCGCCGGACCGTCGTCGTACCGGGACACCGCGACCGACCGTCGTCGTACCGGGACACCGCATCGGACCGTCGTCGTACCGGAGCACCACGGCGGACCGTCGTACCGGGCCACCGTGACGGACGAGGGCCGCCGCCGAATTCCCGCGCCTCCCCTAGCCCTTCGGCCGGGCGCCCTTCGGATCCGGCCCCGGCCCGGCCCCCGGGCGCGGCCTGGCGTGCTCCGGCTCCGGCTCCGCCTCGACGCGCTCCGATCCGGCCGCCAGGTCCGGTCCGACGCCCCCCGGGCCCGGCCCCGCGGCCCCCGGCCCCTCGGCCGCCAGGAAGTCCGTGATCGCCAGGGCGAGGAGCAGGGACAGGGCCAGGCCGACGACGACCCAGCCGGTGGGGTGGGGCCACAGGACGAAGGCGAGGGCGGCGCCCGCCACCAGGATCCACACGATCCAGGTGTGGAAGCGGTGGACGAACGGGCCCACCGGGCCCAGCCGCATCCCGGCCCGGTCGGCCGTCGACCGGGTCGCGGTGACGCCCGAGCGCCACAGGCCGCGCGTCAGGGCGGCGGGGCGGCTCGGGCCGGAGAGCCAGGCGGCCAGGGCGACGAGGACGCCGAGGACCGCGCACACCCGGACCGAGGTGCGCAGGAAGCGGACCAGGGTGTCGTAGACCGAGCCGGCCGCCGCCGGGGAGACCGAGGCGGGCAGGGCGTTGAGGTAGACCGTACGGAAGACGGTGAGGGCGATGCCGAGGACGACCGCCGCCACCGCGAAGCCCAGCGCCGCCGCGACCAGCGCCCGCCGCCGGCGCACCGCGAGCAGCACGCCGCCGGCCACGCACAGCACGGCGATCACCGGCAGCCACAGGCCCACCGCCTGGAGGAGCGCGAAGCCGGTCTTCGCCTTCCCGATGTCGTCCGACCTGAGGACGGTGAAGTCGGTGTGCACCTCGGGGATGTTCCCGGCGGCGGTGAGCCCGGAGGCGACGAGGCGTTCCTTCACCCGGTCGATCACGGGCGCCAGGTCGATCGTCACCGCGTCCGTCTCGATCTTCACCGCCCCGTCCTCGTCGCCCGTGAGGGCCCGGTCGAGGGAGGTGTGGATCGCCCGGTTGGCGTCGGTCCAGATCGTCTCGAAGGCCGGGGAGGCGACGACGTCCCGGGCCCGGTCGTGGACGAAGCTGCCGACCGCGCTCTCCAGGGAGCCGCCGAGCTTCCCGAGCGCCTTCTCCACCAGCGGGCGCTGGTCGGGGGCCACGCCTTCGAGGAGCGCCGGGAGGTCGAGGTGCCGCATGACGGCGTCGGTCGCCCGGTTCGCGACGGCGTCCTGCACGTCCGGGTCGGAGGCGAGCGGCTCGACCGTCTTCACGTACCGGTCGGTGTCGCCGAGGAGGTCCGCGGTCCAGGCGGCGACCAGGCCCAGCGGCACGAGGACGCAGCCGATCACCACCAGCAGCGCGGAGCAGAAGGAGCGGAGCCGGTGGCGCTCGCGCCGGGGCGCGCCCCGGCCGGCGTCCGCCTCCAGGGCCGCCACCCGGGCCCGCAGCAGGGTGAGTTCGTCGTCGGTCCCGCCACCTGGTGCTCCCATGGAGTCAGCGTGCGGGCGCGGCGGGGTTCCGGCGTCCCGGGCGGGGCCGAACGGGTGAGCCCGGCGGCGCGCCATGCGCGATCATGCCGTCATGACCTCACTGCCGCGCTGTGCCGTGCTCGACGACTACCAGAACGCCGCACTCTCCTCCGCCGACTGGAGCCCGCTCCACGGCCGCGTGGAGGTACGGGTGCTCCACGAGCACCTGACGGACCCGGACGCCCTCGTCGCCGCCGTCGAGGACTGCGAGGTCCTGGTGGTCATGCGGGAGCGGACGCCGCTCGGCGCGGAGCTGCTCGACCGGCTGCCCCGGCTGCGCCTCGTGGTCACCTCCGGGATGCGCAACGCCTCGATCGACCTGGCCGCCTGCCGGGAGCGCGGGATCACCGTCTGCGGCACCGCCAGCGGCTCCGAGCCGCCCGCCGAGCTGACCTGGGCGCTGATCCTGGGGCTGGTCCGGAAGGTGACGACGGAGGCGCGGGCGATGCGCGAGGGCGGCCCCTGGCAGTCGACCGTCGGCGGCGACCTGGCGGGCCGCACGCTGGGCCTGCTGGGCCTGGGGAAGATCGGCGGCCGGGTCGCCGCCGTCGGCCGCGCCTTCGGCATGGACGTCCTCGCCTGGAGCCCGAACCTGACGGAGGAACGGGTCGCCGCGCACGGGGAGGGGATCCGGCTCGCGAAGGACAAGGCCGAGCTGTTCGCGGCGAGCGACGTCGTCTCGCTGCACCTGGTGCTCTCCGACCGGACGCGCGGCATCGTCGGCGAGCCCGAGCTGCGGGCGATGCGCCCGGGGGCGTACCTGGTGAACACCTCGCGGGCCGGGCTCGTGGACGGGGCGGCGCTGCTGCGGGCGCTGCGCGAGCGCTGGTTCGCCGGGGCCGGCCTCGACGTGTACGAGACGGAGCCGCTGCCGGCCGACGACCCGCTGCGCACCCTGCCGAACGTGCTCGCCCTCCCCCACCTCGGGTACGTCTCCGAGGCCAACTACGCCCGCTACTTCGGGCAGGCGGTGGAGGACATCGAGGCGTACCTGGCGGGGAAGCCGGTCCGCGTCCTGGGATAGCCCGGTCCGGAGCGGGCGGGGGCTACCGCAGGACGGCGCGGGCCAGGTCGAGGAACTCCTCGTCGGTGAGGCCCAGGGAGCGGGCCTCGGCGGCGGCCTCCCGCAGCCGGGTGACGAGGCGGGCGCGGTCGGGGGCGGCGACGCCGGGGACGACGACGGCGCCGCGGCCCCGGCGGAGTTCGATGAGGCCCTCCTCGCGCAGCCGCTGGTAGCCGCGCAGGACGGTGTGGACGTTGACGCCGAGCGAGTCGGCGAGTTCCCGGGCGGCCGGGAGCCGCTCGCCGGGGGCGGCGGTGCCGTCGGCGAGGGCGCCGCGGACGCAGGCGGCGATCTGGTCGCCGAGCGGGACGGCGGAGGCGGGGTCGACGCGGAAGAGCACGGTCAGAGCCTTCCACGGCGTTCGACGAGGGTGTTGAGGAGGGCGGCGGCGGTCCGGGCGTCGGGCACGGTGACGGCGAACTCGCGGCCGTCGCCGCGCCGGACGACCAGGGCCTCGCCGGAGCGGAGGATCACGCCGGAGCGGTGGGCGCGGAGCCGGTAGCCCCAGCCGCCGAACTCGCGCAGGGCGCCGACGTCCCGGGCGTCGGCGCCGGCGATGTCGGCGAGCGGCACGTGGACGCGGGGCCGGGGGGTGAGCGTGGAGCGGACGGTGAGGCCGCGGCGGTCGACGCCGACCCGGACGCGGGCGAGGGCGAGGCCGGGGACGGCGACGGCGAGGGCGACCGGGAGCAGCGGCCACGCGCCGAGGAGCGCGGCGACGGCGCCGGCGGCGGCGAGGAGCAGGCCGAGGGCGGTGAGCGGGCCGGAGGCGGTGGCGCGGGACCAGCCGGCGAGCTCGCCGGCGCCGAGGTCGAGGCGGGGCGCGTCCGGGCCGATGTCCGGGCCGTCGGCGGTGGCGTCCCCGGGCGGGACGAGCCGGGAGAGGGCGTGTCCGGCGAGGGCGAGGACGGCGCCGGCGGCGAGCGCGAGCGCGAGGTTCGAGAGCGGGGAGCGGACGGCGGCGGGGTCGGCCGCGTCGAGGTTGTCCCGGACCAGGAGGCTGAGCAGCGTGCCGAGCAGTCCGGCGGTCAGCCACGCGCCCCACAGGGCGCTCCGGTGCGCGAGCGCGGTCCAGGCGGCGCCGAGGCCGAGCGGCAGCGCGGCGCCGACGGCGGCGAACGCGGTCCGGCCGGTGAAGCCGTCGGCGGCGCCGGTGCCGGAGGCGAAGTGGGTGGCGAGCGGGTCGGGGAGCCGGTCGGACCAGAGCGCGAGGAGCAGCGGGGGGACGGCGGCGGCGAGGACGAAGGGGAGCGCGGTGAGGACGCGGAGCCGGAGCGGGGCGCGGTGCTGCGGCCGGCTCGGCGTACGGGACGCGGCAGGGTTCATGACAACCTCCTTGTTCGCACTCTACTAGAACAAGTGGGTTTGACGGACCCTCGCGTCCGTCCCGGTTCCGCCCCGGTTCCGGATGCGGGGCCCCGTCGCCGCCTGTTCACTGGTTCAAACGCTGACGAATGCTGCCGAATGGGGAGATCTCATGCGCCGTCGGTCCGCCGCCCTCACCGCCCTCGCCGTGCTCACCGCCGCCCTCGCGACCGGCTGCGGCAGCGACGACGAGCCCGACCCGCTGCGGAACCAGCAGTGGGCGCTCGACGCGCTGAAGCTGCCCGGCGCGTGGGACACGGCCGAGGGGGAGGACACGGTCATCGCCGTCGTCGACACCGGCGTGGACCCCGGCCACCCCGACCTCAAGGGGCGGCTCGTGGACGGCTACGACTTCGTGGACGGCGACGACGACCCGAAGGACCTCAACGGGCACGGCACCCACGTCGCCGGCATCGCCGCCGCCCACACCGAGAACGGCATCGGGATCGCGGGCGGCGCGCCCGGCGCGAAGATCATGCCGGTGCGGGTGCTGGGCGCGGACGGCAGCGGCAGCGACGCGAACATCACCAAGGGGATCGTCTGGGCCGCCCAGCACGGCGCCGACGTCATCAACCTCTCGCTCGGCGAGTCCGGCCTGATGGCCCGGCTGCTCAAGGGCGGCGTCCTCAACGACGCGATCGCCCTCGCCGACGACAAGGGGGCGGTCGTGGTCGCCGCCGCCGGCAACGACTCGACCCTGCTCCAGCCGTACGAGCTGACCACCCCGGTCCTCGTCGTCAACGCCGCCGACCGGAACGGGCAGCCGGCCTCCTTCACCAACTTCGGCGCGCAGAACGCGGTGGCGGCGCCCGGCGTGGACATCCTCTCCACCCTGCCGACCTACACGGCCAAGGAGACCCTGAAGAACACCTCGGGGTACGGCAAGCTCTCCGGCACCTCGATGGCCTCGCCGTACGTGGCCGCCGTGGCCGCGCTCCTGCACCAGGAGGGCCTGGACCCGGCCGGGATCATGACGGCGATCCGGGACACGGCGACGAACCCGTCGGGGAACCTGAAGCTGGGCCTCGGGAACGTGGACGCGGCCGCCGCCGTGAAGGCGGCGGCCGACAAGAACTGACCGACGGAATCCGGGGGTTACGCCTCCAGGACCTCGCGCAGCGTCTTCGCGAACGCCTCCGGCGCCCCCCGCTGCCCGAACTCGCCGCCCAGGAAGCCCCCGTGGTGGCTGGGGAAGACGGCGAGCGGGGTGCCGAGGCGCTCGGCGAGCGCGGCGGCGGCGCGGGCGGCGAGCTCCCGCCGGGACTCCTCGCCGGCGGCGACGACGATCCGGGTCGTGCCGGCGGCGGCCTTCAGGGCCTCGGTGTCGGGGACGTACGAGGTACAGCCGCGCATGTTCCTGCCGAGCAGGGGGTCGTCCCGGCGCCCGTCGTCCTCGGCGGGCAGGCCGTACGTCTCCGGCGGGACCGGCAGCCCGGCCCAGCCGGCCGGGATCGGGCCCTGGTGGCTCGTGAGGGCGATGAACTTGGCCATGCCGGCGCCCCAGCCGTCCCGCAGGTAGGTGGCGCGGACGTCCTCGCAGGCCGCCAGGGCCTCGGCGCCGTCGGGGACGAGCCCGGCGGCGGGCGGCTCGTGGGCGACGAGGGTGTGCACGAGTTCGGGGCGGCGGGCCACCAGGGCCAGCGCGTTGACGGCGCCGCCGCTGCTGGCGAAGACGTCCACCGGCCCGGCGGCCAGCTCCTCGATCAGCCGGGCCAGGTCGTCGGCGTGCTCCTCCGGCCGGATCTCGACCGGCGCCCCCTCGGCGGTCTCGCTGCGGCCGACCCCGCGCGGGTCGTACGTGACGACGGTCCGGTCGGTGAAGTGCGAGGCGAGCGTGGTGAAGCCGGTCGCGTCCATGGGGGAGCCGATGAGCAGCAGCGGACGCGGGTCCCGGCCGGTGCCGGGGCGGACGTCGTAGCGCAGGGTCGCGCCGGCGGTCTCCAGGGTGCGGGTGGTGGGCTCGGCCATCGTTCTCTCCTCCGTGGGTGCTCAGAAGGGTGGACGGCGGCCGGGCCGGAAACTCATCGCCCGGGACCAGTGTCGTCTACTCGCCGCACTCGTGGGCGGACGGGTCGACCACCACGCGGTCGAGCAGGCTCCGCAGCAGGGCCCGCTCCGCCTCGGTGAGGTCGGCGAAGAGCTCGCGCTCGGCCTCGCTGACGGCCCGGTCGATGCGGTCCAGGACGGCCGCCCCGGCCGGGGTGATCTCGACGATGTGCCGGCGCCGGTCGGCCGGGTCGCGGCGCCGCTCCGCCAGCCCGTCCGCCTCCAACTCGTTGAGGACGGCGACCAGTTGGCTCGGGTCGATCTCCATCGCGGCGGCCAGGTCCCGCTGGCTCATGGGCGCGGGGGCGAGCTGCATCAGGGTCATCGCGTTGCGCGGATGCAGCCCCTCGACGCCCAGGGCGGAGCGGATGCGCGCGCCGGTGAGCTCCCCGCGGAAGGAGAGGAGGAAACCGAGCCGGTCGGTCGGGAGGGCTGCCATGTCGTCCACCGTAACAACAAGAAGATTGTGGAGCGAGGGAAATCGTTGTTACTCTTCAACGGTTTCCGCATCTGGATCATTGGAGCGTCCCCATGTTCATCGCCTATGCCGTCCTCGCCGGCCTGCTCGCCCTCGCCATGACCGGCTCCGCCGTCGCGACCTTCACCCGCAACCCGGCGGTGGCGGGGAACATGACGAAGCTCGGGGTGCCGGACTCATGGCTGCCGTGGCTCGGCACGGCGAAGGTGGCGGGCGCGCTCGGCCTGCTCGCCGGCCTGGTGGTCCCGGCGCTCGGCGCGGCGGCGGCGATCGGCCTGGTCCTCTACTTCGTCGGCGCCCTCGTCACCCACGTCCGCGCGAAGGACTACGCGCTGGCGCCGGTCCTCGTCCTGACCGTCCTCCCGGCGGTCGCGCTGGTGCTGCGCATAGCCAGCGCCTGACCCCTCCCCCGCACCCCCTCCCCCACCCCTCCGACGAGACGAGACGAATCGTCTTGTCAAATCCCCCGGGACCCTTTACCGTCGAGTCGACGAGACGTCGCGTCTCGCTTTCCCGACGGCAGGAGACCGCCCTTGTTCCGTGCCCGACTCACCGAGGTCACCAAGCGCTACGACGACCGGTACGTCCACCACCGGACCGTCCTCGACCGGGCCTCCCTCACCGTCCGCCCCGGCGAACGCCTCGGCGTCGTCGGCGACAACGGCTCCGGGAAGTCCACCCTGCTCCGGCTCCTCGCCGGCCTCGAAAGCGCCGACCACGGCACCGTGGCCGTCGACGCCCCCGGCGGCCTCGGCCATCTCGCCCAGACCCTCGACCTCCCCGCGACCGCGACCGTCAGCGACGCCGTCGACCACGCTCTCGCGGAGATCCGCGAGCTGGAGCGGGAGATCCGGGAGGCGGAGGCCGCCCTCACCCCCGCCGGACTCGACCGGTACGCCGCCCTGCTCGCCGCCCACGAGGCGCGCGGCGGCGCGGGGGCCGAGCGGCGGGTGGCGACCGTGCTGCGGCGGCTCGGCGAGACCGCCCCGCTCGACCGGGACCGGCCGCTGGCCACGCTCTCCGGCGGGCAGCGGGCCCGGCTCGCCCTGGCCGGCGTGCTCGCCGCCGAACCCGAACTGCTGCTGCTCGACGAGCCGACGAACCACCTGGACGACGCGGCCGTGGCCTGGCTGGAGGAGCGGCTGCTCGCCCACCGGGGCACCGTCGTCGCCGTCTCCCACGACCGCGCCTTCCTCGACCGCGTCGCCACCGCCGTCGTGGAGGTCGACGAGGACCGGCACACGCTGCGCCGCTACGGCGACGGCTACGCCGGCTACCTCGCCGGCCGCGCCGCCGAACGGGCCCGCCGGATCCGCGAGCACGAGGAGTGGAAGGAGGAACTGGCCCGCCACCGGGCCCTCGCCGACAGCACCATCGACCGCTTCTCCGCCATCCCGCGCAAGGCCCCCGCCGCCTTCAGCGGGGCGGGCGCCTTCCGTGCCCGGTCCCGGGCGCACGGCGCGATGAGCCGGATCCGCGCCGCCCGCGAGCGGCTGGCCCGGCTCACCGAGCACCCGGTGCCCGCGCCGCCCGAGCCGCTGCGCTTCCGGGCGGAGCCCGCGGGCGAGGGCGCGGCCGTCACCCTGACCGGGGTGCGCGTCGACGGCCGGCTCCGGCTCGGCGCGCTGCACCTCGAAGCGGGCGAGCGGCTGCTCGTCACCGGCCCCAACGGCGCGGGGAAGACCACCCTCCTCCGGGTCCTGGCGGGCGAGATCGCCCCGCACGCGGGCACGGTGACCGTGCCCGCCCGGGTCGGCATGCTCCGCCAGGACACGGCCTCACCCCACGACCCCCGTACGGTGGGCGAGGCCTTCGGAGAGGGCCGCGAGGACGAACTGCTCGCCCTCGGGCTCTTCGCGGCCCGGGATCTGACGACCCCGGTCCGCCTGCTGTCGACGGGCCAGCGCCGCAAGCTGGAGCTGGCCCGGCTGGTGACCGCCCCGGCCGATCTGCTCCTCCTCGACGAACCGACCAACCACCTGGCGCCGGCCCTCGTGGAGGAGGTCGAGGCCGCGCTCGCGGCCTACCGGGGCACGCTGGTGATCGTCAGCCACGACCGCCGGCTGCGGCAGGGCTTCCGGGGCCGGCGCCTCGAACTGGCCCCGGCCCACGCCCTCGTCACGAGCTAGGCGCGCGGCCTACTCGTCCGCGGAACCCTCCAGGTCGCCCTCCGTCTCCAGGAACACCTGGCGCAGGGCGGCCAGGGTCTCCGGGTCCGGCTTCTCCCACATGCCGCGCGACTCGGCCTCCAGGAGGCGCTCCGCGATGCCGTGCAAGGCCCAGGGGTTGGCCTCCTGGAGGAAGGCCCGGTTCGTCTCGTCGAGGACGTACTCCTGGGTGAGCTTGTCGTACATCCAGTCGGCGACAACCCCGGTCGTGGCGTCGTAGCCGAAGAGGTAGTCGACGGTCGCCGCCAGCTCGAAGGCGCCCTTGTAGCCGTGGCGGCGCATCGCCTCGATCCAGCGCGGGTTCACCACCCGGGCCCGGAAGACCCGGGAGGTCTCCTCCACCAGGGTGCGGGTGCGGACGGTCTCCGGGCGGGTGGAGTCGCCGATGTACGCCTCGGGGGCGGTGCCCCGCAGCGCGCGGACGGTCGCCACCATGCCGCCGTGGTACTGGAAGTAGTCGTCCGAGTCGGCGATGTCGTGCTCGCGGGTGTCGGTGTTCTTCGCCGCGACCGCGATCCGCTTGTACGCGGTCTCCATCTCGGCGCGCGCCGGGCGCCCTTCGAGCCCGCGCCCGTACGCGTACCCGCCCCACACCGTGTACACCTCGGCGAGGTCGGCGTCGGTGCGCCAGTCCCGCGAGTCGATCAGCTGGAGGATGCCCGCGCCGTAGGTGCCGGGCCGGGAGCCGAAGATGCGGGTGGTGGCGCGCCGCTCGTCGCCGTGCTCGGCCAGGTCGGCCTGGGCGTGGGCGCGGACGTGGTTCTGCTCGGCGGGCTCGTCGAGCCCCGCGACCAGCCGGACGGCGTCGTCGAGGAGCGCGATGACGTGCGGGAACGCGTCCCGGAAGAAGCCGGAGATGCGCAGCGTCACGTCGACGCGCGGGCGGCCGAGCTCCTCCAGGGGGATCGGCTCCAGGCCGTTGACGCGGCGGGACGCCTCGTCCCAGCGCGGCCGGACGCCGAGCAGGGCCAGCGCCTCGGCGACGTCGTCGCCGGCGGTCCGCATCGCGCTCGTCCCCCACAGCGAGAGGCCGACGGAGGTGGGCCACTCGCCGTTGTCCTCGCGGTAGCGCGTGAGGAGGGAGTCGGCGAGCGCCTGCCCGGTCTCCCAGGCGAGCCGGGACGGCACGGCCTTCGGGTCGACGGAGTAGAAGTTCCGTCCGGTCGGCAGCACGTTGACCAGGCCGCGCAGCGGGGAGCCGGACGGGCCCGCCGGGACGAAGCCGCCGTTCAGCGCGTGCACGGCGTGGGTCAGCTCGTCCGTCGTGGCGGCGAGCCGGGGCACGACCTGCTCGCAGGCGAAGCGGAGCACGTCGTGGACCTCGGCGCCGTACCCGTCGGCGACCGACGCGACCGCGTCCGCCGCCCAGTCCGCCGCCTCCATCGCCTCGACCAGCGCGCGGGCCTTCGCCTCCGCCTCGTCGGCGGTGGTCCGCGTCGCGGCCGACTCGTCCAGGCCGAGCGCCTCGCGCAGGCCCGGCAGCGCCTGCGTGCCGCCCCAGATCTGGCGGGCGCGCAGGATGGAGAGGACCAGGTTGACCCGCTCGGGGCCGGTGGGGGCGGTGCCGAGGACGTGCAGGCCGTCCCGGATCTGGGCGTCCTTGACCTCGCACAGCCAGCCGTCGACGTGCAGCAGGAAGTCGTCGAAGCCGTCGTCCTCCGGGCGCTCCTCCAGACCGAGGTCATGGTCGAGCTTCGCGGCCTGGATCAGCGTCCAGATCTGGGCGCGGATCGCGGGCAGCTTCGCCGGGTCCATGGAGGAGATCTGCGCGTACTCGTCGAGGAGCTGCTCCAGGCGCGCGATGTCGCCGTAGGAGTCGGCGCGGGCCATCGGCGGCACGAGGTGGTCGACGAGGGTGGCGTGGACGCGGCGCTTGGCCTGGGTGCCCTCGCCCGGGTCGTTGACGAGGAACGGGTAGACCAGCGGCAGGTCGCCGAGGGCCGCGTCGGGGCCGCAGGCGGCGGAGAGTCCCGCGTTCTTGCCGGGCAGCCACTCCAGGTTGCCGTGCTTGCCGAGGTGGACCATCGCGTCGGCGCCGAAGCCGCCGTCCTCCGCGCGGGCCGCGATCCAGCGGTAGGCGGCCAGGTAGTGGTGCGACGGCGGCAGGTCCGGGTCGTGGTAGATCGCGATCGGGTTCTCGCCGAAGCCGCGCGGCGGCTGGATGAGGATCAGCAGGTTCCCGCGCCGCAGGGCGGCGAGGACGATGTCGCCCTCCGGGTTCCGGGACCGGTCGAGGAACATCTCGCCGGGGGCCGGCCCCCAGTGCTCCTCGACCCGCTCGCGCAGCTCGGCCGGCAGCTCGGCGTACCAGCGCTTGTAGTCGGCGGCCGGGATGCGGACCGGGTTCTTCGCCAGCTGCTCCTCGGTGAGCCAGTCCTGGTCGTGGCCGCCGGCCTCGATGAGGGCGTGGATCAGCTCGTCGCCGTCGCCGGAGACCAGGCCGGGCAGCTCCTCGGCGGGCCCGAAGTCGTACCCCTCCTCGATCAGCCGGCGCAGCAGCGCGACGGCGGAGGCGGGGGTGGCGAGGCCGACGGCGTTGCCGATGCGGGAGTGCTTGGTCGGGTAGGCGGAGAGGACCAGCGCCAGCTTCTTCCCGGCGTTCGGGATGTGCCGCAGGCGGGCGTGGCGGACGGCGATGCCGGCGACGCGGGCGGCGCGCTCGGCGTCGGCGACGTAGGCGGGCAGGCCGTCGGCGTCGATCTCCTTGAAGGAGAACGGGACGGTGATGAGCCGGCCGTCGAACTCGGGGACGGCGACCTGGCTGGCCGCGTCCAGCGGCGACAGGCCCTCGTCGTTCTCCTCCCAGGCCGACCGGGAACCGGTCAGGCACAGCGCCTGGAGGATCGGCACGTCGAGCGCGGCGAGCGCGCCCGCGTCCCACGCCTCCTCGTCGCCGCCGGCCTGCGCCTCGGCCGGCCTGGTGCCGCCGGCGGCGAGGACGGTGGTGACGATCGCGTCGGCGCCGCGCAGGACGGCGAGCAGCTCCTCCTCGGGGGCCCGCAGGGAGGCCACGTACAGCGGCAGCGCGCGGGCCCCGGCGTCCTCGACGGCGTCGCAGAGGGCGCTGACGAAGGCGGTGTTCCCGCTCATGTGGTGGGCGCGGTAGTAGAGCACGGCGACCGTCGGGCCCTCGGTGACGCGGGCGGTGCGCTCCAGCGGGCCCCAGGTCGGGGCGGGCGCCGGGGCCTCGAAGCCGTGGCCGGTGAGCAGGACGGTGTCGGAGAGGAAGCGGGCGAGCTGCTCCAGGTTGGCGGGGCCGCCGTGGGCGAGGTAGGCGTGCGCCTCGGTGGCGACGCCGACCGGGACGGTGGAGGCGGCCATCAGCTGGGCGTCGGGGGCCTGTTCGCCGCTGAGGACGACGACCGGCTTCCCGGTGGCGAGGACCGCGTCCAGGCCGTCCTGCCAGGAGCGGACGCCGCCGAGGAGGCGGACCAGGACCAGCTCGGCCCCGTCGAGGAGGGCGGGGAGGTCGGCGAGCGGGAGCCGGGCGGGGTTGGCGAAGCGGTACTCCACCGGTCCGCCGGCCGCACGGGCGCTGAGCAGGTCGGTGTCGGAGTGCGACAGCAGCAGGAGCATGGCGAGGCTCAGGCCCTTCCTCGGGGTTTCCGCGCCCCGGGTGGTCGTGGTCGGCGGGGAGTTCCTGACTCACCCGTGCCGTCGCCGGCTCGGGCTCACAGTGGCGGGACCGCGCCGGATTCTCACCGGGCTTCCTCCCCGGGGTCCTGGGACCCCATGCCGATCTGCATAGTAGATCCTGGCGCCCGCGGGCCGGAGGGGGCCGGGGAGTCGGCCGGATCACACTCGGTGGCCGCCCGGTTCCCCGTGGGTATGCTCGCCGCCATGCCGCCCACCCCACCCCCGCCGCCCGAACCGGGCGAACCTCGCATACGGGACCGTGGCGACGCCTGCCCCGGGGCGCTGCGCCTGCACCCCGCCGACGACGGCCGCCTGGCCCGACTCCGCCTGCCCGCAGGCAGATTGACTCCCCGTCAGGCCGAGGTCCTGGCCGGCGCGGCGGAGTCCCTGGGCGACGGGCGGATCAGCGTCACCTCGCGCGGCAACGCGGAGCTGCGCGGCCTCGGCGAGGGCTGCGGGGCGGAGCTCGCCGCCCTCCTCGGCGCGGCCGGCCTGCTGCCCTCCCCCACCCACGAACGGGTCCGCAACATCGTGGCCTCGCCCGCCGCCGGACTCGACGGACTCGGCCACGGGGACGCGCAGTTGTGGGCCCGCGCCCTGGACGCGGCGCTGTGCGCGGAGCCCCGCGCCGCGGCCCTCTCCGGCCGCTTCCTCTTCGTCCTCGACGACGGCCGCGGCGACGTCGCCGGACTCGGCGGCGATGTGACCTTGGTCGCAGCGCCGGACGGAGCCGTCCTCCTGGAGACCGGCTCCGGCACCTTCCGCCTGCCCGCCGCCGACGCCGCCGGCGCCGCCCTCGCCTGCGCCCTCGCCTTCCTCGACGCCGCCGAGGCCACCGGGACCGGCGCGTGGCGCCCGCGCGAGCTGCCCGCCGGGCACGTCCCGGAGTGGGCCGGCGCCCTGGCCCGCGCGGGGATCGCCGCGGAGCCCGTACCCCCGCTCTCCCTCCCGCCGGCGCCGCCGCCCGCGCCCGGCCCCCTCGGCGACCGCGCCCTGCACGTCCTCGCCCCCCTCGGCCGGCTCACCGCCGACGGCCTGCGGGCCCTCGCCGACGGCGCCGACGAGCTCCGGCTCACCCCGTGGCGCGGAGCGGTCGCCGTCGGGGCGGCCCCCGCCCGGCTCCCCGTCCTCGCCGCGCACGGCCTGATCACCGACCCGGCCGCCCCCGGCACCGGCGTCACCGCCTGCACCGGCCTGCCCGGCTGCGCCAAGTCCCTCGCCGACGTCCGGGCGGACGCCCGCACGGCGCCCCCCGGGCCGCTGCCCGTGCACTTCTCCGGCTGCGCGCGCCGCTGCGGGCACCCGCACGGCACCTGGGTCGAGGTCACCGCCCGGGACTCCGCCACGTATCTGCTGGACGGCGTCCCCGTCCCCCGTACCGCCCTGGCCGAAGCCGTGGCGGCGGCCCGTACGACACCGATGGAGAGCTGAGGATGTACGAGTACGAGAAGGACGGCGTCGAGATCTACCGCCGTTCCTTCGCCACGATCCGCGCCGAGGCGGACCTCGGGGGGATGCCCGACGACGTCGCCACGGTCGCCGTGCGCATGATCCACGCCTGCGGCATGACCGACCTCGTCCGGGACATCGCCTACTCGCCGGGCGTCGTCGCGAGCGCCCGCGCCGCCCTCCGGGCCGGCGCCCCCATCCTCTGCGACGCGCAGATGGTCGCCTCCGGCGTCACCCGCAAGCGGCTGCCCGCCGACAACGAGGTGCTGTGCGCGCTCTCCGACCCGGCCGTGCCCGCCCTCGCCGCCGAGCTCGGCACCACCCGCTCCGCCGCCGCCCTCGAACTGTGGCGGGACCGCCTCGAAGGCTCCGTCGTCGCCATCGGCAACGCCCCCACCGCCCTCTTCCACCTCCTGGAGATGATCGGGAAGGGCGCGCCGAAGCCGGCCGCCGTCCTCGGCATCCCCGTCGGCTTCATCGGCGCCGCCGAGTCCAAGGACGCCCTCGCCGCCAACGACCTCGGCCTCGACTACCTGGTGGTCCGCGGCCGCCGCGGCGGCAGCGCGATGACCGCCGCCGCCCTCAACGCCCTCGCGCACGAACCGGAGATCCAGGCATGACCGCTGTGAAGGGCAAGCTGTACGGGGTCGGCCTCGGCCCCGGCGACCCGGACCTGCTCACCCTCGCCGCCGTCAAGGCCATCGCCGAGGCCGACGTCGTCGCCTACCACTCGGCCCGCCACGGCCGCTCGATAGCGCGCTCCATCGCCGCCCCGCACCTGCGCGAGGACCACGTCGAGGAGCGGCTGATGTACCCGCTCACCGTGGAGACCACCGACCACCCCGGCGGCTACCGGGGCGCGCTCGACGACTTCTACGAGGAGGCCGCGGCCCGGCTCGCCGCCCACCTCGACGCGGGCCGCACGGTCGCCGTCCTCGCCGAGGGCGACCCGCTCTTCTACGGCTCCTACCAGCACATGCACAAGCGGCTCGCGGACCGCTACGACACCACCGTCATCCCCGGCGTCACCTCCGTCAGCGCCGCCGCCGCCCGGCTCGGCGAGCCGCTGTGCGAGGCCGAGGAGGTCCTCACGATCGTCCCCGGCACCCTGCCGGAGGACGAGCTGACGGCCCGCCTCGCGGCCGCCGACTCGGCGGTCGTGATGAAGCTCGGCCGCACCTTCCCCGCCGTCCGGCGCGCCCTGGAGCGGGCCGGCCGGCTGGAGGACGCCCGGTACGTGGAGCGGGCGTTCATGGCGGGCGAGCGGACCGAGCGCCTCGCCGACGTGGACCCGGAGACCGTCCCGTACTTCTCCGTCGCCGTCCTCCCCTCCCGCATCGACCGGGCCAACCCCGTGCGCGAGCGCGGCGAGGTCACCGTCGTCGGCACCGGCCCCGCCGGCGCGCCCTGGCTGACGCCCGAGTCGCGCGGCGCGCTGGTCAACGCCGACGTCCTCGTCGGCTACACCACCTACCTCGACCGGGTCCCGGTCCTGCGCCCCGGGCAGGTCCGGCACGGCTCCGACAACAAGGTCGAGTCGGAGCGCGCCGAGTTCGCCCTCGACCTGGCCCGGCGCGGCCACAAGGTGGCGGTCGTCTCCGGCGGCGACCCCGGCGTCTTCGCCATGGCGACGGCCGTCCTGGAGGTCGCCTGCGAACCGGCCTACGCCGGCGTCCCCGTACGGGTCCTGCCCGGCGTGACCGCCGCCAACGCGGCCGCCGCGGCGGCCGGCGCCCCCCTGGGCCACGACTACGCGACGATCTCGCTCTCCGACCGCCTCAAGCCCTGGGAGGTCATCGCGGACCGGCTGCGCGCCGCCGCCGGGGCCGACCTCGTCCTCGCCCTCTACAACCCGGGCTCGAAGTCCCGCACCCACCAGGTCGCCGCCGCCCGCGACCTCCTCCTGGAGCTCCGCTCCCCCGACACCCCCGTGGTCGTCGCCCGCGACGTCGGCGGACCCGAGCAGTCGGTCCGGGTGGTGACCCTGAAGACCCTGGACCCCTCCGAGGTCGACATGCGCACCCTGCTCCTCATCGGCTCCTCGCAGACCCGCGCGGTCGAGCGGGGCGACGGCCGCACGATCGCCTGGACGCCGCGCCGCTACGGCTGACGGGCGCCCCGGGCCACCCAGGCGGCGGCCTCCTCCGGGGTGGCCGCCGTCGGGACGCCCCCGGGGACCGGGGGGCGGCGGACGACGACGACCGGGATGCCGGCCTCGCGGGCGGCGGTGAGCTTGGGGGCGGTGGCGGCGGCGCCGGAGTCCTTCGTCACCAGGACGTCGACGCGGTGGCGGGCGATCAGTTCCCGTTCCCCTTCGAGGGTGAACGGGCCCCGGTCCAGGAGGACTTCGGTGCGCGTCGGCATCGGCGCCTCCGGGGCGTCGACCGACCGGACGAGGAACCACTCCGGGCGGTCGGCGAAGGCGGCGAGGCCCATGCGGCCGGTGGTGAGGAAGACGCGGTCGCCGAGGCCGTCGAGGGCGGCGGCGGCCTCCTCCAGGGAGCCCGCGTCGCGCCAGTCGTCCCCCTCCCCCGGGACCCACCCGGGGCGGCGCAGCGCCAGCAGGGGAACATGGACGGCGGCGGCCGCCCGGGCCGCGTTGAAGCTGATCCGCTCGGCGAAGGGATGGGTGGCGTCGATGACCGCGTCCACGGCGTGCTCGCGCACCCACGCCGCGAGCCCGTCCGGCCCGCCGAACCCGCCGATCCGCACCTCCCCGGCCGGCAGCCGGGGGTTCGCCACCCGCCCCGCGAGGGAGCTGGTCACCCTCGTGCCGGGATGCAGCAGCCCGGCCAGGGCGCGGGCCTCGGTCGTCCCTCCGAGAATGAGCACGTGCATGGGAGACCTTTCGTGAGTACCGGCGGCGGGCGCGAGGCCCAACTCAAGCACACCGGCCTGCGGCCCGGCTGGACGACCGGCGCCTGCGCGACGGCGGCGACGACGGCCGCGTACACCGCCCTCCTGACCGGGGAGTTCCCCGACCCGGTGACGATCACCCTGCCCAGGGGCCAGACGCCGTCCTTCGCCCTGACGGCGGAGTCCCTGACCGGCGACGCGGCCATGGCGGCGGTGGTGAAGGACGCGGGTGACGACCCTGACGTCACCCACGGCGCGGTGATCCGCTCGACGGTACGGCTCCTGCCGCCGGGCTCCGGCGTCGTCTTCCGCGCGGGCGAGGGCGTCGGCACGGTCACCCTGCCGGGCCTCCCCCTGGAGGTCGGCGAGCCGGCGATCAACCCCGTGCCGCGCCGGCTGATGCGCGACCACGTGGCCGGGGTGGCGGCGGCCCACGACGCCCCCGGGGACGTCGAGATCACGATCTCCGTCGACGACGGCGCCGAGATCGCCCGCTCCACCTGGAACCCCCGCATCGGCATCCTCGGCGGCCTGTCGATCCTCGGCACGACCGGGATCGTCGTCCCGTACTCCTGCTCGGCCTGGATCGACTCGATCCGCCGCGGCGTCGACGTGGCCCGCGCGGGCGGCCTCACCCACGTCGCCGGCTGTACGGGTTCCACCTCCGAGCGCACGGTGACGGAGGTGTACGACCTCCCGGACATCGCCCTCCTCGACATGGGCGACTTCGCGGGCGCGGTCCTCAAGTACGTCCGCCGCCACCCCGTCGACCGCCTGACGATCTGCGGCGGCTTCGCCAAGCTCTCCAAGCTCGCCGCCGGCCACCTGGACCTCCACTCCGCCCGCTCCCAGGTCGACAAGCCCTTCCTCGCGTCCCTGGCCCGCGGGGCCGGCGCGTCCGAGGCCCTGGCGGCGGAGATCGCGCACTCCAACACGGGCCTCGCCGCCCTCCGCCTCTGCGAAGCCGCCGCCGTCCCCCTCGGCGACGCGGTCGCCACCCGGGCCCGCGACGAAGCCCTCACCGTCCTCCGCGGCGCCCCCGTCACGGTCGACGTCATCGCCATCGACCGCGCGGGCACGATCGTCGGCCGCTCGACCCCGAAGGGCCCCTGACCCCGCCCCACGCCCTCCAGCCGCCGGAGTCAGCCGAGGTAGGGCCGCTCGCGGTGCTCCAGGAAGTGGCGGAGCCTGAGCCGCTGGGTGGGGTGCATCGGAAGCCGGTCCCACTCGTCCGGCGGGACGAACCGCAGCTCTGTCGACTCGTCGGAGATCGCCAGTTCTCCGCCGACGATCCGCGCGGTGAAGCAGACGTTGAACTGCCGGCGCACCTCGCCGTCCGTGTAGGCGATGATGTGCCGCGGGTCGGTGTACGTGCCGACCAGCCCCGTGACCTCCACGTCCAGGCCGGTCTCCTCCTTGACCTCGCGGACGGCCGTGCCGGGAAGCGAGTCGGCGAGGTCCATGCCCCCGCCGGGGAGGGCCCACAGGCCGTTGTCGCGTCGGCGCTGGAGCAGGACGCGTCCCTGCTCGTCGGTGACGACGGCCGAGGCCGCGACCACCATGCTGTTGGGCTCGGGCGCGTTCGGATCGTCGTAGTACTCGGTCCGTGCCATGGTCACCCCTCGTGCCGTACGGGCGTCGCCGTGGCCCACACCGCGCCGAAGCTCTCGGCGTAGGTGTCGAACATCCCGCCTTCGCCGCTCCGCCGAAGATGCCA
The DNA here is from genome assembly GCF_040636735.1 of Streptomyces sp. NPDC035033. Taxonomy (NCBI): domain Bacteria; kingdom Bacillati; phylum Actinomycetota; class Actinomycetes; order Kitasatosporales; family Streptomycetaceae; genus Streptomyces; species Streptomyces sp. NPDC035033. Next base: position 265,216 of record NZ_JBEZUZ010000001.1, on the reverse strand, counting down.
CACCGGGGCCCGTACGCGTCGGCGCCCCGGACGCGGACGCGAGCCGGGTCAAGGGATGTCGTCGTCCGGTGGGGGTGCGCCTTCGAGGAGGCGTTCGCCGATGTCGTCGGCCCAGCGCTGGGCCCAGGCGCGGAGTTCCTGGATGCGGGTCTCGTCGAGGCCGTGGGCGGTGAACTCGTCGTCGTCGAGCCAGACCGTGCCGGCCAGTTTGGCCTGGAGTTCTTCCAGGTCGAAGCCGTCGCGGGCGTGCTGCCGGCCGAGTTCCTCCAGTTCCTCGGCGCTCCAGCGGTCGGCCGCCGCGCGGACGTCGATCAGGTCCCGGGCCATGCCCCGGTCCGCGAGGGCGCGGACCTTCGTGCCGACGACGTCCCGCAGGGAGAGGAGGAGGCCGAACTCCCGCTGTTCGGGAGGGCCGCACAGCACCTCCTTGAGGACGTCCACCTCGCACGCCTCGCCGGTGGCGGGGTCGGTGACGACGAGGCGGGCGGAGAGCGGGTCGGTCTCCACGGTCCGCACGTGCCAGCCCCGCGCCTCCAGGTCCGACCGCAGGTGGGCGGCGATCTCCGCCATGGGCCGGGGGTTCTCGGTGGCGACGTCGAGGTCCTGGCTGAGGCGGTCCACCAGGCCGTGGGCCTGGACGGCGTAGCCGCCGGTCAGGACGAGGGGGTACTCGGTGCCGGCGCGGAGCACGTCGTCGAGGAGGCGGCGGTGGAGGGCGGTGAGCTTCACCCGGCGCGTCCGGCCGCCGGCGCCGGTTCGGGGGCCAGCTCGCGGAAGGCTTCCTCCCAGACGGTCCGCAGGTCCTTGCTGACGAGGGTGCGGAGCACCGGCCACATCTCGACGAGCAGGTCCCGGTTGAGGTGGCGCACCAGGTCGTCGTGGCCGCCCTCGGCCAGGACCGTCCGGTAGCAGCTCATCCGCAGGCGGGGCCGGTCGAGGTCGTACTCCGTCAGTCCCGACCAGGCCAGGTGCAGGGGCAGCCGGACCCGTCCCCGGTCGGGGCCCCGGAGGGCGGACAGGTCGGTGGGGAGCCTTCGTGCGTACCGTTCGCGCCGTACCTCGGAGACGGTCGCCGTCTCGTGTGCCATGCCCCCGATTATCCCCGGGCCCGCCCGTCCCGGGGGCATCATCCGCCGCACGGACCGGATGCGGTTCCGGGTCCCCGAACCTAGGCTCGGCAGCGAGAAACCCTCACCTACAGGGAGGAATCGCCATGGCGAAGCGCGGCAACAAGAAGCGGGCCCGCAAGAAGAAGAAGGCGAACCACGGCAAGCGGCCCAACGCCTGAGGCGCCGGGCCGCGGGCGGGGCGGGGCCGTCAGCAGGCGTGGCGGTCCCGGGCCGGGTCGTACAGGTGGCTGTCGCGGAACTCGGAGGCGGCGAGCGTGCGGCCGACGACGATGACGGCCGTCCTGGTGATGCCGGCCTCCTTCACCTGGCCGGCGATGTCCGCGAGGGTGCCGCGCAGCACGACCTCGTCGGGGCGGCTGGCCATGGCGACGACGGCGGCGGGGCAGTCCTCGCCGTAGTGGGGGATCAGTTCGGAGACGATCCGGTCGGCGTAGCGGGCGCCGAGGTGGAGGACGAGCAGGGCGCCGCTGCGGCCGAGGGTGGCGAGGTCCTCGCCCTCCGGCATGGGGGTGGCCTGCTGGGCGATCCGGGTGAGGATGACGGTCTGGCCGACGGTCGGGACGGTCAGCTCCCGCTTGAGGGCCGCCGCGGCGGCCGCGAAGGCGGGGACGCCGGGCACGACCTCGTACGGGACGCCGGCCGCGTCGAGCCGCCGCATCTGCTCGGCCATGGCGCTGAAGACGGACGGGTCGCCGGAGTGCAGCCGGGCCACGTCCTGGCCGGCCTCGTGGGCGGCGGTGATCTCCGCGACGATCTCGTCCAGGTGCATGTTCGCGGTGTCGACGAGCTTCGCGTCCGGCGGGCACTCGGCGAGCAGCTCGCGGGGGACGAGGGAGCCGGCGTAGAGGCAGACCCCGCAGGCCGCGAGGGTGCGGGCGCCGCGCACGGTGATGAGGTCGGCGGCTCCGGGGCCCGCGCCGATGAAGTAGACGGTCATGCGTTCGTTGAACCCTTCGTTACGGACCACTGGGTGACCGGCATGGCCTGGCGCCAGCCGGTGAAGCCGCCGACGGGCACGGCGGCGGAGACGGCCAGCCGGATCAGCTCGCCGCCGTGCCGGGCGTACCAGCGGGCGAGCAGCGCCTCGGATTCGAGGGTCACGGTGTTGGCGACGAGCCGGCCGCCGGAGGGGAGCGCGTCCCAGCAGGCGTCGAGCAGGCCGGGGACGGTGAGCCCGCCGCCGATGAAGACCGCGTCGGGGGCGGGCAGGCCGGCCAGGGCCGCGGGCGCGGCGCCGGTGACGACCTTCAGGGCCGGTACGCCGAGGGCGGCGGCGTTGCGGGTGATGCGGGCGGCCCGTTCGGGCGAGCGCTCGACGGCGACCGCCCGGCAGTCGCGGTGGGTCCGCATCCACTCGATCCCGATGGAGCCGGAGCCGCCGCCGACGTCCCAGAGGAGCTCCCCGGGGGCGGGGGCGAGCGCGGCGAGCGTGGCGGCGCGGACGTACCGCTTGGTGAGCTGCCCGTCGTGCTCGTACGCCTCGTCGGGCAGGCCGGGCGCGGCGCCGAGCCGCAGGGCGCCGGGGTCGCGGACGCAGTCGAGGGCGAGGACGTTGAGGGCGTCGGTGCGCGCGTGGGGCCAGTCGGCGGCGGTCCCATCGAGGAGCCGCTCGGCGGGCCCGCCGAGCTGTTCCAGGACCCGGATCCGGGTGCCGCCCCAGCCCGTCCGGCGCAGCAGCTCCGCGACCCGCGCGGCCGTGTCGGCGCCCTCGCTGAGGACGAGGACGCGGCGGCCGTCGTGGAGGGCGGCGGAGAGCCCGGCGAGGGGCCGGGCGACGAGCGAGACGGTCTCGACGGCCTCCAGGGGCCAGCCGAGGCGGGCGCAGGCGTACGAGACGGAGGACGGGTGCGGGTGGACGGCCAGGCGTTCCGCGCCGGCGGTCTCGGCGAGGGTGCGGGCGATGCCGTGGAAGGAGGGGTCCCCGCTGGCGAGGACGGCGACCGCGCGGCCCCGGTGGGCGGCGAGCAGCCCGGGGACGGCGGGACGGAGCGGGGACGGCCAGGCGATCCGCTCGCCGGGGCAGTCGTCCGCCGGGAGGAGGTCCAGCTGGCGGGGCCCGCCGATGATCACGTCGGCGGCGCGCAGGGGACGGCGGGAGGTCTCGGGGAGCCCGTCCCAGCCGTCCGCGCCGATTCCGACGACCGACACCACCGATATCGCACCGTTCACGACGGGGACTCTACGTGAGGGGCGCAGGTGGGCGGCACGTGGCGGCCCTCACTTCTGGGCGTTCTGGCCCACGTGGAAAAGGAGCCAGACGAAGCCGGCGAAGGCGTGGGTGGCGAAGACGTAGACGAAGACGCGGAGCATCACGCCCCGCTCCTTCCAGCCCTCGTTGTCGTACGTCTTCTCGGTCATGGGGTTCAGGGTACGGGGGCGGGGGCCGGGGACGGCGGGGCGAGGAGGGGCTGGGGCGCGGGCTCGGAGCGGGGACCGGGGCCGGGCGCGGGGGGCCGGAGCGGGGACCTGGACCGGGTCGCGGAGGGGCCGGAGCGGGCGCCGGAGCCCGGGTCGGGGCCGGGGCGGAATACGGGGGTGGGTGGCGTGGTTGGACGGGATGGTTTAAGCTTCAACTACTAAATCGGAACGCGAGAGGTGACCACGATGCAGTTCGGGATCTTCACCGTCGGCGACGTGACGACCGACCCCACCACCGGCCGCACCCCCACCGAGCACGAGCGCATCAAGAACACGGTCGCCATCGCGCTCAAGGCGGAGGAGGTCGGACTCGACGTCTTCGCGACCGGCGAGCACCACAACCCGCCGTTCGTGCCGTCCTCCCCCACCACCCTCCTCGGCCACATCGCGGCCCGCACGGAGAACCTGATCCTCTCCACGTCCACGACGCTCATCACCACCAACGACCCGGTGAAGATCGCCGAGGACTACGCCACCCTCCAGCACCTCGCCGACGGGCGCGTGGACCTGATGATGGGCCGCGGCAACACCGGCCCGGTCTACCCGTGGTTCGGCCAGGACATCCGGCAGGGCATCCCGCTCGCCATCGAGAACTACGCGCTCCTCCACAGGCTGTGGAGGGAGGACGTGGTCGACTGGGAGGGCAAGTTCCGCACCGCCCTCCAGGGCTTCACGGCCACCCCGCGCCCGCTCGACGGCGTCCCGCCGTTCGTCTGGCACGGCTCCATCCGCTCCCCGGAGATCGCCGAGCAGGCCGCGTACTACGGCGACGGCTTCTTCGCCAACCACATCTTCTGGCCCAAGCAGCACACCGAGAAGATGGTCCGCCTCTACCGCCAGCGGTACGCCCACTACGGCCACGGCACCGAGGAGCAGGCGATCGTCGGCCTCGGCGGCCAGGTCTTCATGCGGAAGAACTCGCAGGACGCGGTACGGGAGTTCCGCCCGTACTTCGACAACGCGCCGGTCTACGGCCACGGTCCGAGCCTGGAGGAGTTCAGCAGCCAGACCCCGCTGACCGTCGGCTCCCCGCAGGAGGTCATCGAGCGCACCCTGTCCTTCCGCGAGTACGTCGGCGACTACCAGCGCCAGCTCTTCCTCGTCGACCACGCGGGACTGCCGCTGAAGACGGTCCTGGAACAGCTCGACATCCTCGGCGAGGAGGTCGTCCCCGTCCTCCGCAAGGAGTTCGCGAACCTCCGCCCGGCCGGCGTCCCGGCCACCGCCCCGCTCCACCCCGCCGTCACGGCGGCCGCGCAGAAGAAGGAGGCGTAACCGCCATGCGCACGCTCAAGCTGGTCGCGGTCTCGGCCGGTCTCAGCAGTCCCTCCTCCACCCGGCTCCTCGCCGACCGGCTCGTCCAGGCCACCCGCTACCGCCTCGCCGAGCAGGAGTACGCGGTCGACGTCGAGGTCGTCGAACTCCGGGACCTCGCCGTCGACATCGCGAACAACTTCGTCACCGGCTTCCCGTCGCAGCGACTCCAGGACGCGATCGACGCGGTGACGGGCGCGGACGGCGTCATCGCGGTGACGCCCGTCTTCACCGCCTCCTACAGCGGCCTCTTCAAGTCCTTCTTCGACCTGGTCGACCCGGCCGCGCTGACCGGTACGCCGGTCCTGATCGGCGCGACCGGCGGCACCGCCCGCCACTCCCTCGTCCTCGACCACGCCCTGCGCCCCCTCTTCGCCTACCTCCGCGCCCAGACCGCCCCGACCGCCGTCTACGCGGCCTCGGAGGACTGGGGGACCGGCGGCGACGCGTACACGGAGGGCCTGCCGTCCCGGATCACCCGGGCGGGCGAGGAGTTCGCGACGCTGGTCGCGGCGACGGCCGAACGCCGGTCCGGCGAGACCGGCGTGGAGGAGGTCGTCCCCTTCGAGAAGCAGTTGGCCGACCTGAGGCTGGACTGACCGGTTTGTTACGTTGGGGAGGGAATTTCCCCGACGACGGACGGAGGTCGGCGATGACCGGCGGCAGGATCGTGGTGGGCGTGGACGGCTCGGAACCGTCCCTGAAGGCGCTGAAGTGGGCGGCCGCGCAGGCCGCCCTCACCGGGGGCGCGCTGCACGCGGTGATCGGCTGGGAGTACCCGGCGTCCTGGGCGACCCTGATGCCCGGCGTACCGCCCGAGTTCGACCCCGAGCAGCTCGCCAAGCAGATCCTCGACCAGTCCCTCGCGCAGGCGCTCACCCCCGAGCAGGCGGCCGCCACCACCCGGACGGTCGTCGGCGGCAACGCGGCGCAGGCGCTGGTGGACCAGGCGGAGGGGGCGGAGCTGCTGGTGGTCGGGGACCGGGGCTACAGCGGTTTCAAGGCGGCGGTCCTCGGCTCCGTCTCCTCCAACGTCACCCAGCACGCCCCCTGCCCGGTGGTGGTGGTCCGAGGTACCGTCCCCCAATAGTGACCCCGCCGGACGGCGGGAAGCGCGTCAGGCGGGGAGCACGTCAGACGGCGGGAAGCGCGCCGGACGGCGGGAAACGCGTCAGGCGGGGAGCGGTTCGGCGGTGACGAGGGCCAGGTTGTCGGGGGCGCCTTGGGCGCGGGCCCGGGAGAGGAGTTCCTCCGCCGCCGCCGCGACCGTCGCCGCCCCGGAGAGGACGTCCGCCAGCTCCCCCTCCGGCAGCAGCGCCGAGAGCCCGTCCGTGCAGAGGAGGATCCGGTCCGCGGGCCGCAGCTCGTGGACGCTCAGCGCGGGGTCCGGCACCGCGCCCCCGCCGTCCAGCGCCTTCAGGAGCACCGCCCGGTCGGGCCGCTCCGCCGCCTCCGCCGGTTCCAGCTCGCCCGCGTCGACGAGCGCCTGGACGACCGTGTCGTCCCGGGTGAGCCGCCGTAGCCGCCCGTCCCTCAGCAGGTGGGCCCGCGCGTCCCCGACGTGCGCGAGCACCAGCCGGGTGCCGGCGAGCAGCGCGGCGGTGAGCGTCGTGCCGGAGCCGTCGAGGCCCGCCACGGCCTCGCCGGCCGCGCGGACGCCGTCCTCCAGCGCGTTCAGCGCGTCCCCGGCCCGCCCCGGCGCGGACCCCGCCGACGGCACGGCCGCGACCGCGGCGACCGCCGCCCGCGCGGCCCGCGCGCCCTCGGGGCCGTACCCGTCCGCGACGGCCAGCAGCCGGGGCGAGGCGTGGACCGCGTCCTGCTGTTCGGGCCGGACCAGGCCCCGGTCGAGGAGGGCCGTGGCGTTCAGTACGTACGTGGTTCCGGCGGTCATGTCGGTGCGGGTTCCTTTCACGTGGTCCACCAGGGAGGCCGCGAGGCCCCGCCGCGCCGCCGTCTCGGCCTCGACGGAGGCCCAGTACGCGCGGATCGCGCGGGCCGCGCCCGCCGGGTCCTCGGCGTGCAGCGCGCAGACCCGCCCGACGTCGGCGAGCGGCATGCCGATCCGCCGCAGCCAGGCGATCAGCCGGGCCCGTTCCGTCTGCGCCTCGGCGTAGTACCGGTAGCCGCTGTACGGGTCGACCCGGTCGGGCCGCAGCAGGCCGAGCTCGTCGTAGCGGCGCAGCGCCTTCGCCGAGAGGCCGGTGGCGCGGGCGAAGTCACCGATGGTGAGCGATGGTGATGGTGATGCCGGCACGTCTCCCCGTCCTCCTTGGACCGGGCCCTTCGCCCGGCCCGGCCGATGCTGGTCCTTCCCCGCGGGGGAAGGTCAACGGCGTGCCCGGCCCCTCCCCGCGAGGCCCCTCCCGCCGTGCGGAGCCGCCGGCCCCGGCGCAGGATGCCCTCATGGACAGCATGAACAGCGCGGACCGCGCGGACCGCACGGACCCCATGGACATCAGGCTCGAACTGGTCGGCGTCCCGGTCACCGACGTCGACCGCGCCAGGGCCTTCTACGAGAAGGCGGGCTTCCACGCGGACCACGACGTGACCGTCAACGACGGGATCCGCTTCGTGCAGATGACCCCGCCCGGCTCGGCCTGCTCGATCGCCTTCGGGAAGGGGATCACGGAGATGGCCCCGGGCTCCCTGGACAACCTCCAGGTGGTCGTCGACGACATCGAGCGCGCCCACGCCGAACTCACCGCGCGCGGCATCGACGTCGGCGCGATCGACGACCGTCCGTGGGGGTCGTTCGTCTACTTCGCGGACCCGGACGGCAACCGCTGGGCCGTCCAGCAGAAGATCCCCCGGACCAAGGGCCGAGAGTGACTCAACGGCGGTTGTAGAGCCGCATCGTCACCGCGCCGAACACCATCACGAAGAGCGCGGACCACCCCAGCGTCCAGGCGATGTCCGCGCCCGGCCAGTCTCCTCCCATCAACTCCCGTACGGCCGTCGCCAGATGGGTCACCGGGTTGTTGTTGACGAAGGCCTGGAGCCAGCCCGGCATGGTCCTGGGGTCGACGAAGACGTTGGAGAGGAAGGTCAGCGGGAAGATCACCATCATGCTGACGCCCATGACGGACTTCTCGCTGCGCAGCAGCAGGCCGAACATGGTCCAGATCCACGAGAAGGCGAACGAGAAGACCAGCAGCAGCGCCACCCCGAGCAACACGCCCGCCACCCCGCCGTCGGGCCGGTAGCCGATCAGGAGGCCGACGGTCAGCATCACGGCGGAGGCGATCAGGTAGCGCACGACGTCGCCGAGGAGGTAGCCGACCATCGGCGCGGGCCGCCAGATCGGCAGCGTGCGGAAGCGGTCGAAGACGCCCTTCTCGATGTCGGTGTTGACCGAGACGCCGGTGTACATCGTGATCATCACGACCGACATCACGAGGATGCCGGGCAGCAGGAACTGGACGTACTCCGCGACCGAACCGGCCAGCGCGCCCCCGAAGAGGTACGTGTACATCAGCACCATCATGATCGGGAACGCGGTCACGTCGAACAGCTGCTCCGGCACGTGCTTGATCTTCAGCAGGGCCCGCCGGCCGAAGGTGAGCGAGGCCGAGAGCGCGCCCGGCCGGGGCGGCCGGTCCCGCCCGACGAGCAGGGCGGCGAGCTCGTCGGGCCGGGGGGCGGCGAACTCGGCGCCGGTGTCGGTGGCGGCGGCGCCGGTGGAGGTGGAGGTGGTGGAACTCATGCCCGGGGTTCCCTCCGGTCGGTGAGGGCGAGGAACACCTCGTCGAGACTGGGCTGTCCCAGCGCGAAGTTGTCGACGGTGATCCCGGCGCGGGCCAGTTCGGCGAGGGCCCGGGACGCCTGCTCGGCGGCCCCGAGGTCGGAACCGGCCCCGGTCCCGCGGCCCGCGCCACCGCCGCCGGCGGTGGTGTGTCCGTCGACGGTGGTGTGTCCGTCGACGGTGGCGTGTCCGTCGACGGTGGCGTGTCCGTCGACGGTGGCGTGTCCGTCGACGGTGGTGTGTCCGTCGACGGTGGTGTGTCCGTCGACGGTGGCGGTGAGGGCGACGGGGTCGGGGTCGAGCTGGACGGTGGCGTTCAGGGCGGCGGCGAGGACCCGCTCGGCGGCCGGCCGCTGCGCCGGGTCCCGGAGCCGCACGTGGACCGAGCCCGAGCCCACCGACGCCTTGAGCTCGCCCTTCGTGCCCTCCGCGATCACCTTCCCGTGGTCGATGACGGCGATCCGGGAGGCGAGCTGGTCGGCCTCGTCGAGGTACTGGGTGGTGAGCAGGACGGTGGTGCCCTGGGCGACGACGGCGCGCACGATGCCCCAGACCTGGTTGCGGCTGCGCGGGTCGAGACCGGTGGTCGGCTCGTCGAGGAAGAGCAGGTCGGGGGTGTTGAGGATGGAGGCGGCGATGTCGATGCGGCGCCGCATGCCGCCCGAGTAGTTCTTGACCTGCCGGTCGGCCGCGTCCGCGAGTCCGAACGCGGCGAGCAGCTGCGCGGAGCGGTCGCGGGCGGCGGGGCGGGAGTGGCCGAGGAGGCGGGCGAGGAGGACGAGGTTCTCGGTGCCGGTGAGGTCCTCGTCGACGGAGGCGTACTGGCCGGTGAGGCTGACCAGGCCGCGCACGGTGTCGGCCTCCTCGACGACGTCGTGCCCGAAGACCCGGGCCCGGCCGCCGTCGGGGCGCAGCAGGGTGGCGAGCATCTTCACGGCGGTGGTCTTGCCGGCGCCGTTCGGCCCGAGGACGCCGTAGACGGTGCCGGCGGGGACGCGGAGGTCGACGCCGTCGACGGCCCGGTTGCTCCCGAAGACCTTGACGAGCCCTTCGGTCTCGATCGCGAGCCCGCTCATCGCCTCATCCCTCCGCCGCCTCCTCTCCTCGGGGCCCGGCCCCCGCGTCAGTACGGGGCCGGACGGCCCCTCGCGTCCTCGTGGGTGTAGAAGAGGTAGAACGCCGCCCCGCCCACGCCCAGGCCGACGACCAGCCCCAGCACGCTCGACGAGAGCACGCTCGCCCCGGAGAGGCTGTAGAGGAAGCCGACCGCGCCGCCGGCCACCGCACCCCACGCCACGCCGCGCGCCTCGCGCGGCAGCGCGCGCCCGTACGTGCGGAGCGCGTACAGCGCGCCGGCGAGGACGATCGCGGAGACGATGCCGAGCCAGAGCTGGCCCCAGGTGAGCGGTCCGCCGTGCCGCCAGACGGTCGCGGCGTAGAGGCCGTAGAGGACCCCGATGACGGCGGGGAGGACGACGCCGTGCAGGTGCGCCGGGCGCCGTGCGGGTACGGCTGCGTGTGCGGCCATGGCAGGAGCTCCTTCGTCTCGCCCCCCTGCTGCTGCACCCTCTGCTGCACCCTCCAGGGCACACCAGCCGCCCGCGCCCCGCAAGTGGATCAGCGGCCGGGCCGCCCGCCCGCCGGCACGGACACGGGCCGCTCACCCGAACGGCCCAGCCAGAAGGCCGAAATCGTACGAATGCTCCCACGATGAGGTCATGAGCCAGAACAGCACTCCTCCACGACCGGACAGCACCCCGCGCGCCCACAAGTCGGACGCCGGCCAGGCCTGGGCCTCCGGCGGCACGCTCTTCGCCGGCGTCCTCATGCTGGTCACGGGCATCATGAACGTCTTCCAGGGCATCGCGGGGATCGCCGAGGACGACGTCTACACCCGCGTCGGCGACTACGTCTTCAAGTTCGACCTCACCACGTGGGGCTGGATCCACCTGATTTTCGGCATCGTCGTCGCCGTCGCCGGCTACGGGATCCTCAAGGGCGCCGAGTGGGGCCGGGTCGCCGGCATCTCCCTGGCGTCCCTCAACGTCCTCCTCCAGTTCCTCTTCCTGCCCTACCAGCCGTGGTGGGCGCTGTTCTCCATGGCCATCTCGATCTTCGTGATCTGGGCCCTGGCCACGGACGACGCGTACGGCCCCGGCGAGCGGTACTGAGGGCGGGGCGCCGCGGATGACCCCACGGTCACGGCCGGTCCGGCTGCGGGCGGGCGGGGCGCTGCTCCTCGCCCTCGCCGCGGCCGGCGCGGCCACCGGGTGCGACGCCGTCCAGGAGACCGCCGGGGACCTCGTGTCCTCGGCGGCCTCCTCCGTCGCCTCGGCCGCGCAGCGGAAGATGGACCGGATCAAGGACGGGGCGAACGCGACCGGGGACCTCCGGGCCGGGGAGACCTCGGCCGACGGGGACCGCACGGTCGCCACGGTCACCGCCACCAACCCCGAGGACGGGACGGCCGACTACACGGTCATGGTCACCTTCCGGGACGACGGCGGGAACCTCCTCGACGCGGTCGTCCTCACCCTCGACGGCGTCGCGCCCGGAACCTCCAAGTCCGGTACGGCGCGCAGCAACAGGGCCCTGGAAGGGGCGACCCGGGCGGAGATCGTACGGGCCCTGCGACACTGAGGAAGTGGACCGAGCCCCCGCCGCCGCGACCGGCACGCCGCCCCGTACGAGCACGGGTACGGGCACGGATACGAGCACGCGCACGGGCGCGACGACCGGGCCCCCGGCCCCGCCGCTGCGGCCCGGACTCCGCACCCGTGCGGCGGCCTGGGCCGCGGGCCTCCTCCTGGCCGTGCCGGCGGCCGTCGCGGGCTGCCGGGCGCTCGGCACCGACGGCGTCACGCCCCTCCCCCAGCTCCTCTCCTTCCTCCCCTGGCTGACCGTCCCCGCCGGGCTCGGGCTGCTGTGCGCGGGCCTCGCCCGCCGCCGGGGCCTCGCGTTCCTCGCGGTGCTCGTCCTCACCGGCACCGTGTGGGCCTCGCTGCCGTACACGCCGCTGTCCGCCGTCACCCACGGCCTCCCGGTCGCCCGGGTCCGGGTCATCGCGGCGAACGTCGAGTTCGGACAGGCCACCGGCGCCCTGATCGACCTCGCACGCCGGGAGAGGCCCCAGCTCCTGTTCGTCTCCGAGTGCGACCCCGCCTGCGGGCGGAGGCTCACCGCCGCGCTGTCCCGGCAACTGCCGCACCGGGTCGCCGTGGAGGCGGAGGGCTCCGCCGGTTCCGTCCTCCTCAGCGCCCATCCGCTGCGGGACCGGGCCGTCGTGCCCTCGGTCATGGGCATGCCCGGCGCCACGGCGGACATCGCGGGCCGGCCGGTACGGCTCCAACTCGCCCACCCCATGCCGCCCGTGCCCGGCCAGGTCCGGCTCTGGAAGGACGAACTCGGCCGGCTCCGGGACGCCGTCGCCGCCCGTCCGGCCGGCGAGGAGCTGATCCTGGCGGGCGACTTCAACGCCTCCCAGGACCACGCCGCCTTCCGGTCCCTGCTCGACGCCGGCCCCTTCCTCGACGCGGCCCGCACCACCGGCGACTCCCACGCCCCGACCTGGCCGGCCGAGGGCCCCCTGCCGGCGTTCGTCCAGATCGACCACGTCCTGAGCAGCCCCGGCCTCCTCGCCGCCGCCACCCGCTTCCTCCCGCTCGCCGGCAGCGACCACCGGGCCGTCCTCGCCGATCTCGACCTGCACGACGGGCGCTGATCGGCCACGCTGGGAGCATGGACGACGAGCAGATCCTCGACGACATCGGAGCGCTGGTGGAGGAGGAGCGCGCCCTTCGCCGCCGCACCGGCGGCCTCCTCCCCGAGGAGCGCCGACGCCTCACGGAGCTGGAGGTCCGCCTCGACCAGTGCTGGGACCTGTTGCGGCAGCGGCGTGCGAAGGCGGAGTTCGGGGAGGACCCCGACACCGCCGCCCTCCGCCCCGCCGCGGAAGTAGAGTCCTACCGCAACTGACCCCCTACGCCCGCGCCCGGCCGCCGCTCCGTTGTGGGCCGCGCCCGGCCGGGGCGGTCGCGCCGCTCCGTTGTGGGCAATCGTTCCGCTGGGGCGGAACGGGTGGGCACAACGGAACGGCACCCTCAGCGGTGCCTCCGCGACCGGGCCTGGACCCGCACCACGAGTGCGACGCCCTTCGGGTGCGGGTTCAGGCGCGGAAAGCCTTGGCCCGGCAGGGGCGCCGTCCCTGTGCCCACCCGTCCCGCCCTGCGGGACGCCTGCCCACAGGGACGGGGCGCGGCCCACACGGGACAGCGGGGCGCGGACCGCGTGGTCCGGGGCGGGCCACCCGCACCGCACCGCGCCGCGCCGAGCGGAAGGCGCGCGTAAGTTGGAGCGCATGGAACGCGGGCGCGGAAGGCGAGGACGGACAGGACCCCCCGCCTGGCTGACCGCGGGCCTGCGCCCCACCCCCGCCCCCGTCCCCCGGGCCGCCGTCGCCCGCGCGGCCCTCGCCCTCTCCGCCCCCCTCGCCGTCGGCCTCGCCGCGGACCGCCCCGCCGAGGGCGCCCTCGTCTCGATGGGCGCGCTGTCCAGCGTCATCGGGGACACCGCCGACGCGTACCGGATGCGGGTCTTCAACATCGCCGTCCCGCAGCTCTTCGGCGCCCTCGGCGTCACCCTCGGGACGCTCGTCTTCGGGCACGGCTGGCTCGCGGTGGCGACGCTCACCCTGGTGGCGCTGGTCTCCGGGATGATCTCCTCGATCGGCGCGGTCGCCTCCGCCTCGGGGCTGCTGCTGCTCCTCAACGCCGTCGTCGGCGCCGGCCTGCCCATGCCCGACCCCTGGTGGAAGGCGCCGGTCCTGCTGGGCCTGGGCGGTCTCGTCGTCCTGGCGCTCACGCTCCTCGGCTGGCCGCTGCGCCGCGCCGCGCCCGAGCGGGCCGCGGTGGCGGCCACGTACCGGACGGTCGCCGAGCTGTACGAGGCCGCCGGCACCGACGCGTACCAGGAGAAGCGGCACGCGGTCACCGCCTCCCTCAACCAGGCGTACGACCTGATCCTGGCCCGCCGCGCCCGCCAGCACGGCCGCACCTCCTCGCTGGCCCGGCTGCTCGCCCAGCTCAACGTGCTCGTGCCGCTCCTGGAGGCCGCGCCCGCCGCCGACCTGCGGGCCCGGCGGCTCGGCCCGCTGCCGCCGGAGGTCGCCGCGACCGTCCGCGACCTCGCGGACGCCGTCGAGACCGGCCGCACCGAACGGCCCGACCTCACGCTCCCGCCCTCGTCCCGCCCGGCCGAGAAGGCAGTCGAGCACGCCCTGCGGCACGCCGTCACCGTCGTCCACGAGGCCGAGCCCGATCCCTACGGCGTCGACGACCGGCTCGGCCGCCCCGCCGCCCTCACCGTCCGGGCCCGCCGCGCCGTCCGCACGATGCTGCTCTCCGCGCCGGCCTGGCGGTACGGGCTCCGCCTCGCGCTCTGCATCGGGCTGGCACAGGCCCTCGTCTCGCTGGTCCCGGTGCCCCGCTCGTACTGGGTGGCGCTCACCGTCACCTTCGTGATGAAGCCCGACTTCGGCTCGGTCTTCTCCCGCGCGGTGCTCCGCGCCGTCGGCACCTGCCTGGGCCTGGTCGCCGCCGCGCTGGTCCTCGCCGAGGTGCCCCGCGGCTGGTGGGACGTGCCGGTGATGGCGGTGCTCGCCGCGCTGATCCCGGCGTTCTCCGCGAAGGGGTACGCCTTCCAGACCGCCGCCATCACCCCGGTGATCCTGCTCCTCTCCGACACCCTCAACCAGGAGGGCTTCGACCTCGTCCTGCCCCGGCTGTACGACTCCCTCATCGGCTGCGCCATCGCGCTGGTCGCCGGCTACCTGCTGTGGCCGGAGTCCTGGCACAGCCGGATCGGCGACCGGCTCGCCGACGCGGTCGCGGACTCCGCCGCGTACGTGGACCGCGCCTTCCGCCCGGACGCCGACGGCGGCGGCCGGCTGCGGGCCCGCCGCAAGCTGTACCGGGACCTGTCGGCGGTCCGCTCCGAGTTCCAGCGGGCGCTGACCGAGCCGCCGCCGACCGGCACCCGCGCCTCCGCCTGGTGGCCGCTCGCCATCGCCGTCGAGCGGATCGTGGACGCCACCACCGCCGCCCGCATCCGCGTCGCGCACGGCGCCCCGCCGCCGGACCCGGCGGAGGTGGCGGCGGTGGCGCGGGAGCTGCGGGAGCTCGCCGACGCCCTGCGCGCCACCGAGACGCTGGTCGCGGTCCGCGCCGACCTGCCCGGCGACGACGACGGCGTCCTCGCCCCGCTCCGCCAGGAGGTGCGCGCGGCCCGCGCCATCGCCGGTCCCGAGCTGCGGTAAACCCCTCCCGGGCCGGTGCGCCGGGGCGCAGAAGCGGACTTACCGGCGGTCACGGAACCGAACCCTCCTGCCACCGTTACCGGATCCCACCGGGGCGACTACGATGCGCTCGACCGCCCCCGCCGTGATCAGGGCCCGCACCCCTGCCCGCGTCCGCTCCCGGGCTGCCGACCGACCCTCCGACCGGGCCACTTCACCCCGCCCGCCCGCTCCGCCCCGCCCCGCCCCGCTCCGCCCGCCCCACCCCTCCGCCGTCCGGACCCCCCACACCCGATCCCAGGACTCCGAGGACACCGCCATGCGCACGACCACCAGCAGAGGGCTCCAGCCCAATGTCCTCGGCACCTTCGACACGATCGTGATGGCCGTCGCCGGCAGCGCCCCCGCGTACTCGCTCGCCGCGACCACCGCCGTGCTCTTCGGCGCGGTCGGGCTCGCCGGTCCGGCCGCGCTCCTCTACTGCGCGATACCGATGCTCGGCATCGTCCTCGCCTACGCCCGGCTCGGCCGGATCGACGTCAACGCGGGCGCCGGCTACTCGTGGGTGGGCCGCACCCTCCACCCCTTCCTCGGCTTCCTCTCCGGCTGGGCGCTGATCCTCGCCGCCACCCTGTTCATGGTGGCGGGCTCGCTGCCGGCCGGGGCGCTCACCCTCGCCCTCTTCGACCGGGAACTGGCCGCCTCGACGCCGCTCGCCGCCGCCGTCGGCGCCGGCTGGTTCCTGCTGATGCTCGGCGTGGTCCTGGGCGGCACCCGGCTCACCGTACGGGCCCAACTCCTCATGTCCGGGATCGAGATGGCGATCCTGGTGGGCTTCGTGCTGGCGGCGGTGGCGCACCGGGGCCGGGCGGTCGCCTTCGACTGGTCCTGGTTCGGCCTCGGCCACTTCCACGGCCCGGAGGGCTTCGCGGCGGGCGCGCTGATCGCCGCCTTCTACTACTGGGGCTGGGACGTCACCAGCAACCTCAGCGAGGAGACCCGCAACAGCCGGCGCACGGCCGGGTTCGCCGCGCTGGTCGGCGTCGGCTCCGTCTTCCTCCTCTTCGAGGCCTTCACGGTCGCGGTGAACGTGCTGCTGCCCGCCGACCGGATCCTGTCCGCCGGGCCGAACGTGCTCGCCGTCCTCGGCGAGGAGATCTGGCCCGGCGCCGGCGGGAAGCTGCTCGTCGTCGCGGTGGTCCTGTCCACGGTCGCGACCCTGGAGACCACCCTGCTCCAGGCGACCCGCTCGCTCTTCGCGATGGGCCGCGACCGGACCCTGCCCGCCGCCCTCGGCCTCGTCCACCGCCGCTGGAACACCCCGTGGGTCGCGGTCGCGGCCGTCGGCGCCGCCGCGCTCGTCCTCTTCGCCGCCGCGGCCGCCGCCGGCTCCGTGCAGCAGATCCTGCGGGACGCGGTCTCCGCGATCGGCCTCCAGATCGCCTTCTACTACGGCCTGGCCGGCATCGCCGCCGTCGTCGCCTACAAGTCGCTGCTGCTGAAGTCGGCGAAGAACCTGCTGCTCGGCGGGGTGTGGCCGCTGCTCGGCTCCGCGTTCATGCTGTGGGCCTTCGTCGAGTCGCTGGGCGAGCTGTCCACCACCGCCCTCGCCATCGGCCTCGGCGGGCTCGCCCTCGGTCTCGTCCCGATGACGGTGTACCGGCTCAAGGGCAGCGACTACTACCGGCCCGCCCGCCTGGACGCGACCCGCGCGCTCGCCGCGGCGGGCGAGTCGGCCCCGACGGACCCGGGCTCCCGCCTGCGGGACAAGAGCTACGCCACGGACTTCTGACGCACCGCCGTACCGGCACACCGACACACCGACCGAAGGAGGTCCCCATGGGCGTACGCCGACGCGCCCTCAGGCGGTCCCGCGCGGAGCGGTTCACACCCGACTTCGACCCGGACTTCGGTGACCGCGCGCTGACGGAGGCCCGTCACGACATCGTCATCGGCCGGTGGCAGGGCGTACGCGACCTGCTCGCCGCCACCGGCGACGACTGGGCCCGCCGCACCCACCGGATCCGGCTGCTGTCGCACGCCGCCGCCGGCAGCTCCACCGTCGAGGCATGGCGGGCCGCCGAGCCCGGGAACCCGGACGCGGCCGTGCTGCGGGCGGCGACCGAGGTGGTCCGCGTCTTCGACGCGGCCATCGCCGCCGGCCGGGGCGCCGCGGTCGACCGGGCCCGGATCGACGCGGCCGTCGACGCCTGCCGGGGCGCTGCGGAGGCGGCGCCCGCCGACCCGATGCCGTGGGTGTCGCTGCTGTCGGTGGCCCGGCTGTACGAGGGCGGGGTGCCGCGCCGCGAACTGCGCTACTGGTTCGACGAGTTGCGGCGCCGCGACCCGTACAACACCGAAGGCCACGTGCAGGTGCTGCGCTACCTCTCGGCGCGCTGGCACGGCACCCACGGCTCCATGTACGACTTCGCCCGGGACGCGGCGGGGGTGGCGCCGCCCGGCTCCGCGCTGCCGGTCCTGGTGCAGGTGGCACGGGTGGAGGAGTACCGCTACATCGCGGACGGGGCGCTGGGCCGGGGACCGGTGCGCGGCTTCGACCAGCACTGGAAGCACGAGCTGGCGGTGACCGAGCTGCGGCGCACCCACGAGCGCTGGATCGGCGGCCGGGACGACTCGCTCCCGGTCGCCCCCGAGGAGGTCGGCGACCTCAACTTCCTCGCGCACGCGGCCTGTTACGCGGGCCAGGTGGAGCTGGCGCGGGAGCTGATGGGGATGCTCGGGACGCGGGCGGCGTGGGTGCCGTGGGCGTACACGGGCGACCCGGCGGAGCAGTTCGTCCGCTTCCGGGAGGGCCTGGGGGCCGGCTGACCGGCCCCCGGGCCCCCTGCCGTCACCGGTCTCAGACGCCGATGTCGCGGCCGTCGGTGCGCCAGACGGCGACGACGGACGGGCGGACGATCTTGCCGGGGCCGTCGGGCCAGGTGGAGGCCGGGTTCTCGACGGAGGCGCCGTCGATCTCGCCCGGGTGCTGGACGGCGACGAGGACGCGGCGGTCCTGGATGATCGGGCCGCAGGTCTCGGCGCCCTTGGGGACGGTGAGGAACTGCTTCAGCTCGCCGCGGCGCTCGCCGTGCACGGCGACGCCGAAGAGGCCGTCGTGCGAGCCGAGGGCGTTGCCGTCGGTGGAGAGCCACAGGTTGCCGTGCGGGTCGAAGGCCACGTTGTCCGGGCAGGAGATCGGGGAGACCTTGTCCTTCGGGTAGCCCGCGAAGTAGGTGGCCGGGTCGTTCGGGTCGCCGGCGACGAGGAAGAGGCGCCAGGCGAAGCCGTCGGAGGCCGGGTCGTCCCAGTGCTCGGCGAGCTCCAGGACCTGCCCGTGCTTGTTGAGGTTGCGCGGGTTGGCCTCGTCCGCGCCCGGGTTGGTGCCCTTGCCGCGGTTGGAGTTGTTGGTGAGGGCGACGTAGACGCGGCCGGAGCGCGGCGACGGCTCGACGTCCTCGGGGCGGTCCATCTTCGTCGCGCCCGCCTTGTCGCCGGCGAGGCGCGTGAAGACGAAGACCTCCTCGGCGGTCATGCCGGGCACGTGCGAGACGGCGCCCTCCGGACCGGCCGTGGCCAGCGGGATCCAGGTGCCGGAGCCGTCGAACTCGCCGTCGTTCGGGAGCTTGCCGGTGCCGTCGATCTCGGCCGCCGGGGAGTCGCCGGTCAGCTTGGCGACGTACAGCGTGCCCTCGTCGAGCAGGGTGAGGTTGTGCTCGCGGGCCCGCCGCGAGGACCCCTTCATCATCCGCTTCGACGACACGAACTTGTAGAAGTAGTCGAACCGCTCGTCGTCGCCCATGTAGACGACCGGACGGCCGTCGGCGGTCAGCCGCGGCTGGGCGGCCTCGTGCTTGAACCGGCCGAGCGCGGTGCGCTTGCGGGGCGTCGACTCCGGGTCGTACGGGTCGAGTTCGACGACCCAGCCGAAGCGGTGCACCTCGTTCGGCTCCTGGGCGAGGTCGAAGCGCTTGTCGAACCGCTCCCACTTGCGCTCGGAGGCGCCGGTGCCGACGCCGTACCGCTTGTCCGTGGCGGACGAGCCGTTGGCGAAGTACTGGTTGAAGTTCTCCTCGCCGTGGAGGGTGGTGCCCCACGGGGTGGTGCCGCCGGCGCAGTTGTTGAGCGTGCCGAGGACGGTACGGCCCTCGGGGTCGGCGGAGGTCCGCACGAGGGCGCCGCCGGCGGCGGGGCCGGTCAGCTCGAACTCGCTGGTGGTGTGGAGGCGGCGGTTGAGGTAGTGGCGGGTGACCGGCGTCAGCTTGCCGGTGCGGCGCTCCTCCTGCACGACGACGACGGAGAGGCCGTGCGCGGCCCAGGCGATCTCGACCTGCTCGCGGGTCGGGTTCGCGGCGTCGTAGCCGCGGAACATCAGGACCTCGTCGGTGTACTCGTGGTTGGCAACGAGGACCTGCCTGCCGTGCTCCCCGCGCAGCGGCAGGAGGGAGAGGAAGTCGTTGTTGTACCCGAACTGCCCGGCCTGCGCCGCGGCGGTCTGCTTCTCCGGGTCGAAGGCGGGCGCGCCGCGGAGGATCGGCTCGCCCCAGCGGATGACGACGTTCTGCCCGTACCCCGCCGGAACGGTGACCTCGTCGGCGGTGTTGGGCGCGACCGGCGCGAACCGGAGCCCACGGGCCCCGTCGGCCTTGGTCCCGTGCCCGTGCCCGTGGCCGGGGTGCGCCTGCGCCTCCTGCGCCCCGCCGAGCACCAGCGAGCCGCCGGCGGCGGAGGCGACCGTCACGACGGCGGCGGCCCGGAGCGCGGACCGGCGGGACAGCGCGCCGGCGATGACGTCGCCGACGTACTCGTTGTCGCTGGTGTTGGGCACCTCGTGGAAGCAGGCGTCGCCGCAGCGGAACCGGCAGGTGAGGGCGGAACGCCCGCCGCCGTGCGGGTTGGTGCCGATCAGCGGCAGCAGTTTGCGCACTTGGTCCTCCTCCGGCGCAGCACTGCGCCGACATGGTGTGCCGACAGGGTGTCGGAAATCCGTTCGGCCGTGACGGTATGTGCGCACCTCTGCACGGGGGCGGACGCGGAATGAACGCCGGATGAATGAGCGGCAACCGTGACCGACGGGGTCCCCGGAACCGGAAGGGGCGGCCGCTAACCTTACGTGTCCGCCCTGGCCAGGGATGAAGGACGCATACCGCATCCAACTCATGCGAAAGGGTTCGCCCATGGGTATTCGGAGCTTGCTGCGCAAGGTGTTCGGCCGCGACCGCGAAGACGCCGCGACCCCCTCCGTCCCGCCCCAGTCCCGCGAACCCCACTCCGAGACCCCGGCCCCGGCGGACCTCCCCCCCTCCGCCGAGACCCCCGGGGCCCCCGAGACCCCCGCCGGGACGACCCCCGAGACGCCCGGTACGGCGCCCTCCGAGGCAGCCGCCCGGGAAGCCGCCGACGCCCTGGTGGCCGCCGCCTTCGACAACCCCCAGATCCCCAAGGCCCGCACCGCCTCCTCCCCGCCCCCGGCGGAACCGGCGACGGAAACCGACCCGTCCGAGAAGCCCACGACACCCACGCCGAAGCCCGAGGCGGAAGCGGAAGCGGACGCCGTGGCGGCCACGCCGGAGGCTGAGCCCGAGGCGGACGCCGTGGCCGCCGCCGCTGCCGATGCCGAGCCGCAGGCGACCGTCGAGGCCGACGCCGTGGCGGAGCCGGAGGCGGACGCCAAGGCGGAGCCCGAGGCAGACGCCGAGGCAGACGCCGATGCCGAGCCGAAGGCGGACACCACGCCGGAGGCGGGCGCCGTGGCGGAGCCCGAGGCGGACGCCAAGGCGGAGCCCGAGGCGGACGCCGAGGTCGCTGCCGATGCCGATGCCGAGCCGCAGGCGACCGTCGAGGCCGACGCCGTAGCCGACGCCGTGGCGGAGCCGGAGACGGACGTCAAGGCGGACCCCGAGGCGGACGCCGAGGCCGCTGCCGAGCCGCAGACGACCGTCGAAGCTACTGCCGATGCCGTCGCCGACGGCGACACGGACGCCGTGGCGGAGCCGGAGGCAGACGCCGAGGCCACTCCCGACGCCGAGCCGAAGGCGGAGGCCGAGCCGCAGGCCAAGGCCGACGTCGTCGCTGACGGCGACGCGGACGCCGAGACCGCTGCCGCCACCGAACCGCAGGCCAAGGCCGACGTCGTCGCCGGCGGCGACGCGGACGCCGAGACCGCTGCCGCCACCGAACCGCAGGCCGAGGCCACCCCCGCCCCGACCGCTGACGCCACCGCCGACGCCGAGCCGGAGGCGGACGCCGAAGCGGACATCGCCCCGGAGGCCGCCGCCGAGGAGTCCGCTCCGGTGGCTGCGCCGGAGGCGGACGCCACCGCTGCCCCGGCACAGCCGGACACGACCCCGGAGGCCGTCGAGGCGGAGCCGCAGGCGACCGCCGAGGCCGAGCCGGAGGCGGAGGCCGACACCGCCCCGGCACCGGCCGCCGACACCACCGCCGAGCCGGAGGCCGAGGCCGCGCCCGCGCCCGAGTCGCAGGTGGACGCCGAAGCCGAGGCCGCCCCGGAGGCCGCCGCCGAGGCGGAGCCGGAGGTCGCTCCGGAGGCCGGCGCGGAGCCGGAGGGCGTCGAGGCCGCCGGCGACGGCGACCGCGGGCCCGCCGTGCCGCTCGCGCGGGTCAGGGCGGCGGCGCCGCAGCTGGCCGACGCGTACAAGGCGGCGGGGAGCGTGCTCCGGAAGGCGGGGCTCGACGGGGCCCGGGCGCGGGTGTACCTCGTCGTGGACCGGTCCGGGTCGATGCGCGGGTACTTCAAGGACGGCTCCGTGCAGCGCCTCGCCGAGCAGGCCGTCGCGCTCGCCGCGCACCTGGACGAGGCGGCGACGGTGACGACCGTCTTCTTCTCGACCGACGTCGACGGGGTCGTCGACCTCGCGCCCGCCGACCTCACCCCCACCCGCGTCGAGGAGATCAACGCCGGTCTCGGCCGCCTCGGCCGCACGAACTACCACCGTGCCGTCGAGGAGGTCCTGGCCCACCACGAGAAGGCCGACCCGGCCCGCCCGGCGCTGGTGATCTTCCAGACGGACGGCGCCCCCGAGTCCCGTACCGCCGCGACCCAGGCACTGGCGGAGGCGGCCGGCCGCCCCGTGCACTGGCGCTTCACGGCCTGGGGCGAGGAGGACGGCAAGGCCTTCGACTACCTGCGGAAGCTCACCGCGGACCGGACCGCGACGCACTTCGCGGGCCCGACCCCGGTCGAGACCCCGCACGCGGAGTTCTACCGGGGCGTACTCGCGGGCCTGGAGCTGTAGCCCCCCCGCCCGCGCCCTCCGCCCCCTGCTTATCGATGTGAGTCGATCTTCACGGGCCCGTTAGGATTTCGACCATGGCGGCCACTGGATCCGAGAAGCAGGGGGCGAAGGCGTTCTACGTCACGACCCCCATCTACTACGTCAACGACGCTCCTCACCTGGGCCACGCCTACACGACCGTCGCAGGCGACGTGCTCACGCGCTGGCACCGTCAGCGCGGCGAGAAGGTGTGGTACCTCACCGGCACGGACGAGCACGGTCAGAAGATCATGCGCACCGCGGAGGCGAACGGCGTCTCGCCCCAGGAGTGGTGCGACAAGCTCGTCGAGGAGGCATGGAAGCCCCTCTGGGAGCACCTGAACATCGCGAACGACGACTTCATCCGCACCACGCAGAAGCGTCACACGGACCGCGTCCAGGAGTTCGTGCAGGACCTGTACGACAAGGGCGAGATCTACAAGGGCGGCTACGAGGGCCCGTACTGCGTCGGCTGCGAGGAGTTCAAGCTCCCGGGCGATCTCATCGAGGCGGAGGACGGCACCAAGCTCTGCCCCGTCCACAAGAAGCCCGTGGAGATCCTCAAGGAGGAGAACTACTTCTTCAAGCTGAGCGAGTACGGCCCGAAGCTGCTGGAGTTCTACGAGGCGAACCCGGGCTTCATCCAGCCGGAGTCGGCCCGCAACGAGGTCGTGAACTTCGTCAAGCAGGGCCTGGAGGACCTCTCCATCTCGCGGTCGACCTTCGACTGGGGCATCCCGGTCCCGTGGGACGCCGAGCACGTGATCTACGTGTGGATCGACGCGCTGCTGAACTACGCGACGGCCGTCGGCTACAACGAGAACCCGGAGAAGTTCGAGGAGACCTTCCCCGCGAACGTCCACCTCATCGGCAAGGACATCCTCCGCTTCCACGCGGTGATCTGGCCGGCGATGCTGATGGCGCAGGGCCTCCCGGTCCCCGGCAGGGTCGCGGCCAACGGCTGGCTGATGGTCGGCGGCGAGAAGATGTCGAAGTCGAACCTGACCGGCATCAAGCCGCAGGACCTGACCTCGCACTTCGGCGTGGACGCGTACCGCTGGTACTTCCTCCGGGCCATCGCCTTCGGTCAGGACGGCTCGTTCTCGTGGGAGGACTTCTCCGCCCGCTACACCTCCGAGCTGGCCAACGACTACGGCAACCTCGCCTCCCGCGTGGCGGCGATGGTCGGCAAGTACTTCGGCGGCGAGCTGCCGGCCTCGGCGGCCGACGGCGACGCCGAGAAGGCGGTCCACGAGGGCCTGGCGAAGGCCGTCGCGACGGCCGACGCCAAGATCGGCGAGGAGCTGGACTTCCAGGGCGGCATCCTGGCGGTCTTCGACTTCGTGAAGCAGGTCAACGGCTACATCACGGAGCAGGAGCCGTGGAAGGTCGCCAAGGACGAGTCGGAGGAGGGCCGGGCCCGCCTGGCGACGATCCTCTACACGGCCGCCGAGTCCCTCCGCGCCGTCGCCGTCCTCCTCAACCCGATCATGCCGGAGACCTCCCAGAAGCTCTGGGACTCCCTCGGCGCCGAGGCGTCCCTGGGCGCCCTCGCCGACCAGCCGGTCCAGTCCTCCGCCACGTGGGGTCAGCTCCCGGCCGGCGCGACGGTGACGAAGGGCGCGGTGCTCTTCCCGCGCCTGGAGGAGCCGAAGAAGGACTGACGTCCGCCCGCACGCAAGCGAAGGCCGCCGCCCGGTACCGACCGGGCCGGCGGCCTTCGCCGTCCCCGCCGTCACCCCACGGCGAGCACGGCGACCGCCGGCGCCATGTACACCAGCGGGAACGGCACGTGCCCGTACGCCTTCGCCCGTACGACGGTGATCACGGCGCCCGCGAAGTAGAGCACCAGCCCCACGGCCGCCAGCACCCCCACCACCGGCACCCAGAACCCCGCGACGAGCCCCGCGGCCCCGGCCAGCTTGATCACCCCGAGCCCGTTCCACCACGACCGGGGCACCCCGTACGCGGCAAGCGGCTCCACGACGAACTTCGCCCTCGCGAGCACCGAGGCGCCCGAGAACCCGGCCATGAAGGCGGCGAGCGCGGTGACGACGGCGGCGGTGGTGGACATGCGGACTCCTCCGGTCGCGGCCCCGGGAGGGGGCCGTACACCGGGATGACGGAGCGGACGGCGAAGGTGTGACGACGACGACGGAGAACAGCGATGCGAGATTCATGTAAACAAAAGTTCCCAAGCGCAGGGCTCGTAAACTAGAGTTGTCACATGACGTTCTCGGACCAGCTTCCCGCAGAAGAACTGACCGGCCTCGAATCCGCCCTCTACGAGGCCCTGAACCCCCTCGCCGCCACCCTCCGAGCCCGTGCCACCGGGCAGCCCGAGGACCGGATGTGGCACGGCGAGCCGGTGGACATCGCCCTCTCCGTCCTCGCCGCCTGGAAGGTGGTCGACCAGGAGGTCAAGCGCCTCACCGCCGTCGCCGCCGGCACGGCCGGTTCGTACGGCGCGAGCTACGAGCAGCTCGGTGCCGTCTGGGGCATCACCCGCCAGGGCGCCCGCAAGAAGTGGCCGGACGCGGTGCCCCGCCCGACGCCCGGCACCACCACCCTCGCCCTCTTCGGCGGCCGTGCGGAGCTCTCCCCCTCCGGCGACACCTGGACGTGGACGGCCACGGCCGCCGACGGCTCCAGAACCGACGAGGCCGCCGCCCCCACCAAGGAGGAAGCGGCGGCACTGGCGGGCGCGTTCCTGAAGGACCACGCCCGCTGAGGATCCGCGACGGCGATCAGCCGTGGGCGCGCGTGAACCCGACGAACCCAGCCCACGCGCCGGGTGAGAGCACGAGCTGCGGCCCAGCGGTGACCTTGGAGTCCCGGACGTGGACACCGGCGAGGGTGGCGGCGACCTCGACGCACGATTCGCCGTCGGTCCCGCCGCTGTAGCTGCTCTTGAACCACGCCAGTTCGGAGGCGTCCCCGGCAGAGACCTTGCGGATCATGTTTCTCCCAGCAGTTGCTCGATAAGGGCCAGAGACTCCCGCGGCGAGAGAGCCTGCGCCCGGATGGTGCCATACCGCAGCTCAAGGATGCGGAGCTGCCTCGGGTCAGTGATCGGCCTCCCGTTGAACGCGCCGTCGGATCGCCCCACCGCCGTACCATCCAGGAACTTCAGCAACTCGATCCTGCCGTCCAGCCCCGGGTGGGCCTCGGTGTTCGTCGGCATGACCTGAAGTGTGACGTTACGCAAGCGCCCCACCTCCAGCAGATGTTCGAGCTGCTGCCGCCACAACATTGTGCCCCCAACCTGCCGACGCAGCGGCGCCTCTTCCAGCACGAAGTGGATCGACGGGGCCGGATCCCGTTCGAAAACCGACTGGCGGGCAAGGCGAGCGGCCACCATGCGTTCCATGTCGTCCGGCGAGTACGGAGGCTGCGCGGCCCCGATCAAAGTGCGCGCATGCTCCGGCGTCTGCAACAGCCCGGCGATGATGTTGCACTCGTACACCCCGATCTCCACCGCCTTGGCCTCCAGCTTCGCCAGCTCCCGCACCTTCTTCGGGTACCGGACCTTCGCCACGTCGTCCTTCATCGCCGACAGCAGCCCATCCGCCCGCAGGACCTCGTCCGCCTTGTCCAGGTACTCGGGGCGCGGGATCCGCTTGCCGCCCTCGATCTTGTAGACCAGGTCCTCGCCGTAACCGACCGCTTCCGCGAACTCGGCGGCCCGCATGCCCACCGCCTCGCGCCGCAAGCGCAGTTGGCGACCCACCGTGGCCACCACGGCGACGCCCCACTCGTCGTCCGGATCGACTTCCCAACCGCTTTCCTCCGCCGACATCCCGCACCCCTCCGTGTGTCCTGTGTGGCCGCGTCCCCCTACCCGCCACGGGGTCTCCGACAGACCGGACAGCAGTGGACAAGCCCCGGACAGTCACCCTACGTATCGGCGGTGTGACTGTTCACGGTAGCGGGAGGCGACCACGCTGGGTGACGTGACCGAAGAGAAGACCACCGCTCAACTCACCGATCTCCTGGACCACTTCGACATCCGGCTCTCCCCGACACCGCGCGGGGCGCGGCTCGCCCGGCTGCTGGCGATGGAGTGGTTGCGGCCCCGGACGGACGTGCCGTACGCCGTCACCGAGGCGGCCGAGCAGATCGTCGCCGAGCTGACGACGAACGCGGCGACGCACGGCCGGGTCGCCGGCCGCGACTTCCGTCTCGCGCTGGCCGCGCTGCCGGGGGTCCTGCGGATCGAGGTGACGGACACGCGCGGGGACGCCCTGCCCGAGCAGCACGAGGGGCGCGGGCTGTTGCTGGTCGGGGCACTGGCGGACCGGTGGGGCGTGGAGCCGGGTCCCACGCCCCGGAAGACGGTCTGGGCGGAACTCGACCACGCCCGGTACCGCTAGGCCGTACGCCGGAAGCGGATCTTGCGCGGGGGCGACGGCGGTGCCGTCCCGAGGAGCCTCGGTACCCTGATCGGCATTCAGGGCAGGGCCTCCCTTCTGTGCGAGAAGCGCGGGACGCGGGGGCCCGGCACGTGCGGAGGGGCACCGGATGAGTGGCGGGCGGAGCAGGGCGAGGGAGGAGTCCCTCGGCAGGGCGTTCACTGGTGCCTCGCGCGTCGAGTGCGGTCCCGTGGACGTCGAGGCGGCCCGCCTGGCCTACCGGGAGGCGGGTTTCGACGTCACGGACGAGCTCGTGGCGTTCCTCGGGAAGTACGGCGAGACGACGGTCTTCTGGCCGTCCCATGTCACCGGGGACGAGACCTCGCTGACGATCTCGGTCGGGGAGGCCACGGAGGCGTTCGCGCCGAACGTGCGGTTCTTCGAGAGGCGCCTCGGCATGTCCGCCCTGCCGGTGGGCATCGCCTTCGAGACCGAGGAGATGGTCCTCCTCGCGGAGAACGGCGACATCGTCCTCGGTGGTGACGCGGGACTCCAGCGGGTGGCGCACGGTTTCGAGGAAGCCGTACGGGCCCTGATCTCGGGCGACTGGGACATGACCTTCTTCTAGAGAGCCTGTCCGGCGGATCTCGCCGGGTTCGCGGCGTCCGACACGCGCGTCCGTGACGTACCGGAGACGCCGGCCGGACCGGTCCGGGTGCCGCTCAGGTGCCGTCGCCGTCCTGACGCGCGGCGCGGCGCCCTCGGAGACCCACAGGGCGACAACAAAAGTTTCCATCTTGTCCCCGGCGGACGGCGCCCGGCGGTGGACGGCCACGGCCGCCGACGGCAGCGGACCTGCCCCGTCCGAGCCCTCCGCCGACGGCGGAAGACCCCCGCTTCCCACCGCCCCCGACCTGCGCCGTTCACCGCTTCACCGGCGCCCGGCCGACCGGCGTCCGGTGGGCCGTCCGCCGGTGGGAAGGGCGATCAAATACCTGAAGTACTGGGAGGAAACACTCCCCACCCACCCACCCTCTCGCGGGCGCGAGAACGCGATCACTCACGAGGGTGAATATGCCAACTGGCCGTGGTTCGTGGGTGTTTGCCTGCCCTAGGCTCTTCCCCGACCGACTGTTCACAGACATACGTCGGCCCTCGCAGGGATAGCCGTCCCGACGCGAGGGCCTACCAACCAGGAAGAAGCAACCTTCCCGATGGATACCCTCCAGCCTAGTCGGCGTCCCCGCGCCGCGTCCCGTCCCCGCTCCAAGAACCACCCTCCCCGGGGTGGCTACGCCGGCGTGGTCCACGAGAACACCCCGCACAAGCGCGGTTACGTGGTGATCGGCAACCACCTCGTCCAACACCCGTCCCTCTCCGGCCTGGCGAGGTCGCTCGGCGCCTTCATCCAGTCCCTGCCCGAGGGCTCCCCCGTGGACATCAACACCCTGGCGCAGAACTTCCGCGAGGGCCGGACCAGCATCGGAAAGGCCCTGCGCGAGCTGGAGGAACACGGCTACCTCCGCCGCACGGTGCTCCGCCTCCCGAACGGCCGCCTGGTCACCCGCACCATCTCCTACAACCAGCCCCCCACCGCCACCCCCGTCCCCGCCCCCGCCTCCGTCCCCGCTCCCCGCAAGCGCCCCTCCCCACTCCCCGCCCAGGAACCGGCGCCCTCCCCCGGGCCCGACCAGGAGCAGCAACAGCACCACGACCTGCCCCCCGGGCCCGTCCCGGAGCCGCACCACGACCTCGCTCCCCGGCCCACCCCGGGACCGCCGGAACCGCACCACGACTCCGCCCCCCAGGCCGAACAGGAACCGGACCACGCCCCCGGCTCAGACCCCGCGCCCGCACCCCCGGAGGTCGTACCGACGCCCCCCGCACCCCCGGAGGACGCCGCACCCGCCCCGGGCGACCCGGCCCCGCCCCCGGAGGCCGCCCCCGCTCCCGAGCCGACTCCCCCTCCCCCGCCTCCCTCCGGCCGTCACTCCCTCCCTCCCGTGCCGCACCCCGGGTTCCCCGCCCAGGAGCTGCTCCAGATCTCCCTCCGGCTGCTGCTCGAACTGCGGGAGGCCGACCCGCGGCTCTACTTCTCCGCCGCCGAGGCCGACCACCTCGCACCGGGCGTCGCCGCCTGGATCGAACGCGGGGTGAGGCCGGCGACCGTCCGCCACGCCCTCACGACGGACCTCCCCAAGGAGCCCCTCCGCCGCCCCGCCGCCCTCCTCGCCCACCGGCTGAGCGTCCACCTGCCCCCGCTGCCCATGCCCGACGTCCCATGGGTCGACCCCTTGGGCCCGCCGCCCGCTCCCCGGCCGATCCAGTACTGCGAGAACTGCCACAACTGCTTCCGGGGCGCGCCGACGGACCACTGCCCCCGCTGCGGCAGCACCCCGTCGGAGCCGGCCACCTACGTCCCGAACAGACCCCCGACCGAAGACGCCGAAGGGGCCGAAGGGGCCGAAAGCGCCAACGGAGCCGAAGGAGCCGAAGGCGTCGACTCCCCCACTCACCCCGCCACCTGACGGCCCATCAGCAAGTCGGCCCTCAGTCCAGGCAGAACTCGTTCCCCTCCGGATCGCTCATCGTGATGTGTCCCGCGTCCAGGCCGCCCGGCTCCCTCCGGTACAGCCGCTTCGCCCCCAGCGCCTCCAGTCGGGCGGCCTCCGCCTCCAGCGCGGCCATCCGCTCGTCGCCGGTCAGGCCGGGGGCCGCGCGGACGTCCATGTGCAGGCGGTTCTTCGCCGTCTTGCCCTCCGGCACCTGCTGGAAGAAGATCCGCGGCCCCACGCCGTCCGGATCGACGATGGCCGACCGGCTGTTGTGCAGCTCCGGCGGCACCCCCCACGCCGTGAGCGCGGCCGTCCAGCTCTCGAACCCGGCCGGCGGCGGCTGCACGACGTACCCCAACGCCCGCGCCCAGAACTCCGCCTGCGCCCCCGGGTCCGCGCAGTCGTACGTCACCTGGAATTCCTTGGCCATGCTCGCCTCCACACACTCGAAACCGACACGCACCCACTCCGGCCCCGACCTCCCGGGCCGCCCCACCATCCTCACACCGCCCTCTGACAATCCCCCGCCCCCGGAGCCGCCGCCCGGTGGAATACGGTCACGAGGAGCACGCCCCGGCCCGCCCCCGGTGGGGACGACGGAGAGGATCGGGCCGGAACACCCGCGCGAGAGGAGTCGAGAATGCCGGAGAGCGTCGTCGTCGAGGCGATCCGTACCGGGCGGCTGGAGCTCGTGCCGTTGGAGGTGGAGCATGCCGGGGAGATGGCCGGCGTGCTGGGGGACCCGGCCCTCCACGCGTTCACCGGGGGCGCGCCGGAGAGCCCGGAGGAGCTGCGGGCGCGGTACGCGCGGTGGGCCGCCGGGGCGCCCGACCCCCGCACCACCTGGTGCAACTGGGTGATCCGCGCCCGTGAGGAGGGGCGGCTCGTCGGGACCGTGCAGGCGACCGTCGTCGGCGGCGTCGCCGAGGTCGCCTGGGTCGTCGGGAGCGCCTGGCAGGGGCGGGGGTACGCCTCCGAGGCGGCCCGCGCGCTCGTCGGGTGGCTGCGGGACCGGGGCCGTACCGTCGTCGCCCACGTCCGTCCCGACCACGTGGCCTCCGCCGCCGTCGCCCGCGCCGCCGGGCTCGTGCCCACGGACGAGACGCACGACGGGGAGGTGCGGTGGGTCCTGCCCGCCGTGCCCGGTGAGAACTGAAGGGCCCGGAACCGTGCGTACGGTTCCGGGCCCTTCAGCCGTGCGTCGGCGTCGGCGTCAGCGCGCCGCGTCCGGGTGGACGGACTCCGTGACCGGACGGTCCTCCGGCTTCGCGGACGGCTTCTCGACCGGCTTGCGGAGCTGGATGTTCAGCTCGCGCAGGCGGGACTCGTCGAGCTCGGTCGGGGCGCCCATCATGAGGTCCTGCGCGTTGCCGTTCAGCGGGAACGCGATGGTCTCGCGGATGTTGGGCTCGTCGGCCAGCAGCATGACGATGCGGTCGACGCCGGGGGCGATGCCGCCGTGCGGCGGGGCGCCGTACTGGAAGGCGCGGAGCATGCCGGCGAACTCGGTCTCGACGGTCTCACGGCTGTAGCCGGCGATCTCGAAGGCCTTGAACATGATGTCGGGCTCGTGGTTCCGGATGGCGCCGGAGGACAGCTCGATGCCGTTGCAGACGATGTCGTACTGCCAGCCGAGGACGTCCAGCGGGTCCTTGGTCTCCAGGGCCTCCAGGCCGCCCTGGGGCATGGAGAAGGGGTTGTGCGAGAAGTCGATCTTGCCGGTCTCCTCGTCCTTCTCGTACATCGGGAAGTCGACGATCCACGCGAAGCGGAAGACGTTCTCCTCGAACTGGCCGGCGCGCTTGGCGGCCTCGACCCGGACCGGGCCCATGATCTTGGAGACCTCGTCGAACTCGCCGGCGCCGAAGAAGACGGCGTGGCCGGGCTTGAGGCCCAGGCGCTCGGCGAGGACCTTGACGTTCTCCTCGGTGAGGAACTTGGCGATGGGGCCGGTGAGGGCGTTCTCCTCGCCGACGCGGACCCAGGCCAGGCCCTTCGCGCCGAGGGAGACCGCGTAGTCGCCGAGGGAGTCGAAGAACTTGCGGGGCTGGTCGCCGGTGTCCGGGACGGCGAGCGCGCGGACGTGCTTGCCGGCGAACGCCTTGAACTCGGAGTTCTCGAAGACGTCGGAGATGTCGACGAGTTCGAGGGAGGTCCGCAGGTCGGGCTTGTCGTTGCCGTACTTGAGCATCGACTCGCGGAACGGGATCCGCGGGAAGGGGGAGGAGACCGGGCGGCCGCCGCCGAACTCCTCGAAGAGCTCGGTCATGAGCTTCTCGATCGGCTGGAAGACGTCCTCCTGCTCGACGAAGCTCATCTCGACGTCGAGCTGGTAGAACTCGCCGGGCGAGCGGTCGGCGCGGGCGTCCTCGTCGCGGAAGCAGGGCGCGATCTGGAAGTAGCGGTCGAAGCCCGAGATCATGAACAGCTGCTTGAACTGCTGCGGGGCCTGCGGGAGCGCGTAGAACTTGCCCGGGTTGAGGCGGGACGGGACGACGAAGTCACGGGCGCCCTCGGGGGAGGTCGCGGTGAGGATCGGGGTCGCCATCTCGTTGAAGCCGAGGGCCGTCATCTTGGAGCGGATGGCGGCGATGACGGCGGAGCGCAGCATGATGTTGCGGTGCATGCGCTCGCGGCGCAGGTCGAGGAAGCGGTACTCCAGGCGCCGCTCCTCGTTGACGCCGTCGTCGGCGTTGATGGTGAAGGGGATCTGCTTGGCGGCGCCGAGGACCTCGACCTCGCCGACCTCGACCTCGACCTCGCCGGTGGGCAGCTCGGGGTTGACGTTCTCCGCGCCGCGCGAGACGACCTTGCCGTCGACGCGGACGACGGACTCCTTCGTCAGCTTGTCGAGGGCCTCGTAGGCCGGGGTGCCGGGGCGGGCGACGAGCTGCGTGATGCCGTAGTGGTCGCGCAGATCGATGAAGAGGATGCCGCCCAGGTCGCGCCGATTGTGCAGCCAGCCGCTGAGCCGGACGTCGGTGCCGACGTCAGAGGCGCGGAGCTCGCCGCAGGTGTGGGACCTGTACCGATGCATCGTCGTTCATCCAGTCTTCGGGATCGGAGTGGAAAGACCTTGACAGCGTCAGGGCGCCAAGGCTTTCCCAGCCTACCGGGACACCCAAGATCGCGATTCGATTACTCTCGGTCGCGCCCGGCGGGGTCACGGTGGCGACCCGCTGTCCGATATTCATAAAGTGGGGCAATGCGCACCGAGGACGTCCTGGCCGCGATCGCCACGGGCCTGTGGCGCTGGGACAACGCTTCCGGGATCGTCTCGCTCGACGCCGAGGCCGCCCGGCTGCTCGGGCTGCCCGCGGAGCCGGTGCGGCTGTCCGAGGCGGCGGTGCGCTCGCGCTTCCATCCGGTGGACTGGAACGAGATCGACGGCGTGGTCAGTCTGGCGGTGGCCGAGGGGACGCTCGCCGAGGCCCGGCTGCGGATCATGGACGAGCAGGGCCGGGTGATCCGGACCGTGCGGAGCCGGTCCAAGCCGCTGATCGAGGGGAACGACTACCAGCTGGTCGGCACGCTCCAGGAGGTGGCCGAGCCGCAGCCGGGGACGGCCGGGCCGCACACGCCGATCACCGGCGACTGGCGGCGCTCGCGCGAGGCGTTCCTGCTGGACGCGGGGCGGGCGCTCGCGGAGGCGCGGTCCACGGCGGAGGTGCTGCGGGTGGCGGCCTCGCTGTCGATGCCGGGGTTCTCGCCGGACGGGCTCGCGGTCTTCGGGATGTCGGGCGAACGGCTGACGGTGATCGGGCACCACGGGCAGCGGGACGGCGACGAGGGCCCCTTCACGTCGATGTCGCTGGCGACGGACTACCCGGCGGCGGAGGTGGTGCGGACCGGGCGGGCGATCTACCTGCCGTCCCCGGAGGAGTACCGGCGCCGCTTCCCGACGACGTGGCCGCTGGCGGAGCCGTTCGAGCGGCAGTCGTGGGCGTTCGTGCCGCTGGTGGTGGCGGGGCGGACGATGGGCGCCTGGATGGCGGCGTTCAAGCACCCGGTGGCGTTCACGCCCGACGAGCGGTCGGTGCTGACGACGGTGGCGCGGATGCTGGCGCAGGCGCTGGCCCGGGCCGGGGTGGCGGAGTCGGAGCGGGAGCTGTCGCTGGGGCTCCAGCGGACGATGATGCCGGTGCTGGGGCCGGGGATCCCGGGGATCCGGGTGGCGGCGCGGTACGTGCCGACCGGCGGCGGGCTCCAGGTCGGCGGCGACTGGTACGACATGATCCGGCTGCCCGGCGGCACGCGCGGCCCGGCGGGCGGCTCCCCCGGCCGGATCGCGCTGGTCATCGGGGACGTCCAGGGGCACGACGTGCGGGCGGCGGCGCTGATGGGGCAGCTGCGGATCGCGCTGCGGGCGTACGCCTCCGAGGGGCACCGGCCGGACGCGGTGCTCTCGCGGGCCTCGCGGTTCCTGTACGGGGTCAACGACGGGTACGACGGGGGCGAGGACGCGCCGGGCGGCGGGCCGCGCTTCGCGACCTGCCTGTACCTGGAGGTGGACCTGGCGTCGGGGACGGTGGACATCGCGCGGGCGGGCCATCCGGACCCGGCGGTGCGCATGGTCGACGGAACGGTTCTGCTGCGGCCGACGGCCGGCGGTCTGCCGCTCGGCATCGACCCCGACACCGACTATCCGACCACCCGGCTCACCCTGGAACCCGGCGAGACCCTGATGATCTGCACCGACGGGCTCCTGGAGACCGGCGGGCACGACCTCGACAGCGGCTGGGAGCGGGTCCGGCGGCTCCTGGAGGAGCACCGGGGCGACGACCTGGAGGAGCTGGCCGACACCCTCGTGGAGGCCGTCCACGGGCCCGGCTCGCACCACACCACCGGCCCGCTCGCGGACCGGCGCGAGGACGACATCGCCGTCCTGCTGCTCTCCCGCCGGCCGGCCACGACGGTGCGGGAGGCCCCGCGCCGCACCCTGATGACGATCGCCCAGGCGGAGCCGGAGCGGATCGCGGAGGCGCGCGAGCAGGTCCGGCAGCTGCTGCACGACTGGGCCGACGGGGACCAGCTCGACGCGGCCGTCCTGATGGTCTCCGAGATGGTCACCAACGTCCTGGTCCACACGGACGGCGACGCGCTGCTGACCGCCGAGGTCGGCTGCGGCGACAAGGGCCGCCGGCTGCGCGTGGAGGTCTCCGACGCGAGCGACGAGCTGCCGCACAAGCGCCATCCCGGCGAGATGGCCTCCAGCGGGCGCGGCCTGGTGCTGATGGAGATGCTGGCGGACGCGTGGGGCGTGGAGCCGCGCGGCGAGGGCAAGACGATCTGGTTCGAACTGACGGAGCCGGCGGGGCCGGAGGGCTGCTGCGGGTAGCGGGGCCGTGCCGGACGCGCACGCCCTCCGGCGCGCGCCGCTCACCCGGACGGCGGAGACTGGTGTCGTACGGCCGCCCGGGGGGACCACGGAGCTGGTCATGGACACCCACAAGGTCGGCAGTGACACCACTGTCCTGGCCGACAGCCTGGAAGTGCCGGGGATGGGACACGTCCCCGTCAACGCGTACGTGCTGACCGCCGCCGAGCCCGTCGTCGTCGACACCGGACTGTCGATCGCGGACCGGGACTTCGGCGCCGTGCTCGCCACGGTGATCGACCCGGCGGACGTGCGCTGGATCTGGCTCACCCACCCGGACCGCGATCACACGGGCGGGATCTTCGAGCTCCTGGAGGCCGCCCCACGCGCGCGCGTGGTGACCACCTTCCTCGGCTTCGGCATCATGTCGACCGAGCGGGCGCTGCCCATGGACCGGGTGTACTTCCTCAACCCGGGGCAGTCCCTGGACGTCGGGGACCGCGTCCTGCACGCCTTCCGGCCGCCGCTCTTCGACAGCCCGGCGACCGTCGGCTTCTACGACGACCGGACCCGGACCTGCTTCAGCTCGGACTGCTTCGGCGGCCCGATGCCGACCGCCGAGCTCGCCGAGAGCGGACACGCGAGCGACCTGAAGCCGGAGGAGCTGCGCGGGACGCAGCTGATGTGGGCGACGCTCGACAGCCCGTGGGTGCACGTGGTGGACCCGGAGAAGTACCGGGCGACCCTGGAGCCGCTGCGGGCGATGGACCCGGAGATCGTGCTGTCCACCCATCTGCCGCCGGCCGTGCGGATGACGGACCGGATGCTGGGGACGCTGGCGGAGGCGCCGGACGCCGACCCCTTCGTCGGCCCCGACCAGGCGGCCCTGGAGGCCATGCTGAAGTCCTTCGAACCGGGCGCCGCGCCGGTCTCCTAGCCGGCCTCCTCCGGTGCCGGCCGGGAGGTCCCGTACCGGGCGCGGAGCACGCCGAGGACGCCGGTGGCGGCGGCCGTGAGGGGGACGGCGAGGAGCATGCCGAGGACGCCGGCGACGGAGGCGCCGGCGGTGATGGCCAGCATGACGGCGGCCGGGTGCATCTGGACGGTGCGGCTCTGGACCATCGGCTGGAGGACGTTGCCCTCGATGACCTGGACGGCGAGGACGACGCCGAGGACCCACAGGGCGATGACGAAGCCGCGGTCGGCGAGGGCGACGAGGACGGCGACTGCGCCGGAGAGGAAGGCGCCGAGGTAGGGGATGTAGGCGGTGACGAAGACGAGCGCGGCGAGCCCGATCGCGCCGGGGACCTGGAGGACGAGCAGTCCGATGCCGATGAGGACGGCGTCGACGAAGGCGACGAGGGTGGTGCCGCGCATGAAGCCCTCGACGGCCTCGAAGGCGCGGCGGCCCATGGCCTCGGCGGTGTCGGCGGTGCCGGACGGGACGAAGGCGCGCAGGGCGCCGACGGCGCGGTCGGAGTCGCGGAGGAAGAAGAAGATGAGGAGGAGGGCGAGGACGGCGGTGGCGAGCATCTGGCCGACCACGCTGAGCCCGGAGATCACCCCGGAGGCGGCGGTGCCGCCGAACTTCTCCAGGAGGGTCCTGGCGTTCTCGGCCAGGTCCTCCAGGGAGGTGCCGGCGGCGCCGAAGTGCTCGGCGATGTCGAGGGCGGCCCGCCGCAGCGAGGCGAGGATCTGGTCACCGGTCTCGATGAGGGCGGCGACCACGATGTACGTGGCTCCGCCGACGACGAGGAGGACGGCGAGGACGGTGACGGCGGCGGAGAGGGACTTGCTCACCTTCATCCGCAGCAGCCGCCGGTAGAGCGGCCCGAGCAGCGCCGTCCCGAGGATGGCGAGGAGCACCGGCGTCACGGCGGCCTTGAAGACCACGCACAGCCAGATGAAGACGGCGACGACCCCCGCGACGAGCAGTGCCACGGCGCACCAGGCGGCGAGCTTGCGGGCGGGTTCGGGAAGCAGCGGCGTTCGACTCGTCTCCACCCGTCCATAAGATCACACCGGTGCTCGCGCGACGCGGACGTGACGGGCCGTCCGGGCGACGGCCCGTCACATCGGCGCGGCCGCCTACTCGCCCATGCCGTGGACCGCCGGGACGGTGCCGAGGCGGCCGGCCTGGAAGTCCTCGAAGGCCTGGCGGAGTTCGGCCTGGGTGTTCATGACGAACGGTCCGTAGTGGGCCATGGGCTCGCGGATCGGGCGGCCGCCGAGGAGGACGACCTCCAGGTCCGGGGTGTGGGAGTCCTGCTTCTCGTCGGCGCGGACGGTCAGCGAGCCCCCCTGGCCGAAGACGGCGGTCTGGCCGAGGTGGATCGGGCGGTGCTCGGCGCCGACGGTGCCGCGGCCGGCCATGACGTACGCGAGGCCGTTGAAGTCCT
Source organism: Streptomyces sp. NPDC035033 (assembly GCF_040636735.1). Classification (NCBI taxonomy): domain Bacteria; kingdom Bacillati; phylum Actinomycetota; class Actinomycetes; order Kitasatosporales; family Streptomycetaceae; genus Streptomyces; species Streptomyces sp. NPDC035033. The sequence continues at coordinate 228,420 of NZ_JBEZUZ010000001.1, read as the reverse complement.
CGCGCCAGGGCAGGGTGATCTCGGCGCCGGGGCGCAGGGTGGCGTGGATCATCGTGATCGGGGTGTGGGTGATGCCGGGGCCCTGGTGCCCGTCGAGCTCGCCGGCGATGACGCGGAGCAGCGCGCCGCCGTCGGGGGAGGTGAGGAGCTGGACCTGGCCGCCGCGGATGTCCTGGTAGCGGGGGGCCATCATCTTGTCGGCGGCGGGGAGGTTGACCCACAGCTGGAGGCCGTGGAAGAGGCCGCCGCTGACGACGAGGGACTCCGGCGGGGCCTCGATGTGCAGGAGGCCGGAGCCGGCGGTCATCCACTGGGTGTCGCCGTTGGTGATGGTGCCGCCGCCGCCGTTGGAGTCCTGGTGGTCGAAGGTGCCGTCGATGATGTAGGTGACGGTCTCGAAGCCGCGGTGCGGGTGCCAGGGGGTTCCCTTGGGCTCGCCGGGCGCGTACTCCACCTCGCCCATCTGGTCCATCATGATGAACGGGTCGAGGTACTGGTAGTTGATCCCCGCGAACGCCCGGCGCACCGGGAAGCCCTCGCCCTCGAAGCCCTGGGGGGCCGTGGTGACGGCGAGCACGGGACGCGGGACGGCGTCGGCCGATGCGACGACGCGCGGCAGGGTGAGCGGGTTCTCGACGGTCACGGCGGGCATGGTGGACCTCCTGATGCGGCCTCGGGCACGGGGGGCCTTCCGGCCTCGTACCCCCACTTTAGTTGAATGCTGAACTTCCTGCCACCCGGAACGCGGAACGCCCGGGAGGAATTCCTCCCGGGCGCTCTCCCCCTGACTCCGGGGCGCTCTCTCCCCCGGCTCCAGGGCTCTCCTTCTCCCGACTCCAGGGTCGGTCAGCCGTACATCCGCCGCATCGCGAACTCCACCATCTGCTCCACGGCCTTCGCGTCGAAGACGATCCGGTGGTCGCCCTCCATGTCGAGGACGAAGCCGTAGCCGGTCGGGAGCAGGTCGATCACCTCGGCACCGGTGATCACGAAGTACTTCGACTCCTTGCCCGCGTACCGCCGCAGCTCCTTCAGCGAGGTGAACATCGGGATCACCGGCTGCTGGGTGTTGTGCAGGGCGAGGAAGCCGGGGTTGTCGCCGCGCGGGCAGTAGACCTTCGAGGTCGCGAAGATCTGCTGGAAGTCCTCGGCGGCCAGGGTGCCGGTGGTGAAGGCGCGTACGGCGTCGGCGAGGGAGGGCGGCGAGGGCTCGGGGTACAGCGGGGGCTGCTGCTGGGCGTATCCGCCGCCCGGCATCCCCGCCTGCATGCCGGCCTGCGGCGGCGCGTACTGCCCCTGCTGGGGCGGCGCGTACTGCTGCTGGGCACCCGGGTTCTGCTCGTAGCCGTACATGAGCCCCAGCCTATCGAGCGCCCCGCCCCGCCAGGACCCCTACGGGCCGGTCACCTCGCGGCGCGGGGGCACCGCGCGGGGCCCGGCGGGAAGGCGCCGCCGGCCTCGTCGTACGCGGCGATCGAGCTCCGGTCACAGGAAGTGCCGGTCCGGTCACGCGCCCCGCCCGCCCGCGCGTCTCCGCGCCACCGGGTCGCGGGCGCGGCGGCCGCCCTCCACCGGCGCGCGCGATTGACGTCACAGATGTCCGGATAGGGGTTGCAACTTATTACTGGCGGGTAGCATCATCGGAGAGAGCGTTTTGCTACTCGCCGGTACGTGTACGAGGAACCTCCCTCCCCGAGCCTTACGGAGCCGTCGCCATGGGGCACTACAAGTCGAATCTCCGCGACATCGAGTTCAACCTCTTCGAGGTGCTCGGCCGCGACAAGGTGTACGGCACCGGTCCGTTCGAGGAGATGGACGTCGACACCGCCAAGAGCATCCTCGACGAGATCCGCCGCCTCGCCGAGAACGAGCTGGCCGAGTCCTTCGCCGACGCCGACCGCAACCCGCCGGTCTTCGACCCGGAGACCAACACCGCCCCGGTCCCGGCCACCTTCAAGGCCTCGTACAACGCCTTCATGGAGTCCGAGTACTGGCGCCTCGGCATCCCCGAGGAGATCGGCGGCACCGTCTCCCCGCGCTCCCTGATCTGGGCCTACGCGGAGCTCCTCCTCGGCTCCAACCCGGCCATCTGGATGTACTCCTCCGGCCCCGCCTTCGCCGGCATCCTCTACACCGAGGGCAACGAGCAGCAGAAGAAGGCCGCCCAGATCGCCGTCGAGCGCCGCTGGGGCTCCACGATGGTCCTCACCGAGCCCGACGCCGGCTCCGACGTCGGCGCCGGCCGCACCAAGGCGATCCAGCAGGAGGACGGCTCCTGGCACATCGAGGGCGTCAAGCGCTTCATCACCAGCGGTGAGCACGACATGGAGGAGAACATCCTCCACTACGTCCTCGCCCGCCCCGAGGGCGCCGGCCCCGGCACCAAGGGCCTGAGCCTCTTCCTCGTCCCGAAGTACGAGTTCGACTGGGAGACCGGCGAGCTCGGCGCCCGCAACGGCGTCTACGCCACCAACGTCGAGCACAAGATGGGCCTCAAGGCCTCCAACACGTGCGAGATGACCTTCGGCGACAAGCACCCCGCCAAGGGCTGGCTCATCGGCGACAAGCACGACGGCATCCGCCAGATGTTCCTCATCATCGAGTTCGCCCGCATGATGGTCGGCACGAAGGCGATCTCCACCCTCTCCACGGGCTACCTCAACGCCCTGGAGTACGCCAAGGAGCGCGTCCAGGGCACCGACCTGGCGAACTTCATGGACAAGAACGCGCCCAAGGTCACCATCACCCACCACCCCGACGTGCGCCGCTCGCTGATGACGCAGAAGGCGTACGCCGAGGGCATGCGCTCCCTCGTCCTCTACACGGCCTCCGTGCAGGACGCCATCCAGCTCAAGGAGGCGGCCGGCGAGGACGCCAAGGCGCTCCACGGCCTCAACGACCTGCTCCTGCCGATCGTGAAGGGCTACGGCTCCGAGAAGGGCTACGAGCAGCTCGCGCAGTCGCTCCAGACCTTCGGCGGCTCCGGCTTCCTCCAGGAGTACCCGATCGAGCAGTACATCCGGGACTCCAAGATCGACACCCTCTACGAGGGCACCACCGCCATCCAGGGCCAGGACTTCTTCTTCCGGAAGATCGTCCGCGACCAGGGCGCCTCCCTGAACACCCTCTCCGAGGAGATCAAGAAGTTCCTCGCCACCGGCACCGGCGGCGAGGAGCTGGCCGGCGCCCGCGACGCGCTCGCCAAGGCGGCCGTCGACCTGGAGGCGATCGTCGGCAAGATGATCACCGACCTCACCGCCACCGGCGAGGACGTCAAGAACATCTACAAGGTCGGCCTCAACACCACCCGCCTGCTCATGGCCTCCGGTGACGTCGTCGTCGGCTACCTGCTGCTGCGCGGTGCCGCCGTCGCCGCCGAGAAGCTCGCCGCCGGCGCCTCCGGCAAGGACGTCGCCTTCTACCAGGGCAAGATCGCGGCCGCGAAGTTCTTCGCCGCCAACGTCCTGCCCGGCGTCTCCACCGAGCGCCTCCTCGCCGAGGGCGTGGACGGCGGCCTGATGGACCTGGACGAGGCCGCGTTCTAGCAGCGCGCCTGGTCCATACGGGAACGGCCCGTCCCCGGGGAGGGGGGCGGGCCGTTCCGCTTTCCCGTGGCGGGGCGGCCCCGGGGCGCCCTCCCGGGGACACGGGGCCGCGGGCGCCCGGCGGGCCACCGGCCCCACCGCGCCCGAGGGGCTCCCCCGTAAGGTGGGGCGCATGAGCAGCGCAGCTTCCCGGCCGGCGACCACGCCCTTCGGTCCCGGGCACACCGATGACCTGATGACCTTCCTCTCGGCGTCCCCCTCGCCGTACCACGCGGTGGCGAACGCCGCCGAGCGGCTGGAGAAGGCGGGCTTCCGCCGGGTCGAGGAGACCGCGGCGTGGGACGGGACCAGCGGCGGGAAGTTCGTCACCCGCGGCGGCGCGATCATCGCCTGGTACGTGCCCGCGGGCGCCACCCCGCACACCCCGTACCGGATCGTCGGCGCCCACACCGACTCCCCCAACCTGCGCGTCAAGCCCCGCCCCGACATGGGCGCGCAGGGCTGGCGGCAGGTCGCCGTGGAGATCTACGGCGGCACCCTCCTCAACACCTGGCTCGACCGCGACCTCGGCCTCGCCGGCCGGCTCACCCTCCGCGACGGCGGCCACCGCCTCGTCAACGTCGACCGGCCGCTGCTGCGCGTCCCGCAGCTCGCCATCCACCTCGACCGCTCCGCCAACGACGGGCTCAAGCTCGACCGCCAGCGCCACATGCAGCCCGTGTGGGGCACCGGCGAGGTCCACGAGGGCGACCTGATCGAGTTCGTCGCCGGCGAGGCCGGCGTCGACGCCGAGGACGTGGCCGGCTGGGACCTCATGGTCCACGCCGTCGACGCCCCCGCCTACCTCGGCCGCGACCGCGAGCTCGTCGCCGGGCCGCGCATGGACAACCTGCTCTCCGTCCACGCCGGCGTCGCCGCCCTCGCCTCCCTCGCGGGCCGCGACGACCTCCCGTACATCCCGGTCCTCGCCGCCTTCGACCACGAGGAGAACGGCTCCGAGGCCGACACCGGCGCCCAGGGCCCGCTCCTCGGCACCGTCCTGGAGCGCTCCGTGTACGCGCGCGGCGGCGGCTACGAGGACCGCGCCCGCGCCTTCGCCGGCACCGTCTGCCTCTCCTCCGACACCGGCCACGCCGTCCACCCCAACTACGCGGAGCGGCACGACCCGACCCACCACCCGCGCGTCAACGGCGGCCCGATCCTCAAGGTCAACGTCAACCAGCGGTACGCCACCGACGGCACCGGCCGCGCGGTCTTCGCCGCCGCCTGCGAGAAGGCGGGCGTGCCGTGGCAGACGTTCGTCTCCAACAACGACATGCCCTGCGGGACCACGATCGGCCCCATCACCGCCGCCCGCCACGGCATCACGACCGTCGACATCGGCGTCGCGATCCTCTCCATGCACAGCGCCCGCGAGCTGTGCGGCGCCGAGGACCCCTACCTCCTCGCCAACGCCCTGGTCGCCTTCCTGGAGGGCTGACCCCCCGGCACGGACGAAGGGCCCCGCTCGCCGTGGCGAGCGGGGCCCTCTCCGGTCCGCGGACGCGTCAGCCGTCCATGCCCGCGAGGATCAGCGGGAGGCGGGAGGCGCCGTCGGCGGTGAGCTTCACCGGGACGCCCCAGTCCTGCTGGTGGACGTGGCAGGCCGGGTACTCGTTGGCGGGGTCGTCGTCGCAGGAGGCGGCCATCGCGGAGACGTGCAGGACGCCCTCGGTGACGTCCGGGTTCAGCTCCAGGTCGCGGAAGAGGTCCGTGCCCGTGCCCTCGCCGGAGAGCAGCAGCTCCGGCGGGGTCGAGGAGACCAGGAGACGGGTCGAGGGGCCGTACCGCTCGTCCAGCTTCTGGCCCGTCGGCGCCTGGAAGACGACGTCCAGCCGGAAGGCGCCGGGGGCGACGTCGGTGGCCTCGCGCCGCGTGCGGTGCGCGACCGCCTCCACCCGCACGGCCTCCTCGGGGAGCCGCAGCCGGGTGAGGCGGTGGCGGGCCGACTCGACGACCACGATCTCGTCGCCGTCCAGGACGGCGTCGCTGGGCTCGCGCAGGTCGGTGGCGAGGGTGGTGACCTCGCCGGTGGCCGGGTCGTAGCGGCGCAGGGCGTGGTTGTACGTGTCGGAGACCGCGACCGAGCCGTCGGGCAGGGCCGTCACGCCCAGCGGGTGCTGGAAGAGCGCCTGACCGGCGGCGCCGTCCCGGTGCCCGAAGTCGAAGAGGCCGGTGCCGACGGCGGTGTGCACGTGCCCGTCGGTGTCGATGAACCGCAGGGCGCTGGTCTCCGAGTCGGCGATCCACAGGCGGTCCCCGGCGGCCGCGAGGCCCGACGGCTGCGCGAACCACGCCTCGGCGCCGGGCCCGTCGACGAGCCCCTCGTTCGTCGTCCCGGCCGCGACCTCGACGGTCCCGCTCTCCGGGTCGTACGTCCAGATCTGGTGCACGCCGGCCATGGCGATCCACACCTTGCCCCGCCACCAGGCCACGTCCCACGGCGAGGACAGGTCCACGTCGAGCGCCGGGCCCGAGGTCGGGGACCCCTGCCACCACTGCTTCCCGGTGCCCGCGATCCGCTCCACCGCGCCCGTCGCCGGGTCGAACCGCTGGAGCGCGTGGTGCACGGTGTCCGCGACGACGACCGTCCCGTCCGGCAGCGCCGCCAGCCCCTGCGGCTCCCGGAAGACCCCTTCGCCGCCGATCCGCCGCACCACGGTCTCCCCGTCGGCGGCGAGCTCGACCAGCTGGTGGCGGGTGGTGTCCGAGACGAGGAGGTTGCCGTCGGCGAGCCTGATCGCCTTCCCCGGGAACCGCAGGTCGGTCGCGACCGGCTCCGGCGGCACGTACGGCCCGTCCCCGCGCCGCAGCGTCCCCTTCGCCTCGTGCTCCGCCTCCAGCTCCTCCACGAGGGTCCGGATCGCGTTGGCGTGGCCCTCCCCCGCGTGCTGCGCGACGACGTACCCCTCCGGGTCGATCACCACCAGCGTCGGCCAGGCCCGCACCGCGTACTGCTTCCACGTCGCCAGCTCGGGGTCGTCCAGGACCGGGTGGTGCACCTCGTACCGCTCCACGGCGTCCACGACGGCCTGGTGCTCCGCCTCGTGCACGAACTTCGGCGAGTGCACGCCGACGATCACGAGCGTGTCCCGGTGCTTCTCCTCCAGCTCCCGCAGCTCGTCGAGGACGTGCAGGCAGTTGATGCAGCAGAAGGTCCAGAAATCCAGGAGGACGATCTTTCCTCGCAGGTCGGCGAGGGTGAGGTCGTCTCCGCCCGTGTTGAGCCAGCCGCCCTTGCCGATCAGCTCGGGGGCACGGACGCGGGCACGGGAACGGGGGGCGGGCGCGGGGGTGGGCGCCGGGGCGGCATCGTTCATGGTTCAAGCTTGCCATCCGTCCAGGGGCGGACGGGCGTGCGGGCGTACGGGTGGATCGGTGCGGCCGGGCGGGGGGTGTCCGCGTGTCCCGGGCGGGGGGTGCGGCGGGGCGGGCGGTGGCATGGGCCCATGACGCGTGCGGGCAGATCATCGGATTACTCCCGCTTCCGGGGGAGGCGAGGCGTTCGGATCGGGGCCGGGCTCCTCGTGGGGGTCCTCGTGCTGCCCTGCCTCGTGCTCGCCGGCCCCCGGGAGGCGCGGGCCGGCGGGGCGGGGGACAGGGCGCTGCGGCTGGACGTCACCGTCAACGGGCGGGCGGCCGGCGGGGAGCGGCCGGTCGCCGTACGGGCCGGGGCCCGGGTGGTGAAGCGGTACCGGCTGGTCAACCGGGGCGGGGCCGATCTGCACGGGGTACGGGTGCGCGATCCCGGGCTCCCGTCGGGCGTCGCCGTGCGCTGTCCGCGCCCCACCCTCGTCGGGCTCACCTCCATGGAGTGCGCCGCCCGCTTCCGCGCCCTGCCCGGGGCCCGCACCGCCACCGTCCGCGCCGAGGGCCGGATCCCCTCCCTCGCGCTGACCGCCGTCGCGACCGACCGCACCGGGTACGCCGGGATCCTCGGGTCCCTGGTCCTCCACGAGCGGGTGCGCGTGGCCCCGCCCCGGGCCGCCTCTGGCTCCGGCCCCGGCCCGGCGGGCGAGGCCGCCCTCACGTACACCGTCACCAACCGGGGGAACCGGGCCCTGTACGACGTGCGCGTCACCGATCCCGCGCTCCGGCTCTCCGCCGGGGGCGTGGACTGCGGCGGACGGCCCGGCCTCGTGCCGCTGCTCGCGCCCGGCGCCTCGGCGCGCTGCACCGCGACGGTGCGGCGGCCGGCCGGTGCGCACCGCAGCACCGGCCTGGCCACCGGGACCGACCGGGTCGGCACCTACGCCCCCGACGGACGCCGGGTCCCCGCGCCGGTCCTCACCGCGCGCGCCGGAGCCTCCTTCACCGTGCCGGAGGCCACGCGGCCGGCGAGACCGGCACGGCCCGCACGGCCGACGGGGGCGGCGGGGGCGACGGGGCCGGCGGGGGTGTCGGGACAAGCCGTGGCGGGGGTCGGTGGAGCGCCGGGGGTTGGTGCGGTGCCGGGGGCCGGTGCGGTGCCGGGGGCCGGTGGAGCACCCGGGGTCGGTGTGGTGCCGGGGGCCGGCGGGGTGCCGGGGGCCGGTGGGGTGCTCGGGAGCTTCGGCGCTGCTGCGGGGCCGCCCGCGGCCGTTCCGCCCCTCAGCGGTGTGATGCCCGCCGGGCCACCCGGTCCTGACGCTCCGCCGGCCGCCGGGGACGGCGTCGGCGGGGACGGGGCGGAGGCGGGCGGAGCCGAGGCGGCCGGGGGCGCGGGGGCCGTGCCCGGGGCCGCCGGGGTGTCCGGGGACGGGGCGGGCGCGGGGCGGGTGGCGCCGCCGCCGGGCGCGCCGGAGGCGGCCGCGCGGGAAAGGGGCGCCGCCCCCGCCGTCCCGCCCGCGGACTCGTCCTCCACCGCCGACTCGCCGTCCACCGACTCGCCCTCCGCCGACTCGCCGTCCACGGAGGCCGCGCGGCGGGCCGACGGGGGCGTCACCGAGGGGTTCCTCGGGCGGCTGCGGCGGCGCGGGCGGGAGGCGGACGAGATGGGGGTCGTCGTGATGCTGCTGCTCATCCTCGTGCCGGCGGCCCTCGCCGCCGCGCTCCTCGGCAACCGGAGGTCCTGACCCGTGGCCCTGCTCGAAACGCTCGTCGTCGTCATCGGCGTCGCGCTGCTCGGCGCGCTCGCCGTCGTCCTCAAGACCCGGCTCTTCCCCTCCCCCGCGGACGAGGAGCCGCGCGAGGACGTCGCCGAGTACATCGCCATGATGGTCTCGGTCCTCTACGCGATCGTCCTCGGCCTCTGCCTGGTCTCCGTCTGGGACACCCGGGCCGCCGCCTCCGACCACGCCCAGGCGGAGGCGAGCGCCCTGCACCAGACGTATCTGCTGGCGGACGCCTTCCCCGAGGACCGGCGCGAGCCGCTGCGGGTGGCGGCCCGGACGTACGCCGGGCACGTCGTGGACGTCGAGTGGCCGATGATGGCCGCCCGGCAGCCGCTCGACCCGTCCGGCTGGCTGCTGCTCGAACAGCTCCGGCGGGCCGGCGAGGTCGACGACACCGCCACCGTCTCGCAGCAGATCGCCGCGCAGGAGGTGCTCGCCCAGCTCGGGTACGTGGACGACGCCCGGCGCGGGCGGGAGGCGGCCGCGCAGGAGAGGCTCTCGCCGGTGCTGTGGGCGGGCCTGATCATCGGCGGGGTCCTGACCCTCGCCTTCATGTTCATCTTCGGGATCCACCGCACCCGGACCCATGTGGTGATGGTGATGGGCCTCTCCGGGTTCATCGCCTTCACCGCGCTGTTGGTCCATCAGCTCGACGCGCCCTTCGGGGAGGTGCTCGGCACCGGCCCGGACGCCTTCACCCGCTATTTCGAGTGAGACCGCCCCCTCGCACGGCTCCTCCCCTCGCGCGGCTCCCTCCTCACGCGGGCTCGCTGTTTCACGTGAAACGGCGGGCCCGTTGTTTCACGTGAAACAGCGGAAGGGGAGACATATCCCCATGAAATACCTCGTGCGGGACAAGATCTTCGCGATCGGTGACGACTACTGGATCGAGGACGAGGACGGCCGGCACGCCTTCCTCGTCGACGGCAAGGCGCTGCGGCTGCGGGACACGCTGGAGCTGAAGGACCCCGACGGGCGGGTGCTCGTCACCCTGCGGGAGAAGTTCTTCAGCCTGCGGGACGCGATGACGATCGAGCGGGACGAGCGGCCGCTCGCGACCGTGCGCCGCAAGCGCCTCTCGCTGCTGCGCAACCACTACCGGGTCACGCTCGCCGACGGCACCGAACTGGACGTCAGCGGGCGGATCCTGGACCGGGAGTTCGCCGTCGAGTACGACGGCGAACTCCTCGCCCACATCTCCCGCCGGTGGCTCCGCGTCCGGGACACGTACGCGGTGGACGTGGTCCGCGAGGACGCCGACGCGGCCCTGCTGATCGCGGTGGCGGTGTGCGTGATCCGGATGGCCGAGCGGGAGGACTAGACGGCGGACGCCTTGCCGAGGGCCTGGTCCAGGTCCGCCCACAGGTCCTCGACGTGCTCGATGCCGACCGAGAGGCGGACCGTGCCGGGGCCGATGCCGGCCGCCTCCAGGGCGGTGGCGTCGAGCTGGCGGTGCGAGGTGGACGCCGGGTGCATGACCAGGGTCTTGACGTCGCCGAGGGAGACCGAGAGGGAGGCCAGCCGGACCGCCTCGACGAAGGCCCGGCCGGCGTCCCGGCCGCCCTCGATGTCCAGCGAGATCACGCCGCCGGCGCCGTCCGGCAGCAGCCGCTCGGCGATCTCCCGGTCGGGGTGGCCCGCCAGGCCGGGGTAACGGACGGCGGCGACCGCCGGGTGGCCGGCGAGCCGGGCGGCGAGGTCGGCGGCGGAGGCGCAGTGGCGCTCCATCCGCAGCGACAGGGTCTGCATGCCGCGCAGGGTCAGCCAGGCGGCGAAGGGGTCGGTGGAGGCGCCCAGCTCGACGGCGAAGTGGCGCAGCCGGGAGAGGAGTTCGGGGTCGTCACAGGCGACGACCCCGCCGAGGACATCGGCGTGGCCGCCGAGGTACTTGGTGGCCGAGTGGATGACGAGGTCGGCGCCGAGGGAGAGCGGGCGGCAGAGCAGCGGGGAGGCGAAGGTGTTGTCGACCGCGACCGGGACGCCCGCCTCGCGGGCGACGGCGGCGAGGGCCGGGATGTCGGAGAGGCGGGTGGTGGGGTTGGCGATGGTCTCCAGGTAGAGGAGGCGGGTGGTGGGCCGCAGCGCGGCGGCGACCTCCGCCGGGTCCGTGCCGGAGACGTGGGTGACCTCGACGCCCCAGCGGTCCGCGAGGTCGGTGAGCATCGCGTACGTGCCGCCGTACAGGCAGCGCTGGGCGATGACGTGCCCGCCGCCGGAGAGCAGCCCGAGCAGGACGGCGTTGATGGCGCCCATCCCGGAGGCGAAGGAGAGCGCGCCGGCCGCGCCCTCCAGGCGGGCGACGGCCTCCTCCAGGGTGCGGACGGTGGGGTTGCCCATGCGGCTGTAGAGGAAGGAGTCGCCGGAGCGCATCGACGCGGCGAGGTCGTCGGCGGACTCGAAGGCGAAGACGTGCCCCTGGTGGAGGGGGACGCCGAGCGGCACGCTGCCGGTGATCTCGACCTGGGGCGGGTGGACGGCGAGGGTCTCGCGGCGGACTCCGGGGTCCGGGGAGACGGGGTTCTCGGTGATCATGGCCACAGTCTGGGGAGCCGGGAGCGGTGGTTCCCAGGTCCAATCCGGGAGAAGTGGCGTCCCCGCCCGGCCCCGTGCCGCGTGGGGGCCGTGTGGGGCCGGGACCGTCGCGCCTTGTGCCCGGACCCGCGACAGGGGACCATACGGCGCACCTGCACAGTGTGGTGCGTCGTCCTGCCACGGGGGCTCCGCGCGAGGGGTCCTGACGGGGCGTGGGCCGGCCTCCGGTCCACCGCACCGGTACGGGAACCGACGGCCGTGCGCCTGCACCGGCCGGACGACGGCACCGGCGGCCGTGGCGGCGCCCCGGGCCCGTTCGACCGAGCCGCTGCCGGGATTCGACCGAGAGGTACACAGGGATCATGCACACCGACGTCTCCCCCTTCGAGCTGCACCGGTGGAAGGAGGGGAACCGGCACGACTACCGGGCCGGCTTCAAGGGGGTCTCGCGGGAGTTCGGCGAGATCGTCCTCACCGCGCCGCTGCCCCGGAGCAACGCGGAGGCGGCCGTCGTCTCCGAGCTGCGGGGCGGCATGCTCCCCACGGCCTCCTTCGAGGCGCGCGGGATCCACACCGACGTCGTGAAGCTGCCCACCCTCAACCGGTCCACCCTGCGCGTCGGCGACCGGGTCGTCCCCATGTCGCGCAACCGCGCGGGCATCACCCTCGACCAGCGCGCCCTGCACCTGCGGTTCGCGGGCGACGACTACCGCCTCTCCGCCCTCGACAAGAACGGCTACGCCCTCAGCCGGCTGCCCGACGACGAGGATCCGGGCGTCACCGTCACCGTGCGGGAGACCGGCCGCGGCAGGAAGCACCGCCTCACGGTCCGGGTCGCCGGCCGCGCGGAGGGCGGCGACCTGTCCCTGGCGCTGATCTTCGCGGGCGTGGACCGGTCGGCGCTGACCCGGCTGGGTGCCGTGAAGGCGGGGGTCACCCGGGTGAAGCACCTGATCGCGGAGACCCAGTACTGATCCCCCGCCTCGTCCCGCCCCGGAGAAGGCGGCGCCGGCACCGGGCGCGGGCGAGCGGGCGTCCTGAGCGGAGGCCGTCGGCCTAGCGGGCGCGGGGGTCCGTCCGGGGCTCGTACGTGATCAGGTCGAGCGGGTCCTCGTGCGGGTACGCGAGGCCGGGCAGGCCCGCGACGTCGAGTTCGCCGCGCAGCCAGGCGAGCAGGACCCCGGTGAGGGTGCCGGTGAGCGGCGAGCCCTGGCGGTCGTGGCGGGGGAAGACGATCAGCGGCCAGGCGTCCGGGTCGTCGCCCTCGGTGAGCCAGCACAGCTGGTCGCCGTCGATGGAGCTCGCGAAGGGCAGCAGCCCGCCGGGCTCGGGCCAGGCGGCCAGCGGATGCCGGTCGGGGAAGCCCGCGCGCAGGCGGCGGTAGTTGTCGGTGCACCAGTGGGCCCAGGGCACGAGGTCGTGCTCCCCGGTGCCCAGCGGCAGCTTGACGCGCAGCCAGTCGCACCAGACGCCGCCGCCGTACGTCTCCGTCAGCCGGACGTACTCCGCGGGCAGACGGGTGCCGAGGCGTTCGTGCGCCCAGGCCCAGTCCCGCTCCCCGAGATACGGCTCCGGGGGCGGCGGGACGAGGGCGGTGAGGGTGTCGAGGCCGGTGCCGCCGCCGGTGAACGCGGCCCGCTGCGCGGCGGTCGGCGCGGGGCGGCGCGGTGGCGGCGTCCAGGGGCCGGCGGAGTCGCCGGCGAGGCCGCTGCGGGCGAGGGTCCGGGGCAGGCCCTCGTCCACGAGCAGGGCGAGCGCGGGCAGCAGCGTCACGCCGAGGCGGCGCCAGGGGTCGCGGCCGGCGCGCTCGGCGTGCGGGTCGTGGAGGAGGACGGGCCAGGCGTCGGGGTCGTCGGAGGCGGCGGTGTCCCAGAAGAGGGTGCCGGAGGTGCGGGTGCAGCCGAAGGGCAGGACGCCGGGGGCCGTGCGGCGGGACTCCTCGACGAAGTGGCCGTAGTCGAAGCCCTCGCGGTCGCGGGCGTACGGCGTCTGGAGCCAGAGCCGTTCGCCGAGGTCGAGGGGGCCGTAGACCTCGGCGATCGCCTTGTAGTCGGCGGGCAGCGGTAGGCCCAGCCACTCCTCGACGGCCGCCCAGTCGACGGGGATCGCGGGCCCCTCGGGCGGCGGCCCGAAGAGCCCGGCGAAGGCGGCGACGGCGCCGTCCGGGGACGTCGCGCTCAACGGACCCGCGTCCGGTGCGGCGCGGCGACGCCGAGGACGCGGTCCTTGAGGGCCGGGAAGTCCTCGCGGATCGCGGCGGGCTTCGCCGGGTCCAGGACGACCCGCAGCACCTCCTCGTCGGGGCCCGCCTCGGCGAGGATCTCGCCCCACGGGTCGACGACCAGCGAGTGGCCGGCCTGTTCGACGCCCGCGTGGGTGCCCGCCGTACCGCAGGCCAGGACGTACGCCTGGTTCTCGACGGCGCGGGCCCGGGCGAGGAGCCGCCAGTGGCCGCGGCGGCGGGCGGGCCAGCCGGCGGGGACGACGAAGGCTTCGGCGCCGGCGTCGACGAGGCCGCGGAAGAGTTCGGGGAAGCGCAGGTCGTAGCAGGTGCCGACGCCGACGGTGAGGTGCGGCAGGTCGAAGGTGACCAGGTCCTCGCCGGCGGCCATGAGGAGGGCCTCGCCCTGGTCGAAGCCGAAGCGGTGGATCTTGCGGTAGGAGGCGACGAGCTCGCCGTCGGGCGAGAAGACCAGCGAGGTGTTGTAGAGGGCGCCGCCCGCGGCCTCGACGAAGGAGCCGGCGTGCAGCCAGACCTCGGCGTCCCGCGCGGCAGCGGCCATCGCCTTGTAGGTGGGGCCGTGGAGGGGTTCGGACTCCGGCTCGAAGAGGTCGGCGGCGAAGGCGCCCACGGGCCACAGTTCGGGGAGGACGACGAGGTCAGCGGCCCCGTGTTCCTCCCGTACGAGACGGGCCGCGCGGGCCCGCCGGTCGGCGACCGGTTCGTCCGGGTCTACCGCGATCTGGATCAGCGAGGCGCGCACACTACCACCGTCCTGGCGTTGAAGCCGTCAACACCGGCCTACGATCGTCACACGAAAGCACTGCCGGGGTGCTCCCGGGGAGCGTAACTTAGCGTCCGAGCCTCCCATTCCACCGTCGCCCAGTCGTGTTTTCAGCCCGCACCGAAGAACGTCGAGGGGTCCCGTGACCGTCCATCCCAGCCTCCAGAACCACGCCGACGCCTGGACCCATTCCATCGAAGCGATAGCCGAGCTGGTGCAGCCGCTCGTGGAGGGCGAGTGGAACCGGGCGACCCCGTGCCCCGGCTGGTCGGTGCGCGACATCGTGTCCCATGTGATCGGCATGGAGACGGAGATGCTCGGCGACCCGCGGCCGATCCACTCGCTCCCCCGCGACCTGTACCACGTGCGCACGGACTTCGCCCGCTACATGGAGGTGCAGGTCGACGTCCGGCGGCACCACACGGCGCCGGAGATGACGGCGGAGCTGGAGTACGTCCTGATCCGCCGGGCCCGGCAGCTGCGCAACGAGAACCGCTCGCCCGACCACGTCATCCGGGCGCCGCTGGGCGCGGAGCAGACGCTGGAGCAGGGCTACCGGCTGCGGGCCTTCGACACGTGGGTGCACGAGCAGGACCTGCGGACCGCGCTCGGGGTGCCGGGGAACCTGGACTCGCCGGGCGCGTACGTGGCGCGGGACCTGCTCCTGGAGGCGCTGCCGAAGGTGGTCGCGAAGGACGCGGGCGCGCCGGCGGGGTCGGCGGTCGTGGTGGACGTGACCGGGCCGGTGGAGTTCCTGCGGACGGTGCGGGTGGACGCGGAGGGGCGGGGCACCATCGACGGGGCGCCGTCGCTGGGCCCGGCGGTGACGCTGGCGACGGACTGGGAGACGTACGTGCGGCTGGCCTGCGGCCGGGTCCGGCCGGCCGAGGTGGCCGACCGGATCAAGGTCGAGGGCGACCCGGAGCTGGCCGCCGCGATCCTCGACCGCTTCGCGGTGACGCCGAGCTGAGGCCTCACACCGGCACGTGGACGGCCTCCACGCGGCTGGCGACGAGCCGTTCGCGCTCGCGGCGGTGGGTGCGGGACTTCAGCCGGAGGATCTGGGCGACGCCGAGGGCTTCGAGGACGAAGACCGAGCAGAACGCGATCCGGTAGTCGTCGCCGGTCGCGTCGAGGAGCACGCCGATGGCGAGCAGCGTCGTCATGGAGGCGACGAAACCACCCATGTTGACGATGCCGGAGGCGGTGCCCTGACGCTCCGGCGGGTTGGCCGGGCGGGCGAAGTCGAAGCCGATCATGGAGGCCGGTCCGCAGGCGCCGAGGACCAGGCAGAGGGTGACGAGCAGCCACATCGGGGCGTGGTCACCGGGGTACGCGATCGTGGCCGCCCACAGCAGGGCGGTGGCCGCGACCGTGCCGAGGGCGAGCGGGGCGCGGGCGCCGCCGTGCCGGGCGATGATCTGCCCGTAGGCGAGGCCGACGGCCATGTTGGAGAGCACCACGAGGGTCAGCAGCTCGCCCGCCGTGCCCCGGGACAGCCCCTGCGCCTCGACGAGGAACGGCAGCCCCCACAGGAGCAGGAACACCATCGCGGGGAACTGGGTGGTGAAGTGCACCCACAGGCCGAGCCGGGTGCCGGGCTCGCGCCAGGCCGCGGCGATCTGCCGGCGGACGTAGGCGGCGCCCGCGTGCGGGACGGGGGCGGGCTCGTGCCCCTCCGGGTGGTCCTTGAGGAGGACGAGGAGCAGGACCAGGACCAGGATGCCGGCGAGCGAGCTGCCGACGAAGGTGGTGGTCCAGCCGAGGCCGTGCAGGGCGCGGGAGAGGACGACGGTCGAGACCAGGTTGCCCGCCATGCCGATGAGACCGGCGAGCTGGGCGATCAGCGGGCCCCGGCGGGCGGGGAACCAGCGGCCGCCGAGCCTGAGGACGCTGATGAAGGTCATGGCGTCGCCGCAGCCGAGGAGGGCGCGGGAGGCGAGGGCCATGGGGTACGACGGGGAGAGCGCGAAGCCCAGCTGGCCGAGGGTGAAGAGGACGACGCCGAGGGCGAGGACCTTCTTGGTGCCGAGCCGGTCGACCATGAGGCCGACGGGTATCTGCATGCCCGCGTAGACCAGCAGCTGGAGTATGGAGAAGGTGGAGAGCGCGGAGGCGCCCACGTGGAAGCGGTCGGCGGCGTCGAGTCCGGCGACGCCGAGCGAGGTGCGGAAGATGACGGCGACGAAGTAGACGGCGACGCCGACGCCCCAGACGAGGGCGGCGCGGCGGCCGCCGGGCGGGTCGCCGGGGAGGGTGACGGCGGAGCCGTGGCCGGTGCGGCCGCTCATCGGTCCTCCCCCCGGACCAGGGAGCCGACGCGGCCGAGGTGGCGGCGGACGGCGGCGGCGGCGCCCTCCGCGTCCCCGGCCCTGAGGTGGTCGAGGATCTCGGCGTGCTCGGTGATGTTCTGGGCGACCCGGTCGGGGTGGGCCTGCATCACGGCGACGCCCATGCGGAGCTGCCGGTCGCGGAGCTGGTCGTAGAGGCGGGCCAGGATCTGGTTGCCGGCGTGCTGGACGATCTCGGCGTGGAAGCAGCGGTCGGTGACGGCGACGTCGGCGAGGTCGCCGTCGTCCGCCTCGCGCCGCTGCTGCGCCAGGAGTTCTTCGAGGCGGGCGAGGAGCGCGGGCGGGGCGGGGACGGCCTTGCGGACGGCGAACTCCTCGACGAGGAGCCGGGTCTCGACGACGTCGGCGATCTCCTGGGCGGAGACGGCGAGGACGAGGGCGCCCTTCTTGGGGTAGAGCTTCAGCAGCCCTTCCATCTCCAGCTTGAGCAGCGCCTCGCGGACGGGGGTGCGGGACACCCCCACGGCCTGGGCCAGCTCCCCCTCGGTGAGCAGCGTCCCGCCCTCGTAACGGCGGTCGAGGACCGCGCGCTTGACGTGGCTGTAGACGCGCTCGGCGGCGGGCGGCTGCTTGACGGGACGGTCGGCGGGCTGCTCGGTGGAGGGGGGCGCGGCTGATGGCATGCGCACAGCATAGATACAAGTGGGATGCGTCCGACAGCCGCGTCCAGATCTCGGACTCCTCACCTCCGTCCGGCGGGACCCGGGTCAGCGCAGCCGGAAGTCGTAGTAGTCCGCGCCGCCGACGAGGACGGAGGTGAAGTGGACGGGCAGCCCGTCGGGCCGCCGCGGCACCTCCTGCGAGGTCCGCCGCGTGAACCCGAGCGAGAGCCCGGGCACGAACGGGTCCTCGCCGTCGCCGTCGTGGACGTCGAACCCGGCGAGCAGCTCGTCGGCGGGGGTGGTGAAGACGTCCCGCCCGCCGAGCAGGACGCGGGCGGCGCTCGTCCGCCCCTCCCCCGGCCGCCAGAACTCGACGGCGGTGACCCGGTCGTCCTCCTCCAGGTGCACCTGGACGCCGATGCCGGCGCAGGCGGTGGAGACGCCGCCCCGGCGCGTCCCCGGCCGGACGCGGGTCCGGGGCTCGCCCCAGGGGACGACGGCCGCCACGGCCTCGTCGAAGCTCATGCCGAGGCGTACGGGCCCGGCGCCGTGCGGCGGTTCGAGGTGCAGGTCCAGTGGTGTGCGCTCCATGCCGGACAGCAGAACATCCGGTGGTGGACGGGCGCCACCACCGGATGTTTCACGTGAAACAGACCAACCGGACGACTACGACCAGGTCATGAGCCGCTTCGGCTGCTCCAGGACCGCGGCCACGTCGGCGAGGAACTTGGAGCCCAGCTCGCCGTCGACCAGGCGGTGGTCGAAGGAGAGCGCGAGCGTGGTGACCTGACGCGGCTTCACCTTGCCCTTGTGGACCCAGGGCTGGAGCTTGATCGCGCCGACCGCGAGGATCGCGGACTCGCCCGGGTTGAGGATCGGCGTACCGGTGTCGACGCCGAAGACGCCGACGTTGGTGATGGTGAAGGTGCCGCCCTGCATCGCCGCCGGGGTGGTCTTGCCCTCGCGGGCGGTGGCGACCAGCTCGCTCAGGGAGCGGGACAGCTCCGGCAGGGTCTGGGCGTGCGCGTCCTTGATGTTCGGCACGATCAGACCGCGCGGGGTGGCCGCGGCGATGCCCAGGTTCACGTAGTGCTTGAGGACGATCTCCTGCGCCGCCTCGTCCCAGGCCGCGTTGATCTCCGGGTTGCGCCGGATCGCGACCAGGACGGCCTTGGCGACGAGCAGCAGCGGGTTGATCCGCAGCCCCGCCATGTCCTTGTCGGCCCTGAGCTCCTCGACCAGCTTCATCGTGCGCGTGATGTCGAAGGTCACGAACTCGGTGACGTGCGGGGCGGTGAAGGCCGAGCCGACCATCGCCGCCGCCGTGGCCTTGCGCACGCCCTTGATCGGGACCCGGGTCTCCCGCGCGTCGCCGGCGGCGACGGCGACGGGCGCCTGGACCGGGGCGGCGGGGGCCGGGGCCGGGGCCTGCGGGGCGGCCGGCGCCTGGACCGGCGCCGCGGGGGCGGCCGGGGCGGCGGCGCGGTGCACGTCCTCGCGGGTGATGACGCCGTCCTGGCCGGTCGGGACGACCGCCGCCAGGTCCACGCCGAGGTCCTTGGCGAGCTTGCGCACCGGCGGCTTGGCCAGCGGCCGGGGCGCGGCGGTCACGGTGCCGTGCCCGTTGAGCTGCTCCGGCACGGAGACGGGCGCGGCGCCCGCGCTCCTGCGGGCCCGGCGCTTGGTGGAGGCGGCGGCCACACCGTAGCCGACGAGGACCGGCTGGCGGCCCTGCGGCTCCTCGGCCTCGGCCGCCGGCTCCGCCTCGGGGGCGGGGGCGGGGGCCGCCGGGGCCGGGGCCTCGACGGGGGCGGCGCCGCCCACGTTCACCGAGATGATGACCTGGCCGACGTCGACCGTGGTGCCCTCGGGGAAGACCAGTTCGTGGACGGTGCCGTCGAAGGGGATCGGCAGCTCCACGGCGGCCTTGGCCGTCTCCACCTCGCAGACGACCTGCCCGTCGGTGACGGTGTCACCGGGCTGGACGTACCACTTGAGGATCTCGGCCTCGGTCAGGCCCTCGCCCACGTCGGGCATCTTGAATTCGCGGATCGTCACGGTGCTCTCCTCAGTACGCCAGCGAGCGGTCGACGGCGTCGAGCACGCGGTCCAGGCCCGGCAGGTACTCCTCCTCCAGGCGCGCCGGCGGGTACGGCGCGTGGTAGCCGCCGACCCGCAGGACGGGGGCCTCCAGGTGGTAGAAGCAGCGCTCGGTGATCCGGGCGGCGATCTCCGCGCCGGAGCCGAAGAACACCGGCGCCTCGTGGACGACGACCAGACGGCCGGTCTTCTCGACCGAGGTCTGGATGGTGTCGAAGTCGAGCGGGGAGATCGAGCGCAGGTCGACGACCTCGATCGACTTGCCCTCCTCGGCGGCGGCCGCGGCCGCCTCCAGACAGGTCTTCACCATCGGGCCGTAGGCGACGAGGGTGAGGTCGGTGCCCTCGCGGGCGACCCGGGCCTTGTGGAGCTCGCCGGGGATGGCCTCGGTGTCGAGCTCGCCCTTGTCCCAGTAGCGGCGCTTGGGCTCGAAGAAGATGACCGGGTCGTCGCTCTGGATCGCCTGCTGGAGCATCCAGTAGGCGTCGGAGGAGTTCGCCGGGGTGACCACCTTGAGGCCCGCGACGTGCGCGAAGAGCGACTCGGGGGACTCGGAGTGGTGCTCGACGGCGCCGATGCCGCCGCCGTACGGGATGCGGATGACGACCGGCATCTTCACGGTGCCGAGCGAGCGGGCCCGCATCTTCGCGAGCTGGGTGACGATCTGGTCGTACGCCGGGAAGACGAAGCCGTCGAACTGGATCTCCACGACCGGGCGGTAGCCGCGCAGGGCGAGGCCGATCGCGGTGCCGACGATGCCGGACTCGGCGAGCGGGGTGTCGACGACCCGGTCCTCGCCGAAGTCCTTCTGGAGGCCGTCGGTGATGCGGAAGACACCGCCGAGCTTGCCGACGTCGAGGCCCATGACGACGACCTTCGGGTCGGTCTCCAGGGCCTTGCGCAGCGACTCGTTGAGCGCCTTGGCGAGGGGAAGCTTCTGAACAGCCATGATTACTCGGTCTCTCCGTCCGCGAAGGACGCCTGGTAGGCGGCGAACTGGGCGCGCTCCTCGTCGACGAGCGCGTGCCCGTCCGCGTAGGTGTGGTCGAACATCGCCATGTGGTCCGGGACCGGCATGGCGCGGACGACCTCGCGGACGTGCTTGCCGAGCGTCTCGCTCTCGGCCTCCAGCTCCTCGAAGAAGGCCGCGTCGGCGTGGCCGGCCTTCTCCAGGTACGCGCGCAGGCGCAGGATCGGGTCCTTGGCCTCCCACGCCTCGCGCTCCGCGTCCCGGCGGTAGCGGGTCGGGTCGTCGGAGGTGGTGTGGGCGGCCATGCGGTAGGTGAAGGCCTCGATGAGCGTCGGGCCCTCGCCGCGGCGGGCGCGCTCCAGGGCCGACCGGGTCACGGCCAGGCAGGCGAGGACGTCGTTGCCGTCGACGCGGACGCCGGGGAAGCCGAAGCCGCGGGCGCGCTGGTAGAGCGGGACGCGGGTCTGCTTCTCGATGGGCTCGGAGATCGCCCACTGGTTGTTCTGGCAGAAGAACACGACCGGGGCGTTGTAGACCGCGGAGAAGACGAACGACTCGTTGACGTCGCCCTGGCTGGAGGCGCCGTCGCCGAAGTAGGCGAGCACGGCGGAGTCCGCGCCGTCCTTGGTGATGCCCATGGCGTAGCCGGTGGCGTGCAGGGTCTGCGAGCCGAGGACGATCGTGTACAGGTGGAAGTTGTTGCTGTTGGGGTCCCAGCCGCCGTTGTTCACGCCGCGGAACATGCCGAGCAGGTTGGTCGGGTCGACGCCGCGGCACCAGGCCACGCCGTGCTCGCGGTAGGTGGGGAAGACGTAGTCGTCGTCCCGCAGGGCCCGGCCGGAGCCGATCTGGGCGGCCTCCTGGCCGAGCAGCGAGGCCCACAGGCCCAGCTCGCCCTGGCGCTGGAGGGCGGTCGCCTCGGCGTCGAAGCGGCGGGTGAGGACCATGTCGCGGTAGAGGCCGCGCAGCTCCTCGGCGCTCAGGTCGATGTCGTAGTCGGGGTGCTGGACGCGCTCGCCCTCGGGCGTCAGCAGCTGAACGAGCTCGGGCTCCCCGGCCGGGGCGGCCTGGGCGGCCTTCTTGGCTCCGGCGCTGGCGCCGGTGGTGCGCTTGGCGCCGCTGCTGCGTCGCGTCGTCTTGCGCGCGGCAGTGCTCTCCACGGTCACGTGCGTGCTCCTCCGTCGGTCCGGCCCCCGGGTTCGCCGGTAAGGCCAGTGCGGCTCTCCGCCTTATCCGTACCCTGCGCACGGGGTGGGTGCGACGCGGCCGGGATCGGGCGTGACAGGTGTCCCGGCGAGCGCCGTCATAGGCACGTTACCCATGACGCGGCATTCCCGCGAAACCCCACTTGACCTGCAATTTTGCTTGGATTTCCAAGTAAATTGGGAAAAGCGGAAAGACACCCTGGTCAGGGCGTGGGCAACGGCCCGACACCGTCGTCGGAACATCCGGCACCGTAACCCGCGCACCCCGGGCACCGGAAGAGCCAATATGTGAGACTGACTCCGTGCGCGAAGAAGGAAAAATCCGGGTATTTCTGCTGGACGACCATGAAGTGGTCCGGCGCGGCGTCCACGAGTTGCTTTCCGTGGAGGACGACATCGAGGTGGTCGGCGAGGCCGGGACGGCGGCCGACGCCCTGGTCAGGATCCCCGCGACCCGCCCCGACGTGGCGGTGCTCGACGTCCGGCTGCCCGACGGCAGCGGCGTCGAGGTCTGCCGCGAGGTCCGCTCCCAGGACGAGTCGATCAAGTGCCTGATGCTCACCTCGTACGCGGACGACGAGGCGCTTTTCGACGCGATCATGGCCGGGGCCTCGGGATACGTCCTCAAGGCCATCCGGGGCAACGAGCTGCTGAACGCGGTCCGGGACGTGGCCGCCGGCAAGTCGCTGCTCGACCCGGTGGCGACGGCGCGGGTCCTGGAGCGGCTGCGGGACGGCAACAACCCGAAGGGCGACGACAGGCTCGCCAACCTCACCGAGCAGGAGCGGAAGATCCTCGACCTGATCGGCGAGGGCCTGACCAACCGGGCCATCGGGGAGCGCCTCCACCTCGCGGAGAAGACCATCAAGAACTACGTCTCCAGCCTGCTGTCGAAGCTCGGCATGGAGCGCCGCTCGCAGGCCGCCGCGTACGTGGCGCGGCTGCAGGCCGAACGGCACTGACCCCGGGCTGTCCGGCCGGGGCCGCGTCCGACGGGCTCCAGGGGGCCTTCACGGGCCCCCGCGGGGCCTCGCCGGGCCCGATCCCGCCGGGGGGCTTCACCCGGAGGGAGCAGTCCGGGCCCCTCGGCCGGAATCAAGGACCTACGTCCCCGCCGGCCCGGGGCCGGGGCCCCTTTCCCGGCGGGCGCCGGTGACGGAGAGTGGAACCATGTCCTCCGACGAACTCCGCGCCATCGAACTGCTCGGCCGCGTGTCGTACGGCCGGATCGCCACGAGCATGCGGGCGATGCCCTTCGTCGCGCCCGCCCGGCACGTCGTGTCCGGCGGCGGCGTCCTGATCCGCCTGCACGAGGGGTTCGGCTACCACCAGGCGTGCAGCGGCAGCGTCGTCGCCTACGGGGCGGACAACCTCGGAGCCGAGGACGGCGCGCTGTGGTCCGTGCAGTTCACCGGCACCGCCGAGATCGTCGAGCCGACCCCCGAGGAACTCGCCGCCTTCGGGCCGGAGCCGGTGAGCGTGGACGGCGAGCCCTTCGTCCCCGTCTTCATGCGCATCGAGCCCCAGTTCGCCACCGTGCACCGTCTCGACTACGCTCCCCCCGCCGATTCCGCACCGCGACACCTCCGGCACGCAGCGCGATCTAACATCTGCGGGGTGCCGCGCTCATCTGAACACCCCGCTCCTCCGGTCGGCGCCCTGCTGCGCCGCCACCCGCACGCCGGTGAGCCCCTGTCCTGCGTCCCCGTCACCGAGGGCCTGCTCAATCGCGGCTACCGGCTCTCCACCACCCGCGGCCACTACTTCCTCAAGCAGCACCTCGACGCCCCCACCGCCGACCGGGCCACCATCGCCCGCCAGCACCGCGCCACCCAGCGGCTGCACGCGCTCGGCCTGCCGGTGGCCCCGCCGCTGCCCGACAGCCGCGGCCGCACCGTCGCCGTCATCGGCGGCCGCTGCTACGCCCTGCACCCCTGGGTCGAGGGCCGGCACCGCGACGGCGCCCAGCTGACCACCGGCGGCTCCCGCCGCCTCGGCGCCCTCCTGGGCCGCGTCCACACCTGCCTGGACCGGATCATGGAGCCCCCGCCGCCCGGCGAGCGGCACGACAGCGCCCGCCCCGAGGACACCTTCGCGGACATCGCCGAACTGATCCGCCTCGCCCGCGCCCACCGCCCCCACGGCAGCTTCGACGCCCTCGCCGAGCACCGGCTGCGGGAGCGGCGCCGGCTGATCGCCCAGCACGCCCACCGCCGCCCCCCGGCGCCCGCCACGGCCGGCTGGGTGCACGGCGACTTCCACCCGCTGAACCTGCTCTACCGGGGCGCCGAACCGGCCGCGATCGTCGACTGGGACCGCCTCGGCGTCCGTCCCCGGGCCGAGGAGGCCGTCCGGGCCGCCGCGATCTTCTTCGTACGGCCGGGGGGCGAGCTGGCACTGGAGAAGGTGCGGGCCTACGCGCGCGCGTACCGGCGGGCCGCCGGCGCCGACGGCGCGGAGCTGGCCGCGGCCGTGCACCGGGTGTGGTGGGAGCGGCTGAACGACTTCTGGACGCTGCGCTGGCGCTACCAGCTGAACGACCGCAGGGCCGACCCGCAGTTCCCCGCGGTGTCGGCCCTGGCCGTGTGGTGGACCCGGGAGTACGACGCCGTCCGCGACGCCTTCTGCGCCTGACGGGCCCCTCCGGGCGCCGGACTAACCGGCCGTGGTGCCGGTGTCCCCGGTGTCGCCGCCGGGCGGCGGCACGTTCGGGTCGCCGTTGCCGCCGCCGGCCGGGTCGGTCTGGCCGCCGCTGTCGCCGCCGTCCGTGGGCTGGTCCGTCGGCTGCTCGGTGGCCGGCGGCTCGGTGGTCGGCTCGCCGGTCGCCGTCGGGTCCGTGGTGGGCTCCTCGGTCGGCGTCGGCTCGGTGGTCGGCGCCGCCGTCGTCGGCGGGGCCGTCGTCGGGTCGGTCGACGGGTACCAGGGCTGCTGCGTGTTGCCGCCGCTGCCGCCGCCGTCGTTGCCACCGCCGCCGGTCGTGCCGCTCGGCTCCTCGGTGTGCTGCTCCTCCGAGGGCTCCTCGGACGGGGTGGGCTTCTCCGAGGACGTCGACGGCGAGTTCGACACCGTCGTCGGCGTGGTGACCGGGCCCTTGCCCTTCTCGCCGCCCCCGGCCATCTGCACCGCGAAGACCACGCCCGCGACGATCGCGACCACCGCCAGCGCCGCGAACAGCACCATCCTGGAGCGCTTGCCCTGGCCGCCGTCCTGACCGCCGTAGCCGCCGCCCTGGCCGTAGCCGCCGGTGCCGCCCGTGCCGTCGTCGTAGCCGCCGTAGCCGCCCCCGTAGGGGGTGTAGGCGCCGTCCTCCGGGTTGGGCGACGGCAGGATCTGGCCCTGGGCCGTGTCGCCGTGCGGCGGGTGGCCCATGGCCGTCGTCGCGGTCATGCCGTGGACGGGGGTGTGCCCGCCGTCGTGCGCGGCCACCGGCCCGGTGCCCCAGGTGCCGGTGTGGCCGCCCTGCTGCTGGAGCATCTCCAGGCTGTACTGGATCAGCCCGCGCATCTCCTCGGCGCTCTGGAACCGGTCGTCCGGCTCCTTCGCGAGCGAGCGCATCACCAGGCCGTCGAGCTCCGGCGGCGTCGAACCGCGGACCTCGGACGGCGGCACGGGCGTGTCCTGCACGTGCTGGTAGACCACCGACAGCGGCGTCTCACCGGTGAACGGGGGACGCAGCGCGAGGAGTTCGTAGAGCAGACAGCCCGTCGCGTACAGGTCGGAGCGGTGGTCGACGGCCTTGCCGAGCGCCTGCTCCGGGGAGAGGTACTGCGGCGTGCCCATGACCATGCCGGTCTGCGTCATCGTCGCCTGCGCGCCGTGCAGCGCGCGGGCGATGCCGAAGTCCATGACCTTCACGGCGCCGGAGTCGGTGATGATCACGTTGGCCGGCTTGATGTCGCGGTGCACGATGCCGTGCTGGTGCGAGTACGCCAGCGCCTCCAGGACGCCGGAGACGATCACGAGTGCCTGCTCGGGCCCGGGCGCCTCCGCGCTGACCAGCAGGTCACGGATGGTGCGGCCCTCGACGAGCTCCATCACGATGTACGGCACCGGGCGGCCGTCCACGACGTCCTCGCCCGAGTCGTACACCGCCACGATCGCGTGGTGGTTGAGCCCGGCGACCGACTGCGCCTCGCGCGTGAACCGGGCCTTGGAGACCGGGTCCTCGGCGAGATCGGAACGCAGCAGCTTCACCGCGACCGTACGGCCGAGGCGCACGTCCTCCGCCGCGAAGACCTCGGCCATGCCGCCGCGCCCCAGACGGTGCGTCAGCCGGTAGCGGCCGTCGCCGACGACGCGGCCGAC
The DNA here is from genome assembly GCF_040636735.1 of Streptomyces sp. NPDC035033. NCBI lineage: Bacteria > Bacillati > Actinomycetota > Actinomycetes > Kitasatosporales > Streptomycetaceae > Streptomyces > Streptomyces sp. NPDC035033. The sequence goes on along the minus strand of NZ_JBEZUZ010000001.1, from coordinate 202,673 downwards.
TCCCCACGATTCCCCGGCAGCGCCCGGCACACCGCCACCTGCCTCGGATCCGGGTTCCATGAGTCCTCGCCGTCGTCTGTCCGTGCCGTGTGTCCAGTCGTCACGCTACAGGCTTCGTACGACATCACGGTCCGCGATGACCGGCCATCCAACCCTTCTCGTGTACGCCTGTGCAAATTCCGTGAGTTTCGCCCGGCCCCCGCGCGACGACGGCCGTACGGAGGGTCACGGAACGGGCACGCGGCTTGACGTGTCAGGGGCCTCGGGCAGACTTGGCGCAGAATCGGCCGGATATCGAGGTCCGGCCGGAGACGACAGACCGACGCCGCGGGGCGCAGGGGGACAGCACACATGAGCCACGACGGCGCCCAGGGCGGACGCTACGCGGGCGGTTCGGTCGCGAACGGCCGCTACCAGCTGCGCGACCTCCTCGGCGAGGGCGGCATGGCCTCCGTCTACCTCGCGTACGACAGCGCGCTGGACCGGCAGGTCGCCATCAAGACGCTCCACACCGAGCTGGGCCGCGAGCAGTCCTTCCGCGAGCGGTTCCGCCGCGAGGCGCAGGCCGTGGCGAAACTCTCGCACACCAACATCGTCTCGGTCTTCGACACCGGCGAGGACACCCTCGACGGCGGCCTCATGCCGTACATCGTCATGGAGTACGTGGAGGGGCAGCCGCTCGGCTCGGTGCTCGCCTCCGACGTCCGCCAGTACGGGGCGATGCCCGCCGACAAGGCCCTGAAGGTGACGGCGGACGTGCTCGCCGCCCTGGAGGTCAGCCACGAGATGGGCCTGGTCCACCGCGACATCAAGCCCGGCAACGTGATGATGACCAAGCGCGGCGTCGTGAAGGTCATGGACTTCGGCATCGCCCGCGCCATGCAGTCCGGGGTCACCTCGATGACCCAGACCGGCATGGTCGTCGGCACCCCCCAGTACCTCTCCCCCGAGCAGGCCCTGGGCCGGCCCGTGGACGCCCGCTCCGACCTTTATTCGGTCGGCATCATGCTCTTCCAGCTGCTGACGGGCCGCCTCCCCTTCGACGCGGACTCCCCGCTCGCCATCGCCTACGCGCACGTGCAGGAGGAGCCGGTCGCCCCGTCGTCCGTCAACCGCTCGGTGACGCCCGCGATGGACGCGCTGGTCGCCCGCGCGCTGCGGAAGAACCCGAACGAGCGGTTCCCCAGCGCCGCCGCCATGCGCGACGAGTGCCTGCGGGTGCTCGCCGCCGGCCAGACCGCCGCCCCGGTCATCGTCGCGGGCGGCCCGGTCAACAGCGGCTCCGGCGTCGGCTCGGCCGTCTTCCCGCCGGTCGGCCAGACCCCGCCCCCGCACACCCCGCACGGGGTGCAGCAGCCCTACCAGCCGCCGGCCCCGCAGCCCGGCCCGTACGGGCCGCCGACCCCGGCCCCCGCGCCGGCCCCCGGCCCCGCGTACGGCTACCCGCAGCAGGCCCCGACGCCCGCCCCCGGCTACCAGACCCCGCCGCCGGTCTCCTACGCGCCCGCGCCGGCCGCCGCCCCGCGCCGCTCCATGCCGGTCCTCGTCGGCGCGGTCGTCGTCGCGCTGGTCGCCATCGGCGGGGTGCTCATCGCCGTCGCCCCCTGGGAGAAGGACCAGGACCCCGTCGCGGGCGGCACCGGCGGGACCGGGCAGACCGGCCAGACCGGGGAGACCCAGACCGACCGGCCCGGCCACAAGGGCCCGGACCTGTCGAAGACCATCGAGACGAAGGAGTGCACCGAGCCGCGGGAGTCGAGCGACGACCCCGAGAAGTTCGAGGTGCCCGACTTCACCTACAAGAACCTCACCTCGGTGAAGGACTGCCTCAACGCCGCCGGCTGGAAGACCAAGAAGCAGACCCCGGTGGACGAGAACACCTACGGCGAGGACACGGTCCTGGAGCAGTACCCGCCGGCCGGCACGGAGATCCTCCCCAAGGACGCCGAGTTCACCTTCGAGATCTCCACCGGCAACCCCCAGAAGTAGCCGCCCGGATGCCGGGAACGTCCCGACATGTGACGCTGAGTCGGACACCTCGGCGGCACGGCAGGGGAGGGTTTCCCGGTGACTCCCACACGCGGCGGGACCGGCAGCGGCGGACGCGGCGACGGCGGCGGACGCCGTCGCCCCCGGACACGGGCACGGGCACGCGCGCGTGCCCGCCGAGCCGGCCCCGCCCTCCGGCGGACCGCACTCGCCCCCGCCCTGGCCTGCGCCTTCACCCTGTACGGAATCTCCGGCACGCCCCTCGCCCGGGCCGCCGAGACCCCGTCCGGGAGCCCCGTACGGGCCTCCGGGACCCCGGGGGCCCCGGCCGGGCGCGCGGCCGTTCCCGCTCACGTCCCCACCCGCGGCCCCGCGCACGGCCCCGCCGCCGGGCCCACCGCGCCCTCCTCCTTCTCCTCCACCGCCCCCGTCCGGCCGTCCGCCTCCCCGCCCGCGCCCACCGCCACCGGCACCGCCACCGGCGGCCCGGACGCCGCTCCCCGGCCGGGCGGTACGACCCCGGCACCGGGCGCCACCACCACGGCCGGGCGGCCCTCCGCGCCCGCCGGAACCACCGCGCCCGCCTCCTCCGCCACCCCCTCCGCGCGCGGCACGACCGCCACCGCGGGGCCCCGGCCGGGGAAGCCCGCCGCCCGGCCCGGGAAGCCCGCCGCCCGCACCAGTGACGCCCCCTCGCCCACCGGCTCGCCCTCGCTCGCCGGCCGGCCCGCGGGCGAGGGCCGCGCCCGGCCCGGGCGCCCCGAGACGACCGAGCCCACGGAGACCGACGCCACCGCCACCCCCTCCCGTGACAGAACCGCTACAGAATCCGAGGCCCCCGAGGGCCTCCCGGAGGAGGAGGCCGTGGCACGGGAGGAGGAGGCCACCGGCCGCCCCGAGGCGGCCCGCGCCACCCGCCCCGCGGCCGCCCCCCGGCTCGCCGTCGAGGACGCCGTCGCCCCCTCCTACCAGCGCGTTCCCCTGCTCACCCTCGGCGTGGGGCTGATCCTGATGGGGCTCGGCCTCGGCTTCCTGGGGCTGCGGCTGCGCCGCCGCTGACCCCTCCGGGAACTCCCGGGTCCCCCCTGAGTCGGACCCTCCGCATCCGTCCCACGACGGTTGGCCGCCCCCGGCATACCCGGTATACATACCCGGTATGTCGATCCGCCACGGGCTCCTCGCCCTCCTCGAACACGGCCCCCGCTACGGCTCCCAGCTGCGCACCGAGTTCGAGTCCCGCACCGGCGCCACCTGGCCCCTCAACGTCGGCCAGGTCTACACGACCCTGGGCCGGCTCGAACGGGACGGCCTCGTCGCCCAGAACGGCGAGGACGGCGCCGGCCACGCGCTCTACGCGATCACCGACGCCGGCCGCGCCGCGCTGCGCACCTGGTTCGAGGAGCCCGTGGACCGCACCAGCCCCGCCCGTGACGAGCTCGCCATCAAGCTCGCCATGGCCGTCGGCGCGCCCGGCGTCGACATCCGCGAGGTCATCCAGGCCCAGCGCCGCCACACCGTGAAGGCGATGCAGGACTACACCCGGCTCAAGGCCCAGGCCCTCGCCGCCCTGGAGGGCGGCGGTTCGCGCGAGCGCGACGACGTGGCCTGGCTCCTCGTCCTGGAACAGCTGATCTTCCAGACCGAGGCCGAGGCCCGCTGGCTCGACCACTGCGAGTCCCGCCTGATCCGCCTCTCCGCCACCGCCCCCGCCACGACCGCCGTCACCGCTCCGGAGCCGGGTGCCGGGGGTGGGGCCCGGCGCGGGCCCGGGGCGGGGGCGGGGGCCGGGGTTCCGGTGGCCGGGCCGGGCGGGGCGGGGGCGGGCGGGGCCGCGCGCCGGGGCCGCTGACCGAGGGCCCGGTGCCCCGTACCGAATCCGTCCTCTCGCTTCTCTCTACTTCTTCGTTCACCGTGCGCGGTTCCGCGCGCCCTAGGGGGATCAACCGATGTCCACACCGCTCTCCGCGCAGCCCGTGCTGCGCCTGCAGAACCTGACCCGGGTCCACGGGTCGGGCGCCACCGAGGTGCACGCCCTGCGCGGGATCGACCTCGACGTGCACCCGGGCGAACTCGTCGCCGTCATGGGGCCGTCCGGCTCCGGCAAGTCCACGCTGCTCACCATCGCCGGCGGCCTCGACACCCCGACCTCCGGCCAGGTGATCGTCGAGGGCACCGACATCACCACCGCCGGGCTCAAGGAACTCGCCGCCCTGCGCCGCCGCAGCATCGGCTACGTCTTCCAGGACTACAACCTCATCCCCGCGCTGACCGCCGCCGAGAACGTCGCCCTGCCCCGGGAGCTCGACGGGACCTCCGCCCGCAAGGCGCGCGGCGAGGCGCTCGCCGCCCTGGAGGAGATGGGGCTCGGCCACCTCGCCGACCGCTTCCCCGACGAGATGTCCGGCGGCCAGCAGCAGCGCGTCGCCATCGCCCGCGCCCTCGTCGGCGACCGCCGGCTCGTCCTCGCCGACGAGCCCACCGGCGCCCTCGACTCCGAGACCGGCGAGTCCGTCCTCGCCCTGCTCCGCTCCCGCTGCGACGCGGGCGCCGCCGGCGTCCTCGTCACCCACGAGCCGCGCTTCGCCGCCTGGGCCGACCGGGTCGTCTTCCTCCGCGACGGCGCCATCGTCGACCAGACCGTGCGCAGCGAGGCCGACTCCCTCCTCACGGGCCGGGTGGCCGAGGCGTGAAGAACTGGTTCCACTCCTGGCGGGCGGCCGTCCGCATCGCCCGCCGCGACGCCTGGCGCGCCAAGGGCCGCAGCTCGCTCGTCCTCGCGATGATCGCCCTGCCCATCCTCGGGGTCAGCGCCGCCGACCTCACCATCCGCAGCTCCGAGCTCTCCGTCACCGAAAGCCTGGAGCGGTCGATCGGCGCCGCCGACGCCGCCTTCCGCGACCCCGGCTTCGGCGGTGTCCCGGTCCACCAGTCGCCCGACGGCAAGAACGTCTATCCGGCGAAGGAACCGGCGGACAACGAGCCCTGGCCCAGCGGCTCCACCGACCCCGGCAAGGTCATACCGGCCGGCGCCCGCTGGATCACCGACACCCAGGGCGCGGCCAAGCTGACCACCGTCCACGGCCTGCTCCAGACCGACGTCCGGGAGCTGAAGACCGACGACCCGATGGCCCGGGGCATCACGACGCTCCTCGACGGGCGGCACCCGCGGAAGGCCGACGAGGTCATCGCCACCTCGGCGTTCCTGGAGAAGAGCGGGCTCTCGGTCGGCTCGACCGTTTCCGCTCGCAATTTCGACCGTCCGTACCGGATCGTGGGCTCCTACGAGCTCCCGGACGACCTGGACGCCGCCCAGATCACCGCGCTTCCCGGAGCCTTCCTCGCCCCGTACGGGAAGGCCGCCGAGAAGGCGGGAGCGCTCGCGCCCGGCTCCACCACCTCGTACCTGGTGCAGCGCTCCGGTGGTTTCACGTGGAACGACGTGCGGGCGATCAACGCCAAGGGCGTCTCGGTCGCCTCCCGGGCCGTCCAGCTCGACCCGCCCGCCGACTCCGAGGTCCCGCTCTACCAGCAGGAGGGCTGGGGCGGCTTCGGGTCCAGCGACGGCGCCGACGCCATGCTCCTCGCCTCCCTCGCCACCGTCGTCGGCCTGGCGATGCTGGAGATCTGCCTGCTCGCCGGCCCCGCCTTCGCGGTCGGCGCCCGCCGCTCCCGCCGCCAGCTCGGCCTGGTCGGCGCCAACGGCGGCTCCCGCAGCCACATCCGCGCCATCGTCCTCAGCGGCGGCCTCGTCATCGGCGTCTCCGCCGCCGTCATCGGCACCGTCCTCGCCCTGGTCCTCACCCTGGCCCTCCAGCCGTGGCTGGAGGACTACATGGGGAAACGGTTCGGCGCCTTCGACGTCCGCCCGCTGGAGCTCCTCGGCATCGCACTGCTCGCCGTCCTCACCGGCCTGCTCGCCGCCGTCGTCCCGGCCGTCACCGCCTCCCGGCAGACCGTGCTCGCCTCGCTCACCGGCCGCCGCGGCGTCCGCTCCACCAGCAAGGTGCTGCCCGTCGTCGGCCTGATCGCGCTGCTCCTCGGCGCGGCGATCGCCCTCTACGGCTCCGTCGTCACCGACCAGTTCGTCATCGTCGCCGGCGGCTCGGCCATCGCCGAGCTGGGCGTGGTCGCCATGACCCCCGCCCTCGTCGGGCTCTTCGGCCGGGTCGGCCGCTGGCTGCCGCTCTCCCCGCGGCTCGCGCTGCGCGACGCCGTCCGCAACCGGGGCCGTACGGCTCCGGCGGTCGCCGCCGTCCTCGCCGCCGTCGCCGGCACCGTCGCCGTCGCCACGTACACGTCGAGCAGCGACGCCCAGTACCGCGCCCAGTACACCGCCAGCCTGCCGCACGGCGCCGTCTCCTTCCTCCAGACGGAGGAGGGCGGCCGGGACGTCCCCGCCGTCGCCGACGCCGTCCAGCGCTACTTCTCCGTCGAGACCCGCGCCGACGTCTCCCGCGTCGCCGTCGGCAAGCCCGGCTGCCCCGCCTGGGGCGGCGGCGACGGCTGCGGCCAGTACGAGCTGCTGATGCCGCCCGCCAACGAGTGCCCGATGTGGGCGACCACCACCGACGGCAGCGACCCGTCCGAGAAGTTCACCCCCCAGCAGCGGCGCACGATGCTCCACGAGGACTGGCGCTGCGAGCAGACCTCGGGCGGTGGCGGCGTCTACATCGACGGCGGGCTGCTCGTCGGCGACGCCCGGCTCCTGAAGGTCCTCGGCATCGACGACCCCGGCGCCGTCCGGGCCCTCGCCGACGGCAAGGCCGTCGTCCTCTCCCGGCCCCTGGTGGAGAAGGACGGCACGATCGGCATCAAGCAGGTCACCGACCTGAAGGCCGCCGAGCGGGCCTCGATGGCGGGCAAGCCCACCCCGGGCAAGGTCTCCCGGATCCCCGCCCACCTGGTCACCGGCGACCCGGACTCCTACGGCCTCCAGGTCCTCATGACCCCCGCGGCCGCCAAGGCCGCCGGTCTCGCCACCGTGCCCGTCGGCGCCTACTTCAGCACCGACGCCCTGCCGAGCAGCGAGCAGCGCCAGAAGCTCGACGCGGAACTGGCCGCCCTCGGAGCCGGGGTCGACCTCACCGTGGAGGAGGGCTACGTCTCCGACGACAGCATCTTCCTGCTCGCGCTGACCCTCTTCGCCGGCCTGGTCACCATCGGCGCCGCCGGCATCGCCACCGGCCTCGCCCAGGCCGACGCCGAGGCCGACCTGAAGACGCTGGCCGCCGTCGGCGCCCCGCCGCGCGTCCGCCGCACCCTCAGCGGCTTCCAGTGCGGGGTGGTCGCCGCCATGGGCGTCGTCCTCGGCTCCGTCGCCGGACTGCTCCCCGCGGTCGGACTGCGGCTCACCGAGGAGCGCGAGCAGCTCCGCTTCCACGAGCGGACCCTCGCGGAAGGCTGGGGCGGCGACCTCACCCCGCCGTACGTGCCGATCGTGATCCCCTGGGAGACGCTCGCGGCCCTGCTCGTCGCCGTCCCGCTCGGCGCGGCGCTGCTCGCCGCCCTGGTGACCCGCTCGAAGGGCGCGGTGGCCCGCCGCGAGGCGACCTGACGTCTTTCCGTGACCGGCCGTGCCCGGGGAGAAGGGTGGATCATCCTTCTCCCCGGGCACACCTGGTGGGGAAGCACGTGTGCGAGAGAATGGCGGCATGGAGATGCCGAGGAATGACAGGTCGCCGGAGAGCCCCCAGGTCCTCATCGTGGGACAGGACGGGATGGCACTCGGCGGCGCCCAGGGCGACGACGAATCCCGCGAGGTCCCGGTGACGGAAATGGTCGAGCAGCCTGCGAAGGTCATGCGGATCGGCAGCATGATCAAGCAGCTTCTGGAGGAAGTTCGGGCGGCACCTCTCGACGAGGCCAGCCGGGTACGGCTCAAGGAGATCCACGCCAGCTCCGTGAAGGAGCTGGAGGACGGGCTCGCGCCGGAACTGGTCGAGGAACTGGAGCGCCTGTCGCTGCCGTTCACCGACGAGGCGATCCCCTCCGAGGCGGAACTGCGCATCGCGCAGGCCCAGTTGGTGGGGTGGCTGGAGGGTCTCTTCCACGGCATCCAGACGGCGCTGTTCGCCCAGCAGATGGCGGCCCGCGCCCAACTGGAGCAGATGCGGCGGGCCTTGCCCCCCGGCGCCTCGCACGACGACGACGGTGACGAGGGCGGCCGCGGGCACGGCCGCGCGGTCGGCTCGGGGCCGTACCTGTAGGGCTGCCGCCGTGACGGGAACGGGCCCGGCGCACACCGCGTGCGCCGGGCCCGTCCCCGTACACCTCACGGCGCGAGCAGCAGCACCTTGCCGACGTGGGCGCCGGACTCCAGGACGCGGTGGGCCTCGGCGGCCTCCCGCATCGGCAGCGTCCGGTCGACGACCGGACGGACCGTGCCCGCCTCCACCAGCGGCCAGACGTGCTCGCGGACGGCCGCGACGATCGCCGCCTTCTCCTGGAGCGGGCGGGCGCGCAGGGTCGTCGCCATCACGGCGGCCCGCTTGGCGAGCAGCGCGCCGAGGTTCAACTCGCCCTTGACGCCGCCCTGGAGGCCGATGACGACGAGCCGGCCGTTGAAGGCGAGGGCCCGGACGTTCCGCTCCAGGTACTTGGCGCCCATGATGTCCAGGATCACGTCCGCGCCCGCCCCGCCGGTGGCCTCGCGCACCTCCTCGACGAAGTCCTGGGTCCGGTAGTCGACGAGGACGTCCGCGCCGAGTTCGGCGCAGCGGGCCAGCTTCTCCGGGCTGCCCGCGGTGACCGCGACCTTCGCCCCGACCGCCTTGGCCAGCTGGATCGCCATGGTGCCGATGCCGCTGGCGCCGCCGTGCACGAGCAGCGTCTCGCCCGGACGCAGGTGGGCGATCATGAAGACGTTGGACCAGACCGTGCAGGCGACCTCGGGGAGCGCGGCGGCCGTGGCCAGGTCGACGCCCTTCGGGACCGGCAGCAGCTGGCCCGCCGGGACGGCGACCCGCTGGGCGTAGCCGCCGCCGACGAGCAGCGCGCAGACCTCGTCGCCGACGGACCAGCCCGAGACGCCGGGGCCGAGGGCGACGATCCGGCCGGAGCACTCCAGGCCGGGATGGGGCGAGGTGCCGGGCGGCGGGTCGTAGAAGCCCTGCCGCTGGAGGACGTCGGCGCGGTTGACGGCGCTCGCCACCACCTCGACGAGGACCTCGCCCTCGCCGGGCACGGGATCGGGCACCTCGGCCCAGACCAGGGACTCGGGGCCGCCGGGTTCCGGAATCGTGATCGCATGCATGGCGGCGAGGCTACTCCCGGTCCCGTCCTCCGTCCGCTCAGTCCTCCGGCGGCGTGGTGAGCGGGGTGACGGGGGCCGCCCGGACGATGGTGATGACCCGGTCCGTGAGCTTGAGGGGGCTCGCCGCCGGGTCGTCGTAGCTGAGCAGCCGGTGGCCGCGCAGCACGCTCACCACCAGGTCGTCGGTCTCCCGGACGCTCCGGCCCGCCTCGGCCTTGGTCACCGGGCGCTCGACCAGGTCGAGTCCGGAACCCTGCTGGATCAGGTCCTCCATGACCGTGCCCGCGCTGGGGCTGAGCACGGAGAGGCCGAGCAGCCGGCCGGCGGCGGAGGCGCTGGTGATGACCGCGTCGGCACCGGACTGGCGGAGCAGCGGGGCGTTCTCCTCCTCCCGGACCGCGGCGACGATCTTCGCGCCCCGGTTGAGCTGGCGTGCCGTCAGGGTGACCAGGACGGCGGTGTCGTCGCGCTGGGTGGCGATGACGATCTGGCGGGCCCGCTGCACCTCCGCCCGGAGCAGGACGTCGCTGCGGGTGCCGTCGCCGACGACGCCGACGAAGCCGTCGAGGTTGGCCGCCTCGATGACCTTGCCGGAAGGGTCGACGATGACGATCTGGTCCTTGCGGAGACCGGTGGCACAGAGGGTCTGGATCGCGGACCGCCCCTTGGTCCCGAAGCCGACGATCACGGTGTGGTCGCGCAAGTTGGACCTCCACTTCTTGAGGCGGAACTCCTCCCGGGTCCGTTCGGTGAGGACCTCGAGGGTGGTGCCGACCAGGATGATCAGGAACAGCACGCGCAACGGCGTGATCACCAGGATGTTGACGAGCCGCGCGGAGTCGCTGTACGGGACGATGTCGCCGTATCCGGTGGTGGAGAGGGTGACGGTCGCGTAGTAGGCGCAGTCGAGGAAGTCGACGGTGTCGTTGGCGTTGTCGTGGTAGCCGTCGCGGTCGACGTAGACGATGAGGACCGTCAGGAACAGGACCCCGAGGGCCATGAGGATGCGCCGGCTGACCTGGCGGAGCGGCTCCACGGTCCGGCGGGGCAGGTGGATCCGCGAGCCGGAGACCTTCTCGTCGGCATGGCGGGCCATGACGTCACGGCTGGGAAGTTTCACGTGAAACATGCTCCTTGGGCGGGCGCGGGCGGCGTCTCGCCGGCCACTGCGTTCTGCGTCGGCCAGGGGAGGGCGAGGAGTGCCGGGCGCCGGCCGGCCTCGGCTCCCCCGGGCGGGACGACGGCCATGCCGTCGGCGGCGGCGATGCCCCTCAGCATGGCGGGCCCGTTGTAGTGCAGGGGCACGAGGCCCCCGTCCCGGTGGACGACGGGGACGAGCCGGGTGTCGTACGGGTGGCCCTGGACGCCGTCCCGGAGCGGGACCGAGGCGGGAGCCCCGGAGTCCCCGGGCCCTCCGGAGGCCCCCGGCCCCCCGGCTCCCGCGAGGGCGGCCAGCAGGGGCGCGGCGAGGGTGAGGAGGCCGGAGACGGCGGCGAGCGGATTGCCGGGGAGGCCCACCAGGTGGCGCCCGGCGTCCAGCCGGGCGAGCAGCATGGGGTGGCCGGGGCGGACCTTCACCCCGTCGACCAGGAGGGTCGCCCCCGCCTTGTCGAGGACCCGGTGGACGTGGTCGACCGGCCCCGCGGCGGTGCCGCCGGTGGTGACGACGAGTTCGGCGGCGGAACCGGTGACGGCCGCGTGGAGCGCCTCGGCGTCGTCGCCGATCCGGCGGGTCGCGAGGACCTCGGCGCCGAGCGCGGTCAGCCAGGGCCCGAGCATCGGGCCGAGCGCGTCCCGGATCAGGCCGTCGTGGGGGAGACCGGCCGCCAGCAGCTCGTCGCCGAGGACGAGGACCTCCACACGGGGACGGGGCGCCACGGCGACCTCGTCGTAGCCGGCGGCGGCGGCGAGACCGAGGACGGCGGGGGTGACGGGGCACCCGGCGGGCAGCAGCTCGTCGCCGGTGCGGCACTCCTGGCCGCGGGGGCGGATGTCCTGCCCGGTCACGACCTCGCGGAGGGGGTGCAGCAGAACCGTTCCGGCCGCGCCGGGTCCGGTCCCCACGGGGGAGGGCTCGGTGCGCGCGTGCTCGGAGCGGAGGACGGCGGTGGCGCCGGCGGGGACGCGGGCGCCGGTGGCGATGCGTACCGCCTCCCCGGGGGCGAGGGCGCCGGCCCCGGGGTGCCCGGCGAGGACGGACTCCTCGCGCACCCGCCAGGGGCCCGGTCCGGCGACCGCCCAGCCGTCCATGGCGGAGCTGTCGAAGGAGGGCAGGTCGGTGAGGGCCCGCAGCGGTTCGGCGAGGGCGCGGCCGAGCGCCTGCCCGAGCGGTACGCGGACGGGCGCGCGGTCCGTCGCCGCGCGGGCCTCGGCCCCGGCACGGGCGGCGAGGGCGCGCGCCTCGGGCCAGGGGGTGGCCCGGTGGTGCCCGTGCCCGTGCCCCCGCTCGGGCGCGGGGGAGGGCGGGGGCACGGGGGAGGGCGGGGGTTGTCCGGGGGTCATCCGGCCTCGTCCCGGCCGGCCTGACCGGCCTGACCGGCCTGTTCGGGCTGGCCGGCCTGTTCGGGCTGCTCGGCCTGCTCTGCCTGTTCGGCCGCCCACCGCTGGGCGAGGGCGGCGGCCTTGCGGGAGGCCTCGGCGACCGCCTCGGCCGGGGCCGTGCCGCTCTCGGCGGCCTTCGCCGCGGCGTAGCCGACGAGGAAGGTCGTCAGGGGCGCGGCGGGGCGGGCGACGCCGTGGGCGGCGTCCCGGGCCAGGTCGAGCAGGACGCCGGTGTCGACGTCCAGGTCGATGCCCAGTTCGGTCTTGACTGCGGTGATCCATTCGTCCAGCACGGCTCCATGGTCCCTGATGCGGGCGCGGGCCGTGGCGATGTCCTCCCAGGTGTCGCAGTCGAAGGAGGCCAGGGGCGCGTCCGGGTCGGCCGGGACCCGGGCGACCCGGAGCCCGCCGGTGAGGAGCCTGAGGGGAAGGTGGTCGAGGCCCCGGTGGGCGTGCCGCAGCGCGTCGAGCTCACGGCGCAGGGGGCCGGCCCGGTAGGCGGCGACGAGCGGCTGGTCGCGTCCGTCCGCGTCGGTCAGCAGCGCGGCCTCGGCCTCCGGCTCGGCGTCGAGCGCGGCGAGGAGCCGGAGCACGGTCGGCTCCCCGAGGAAGGGCAGGTCGGCGGAGAGCGCGAGCAGGACCTCGGGGGCGGATCCGGCCCCGGTGTCGGTGCCGGTTCCGGTGCCGGTGTCCGTGTCGGTGTCGGTGTCGGGGGAGCGGAGCGCGGCGGCGCCCGCGTCCAGGGCGGCCACGGGGCCCGTGCCGATCCGTTCCTCGCGGGTCCAGCGGACCGGCCGTGAGGTCGGGCGCGGGTCGCCGACGACCACGGTCCGGCGGGCTCCGGCGCAGGCGGCGAGCACCCGGTCGAGGAGGGGCCGGCCGCCGACCCGTACCCCCGGCTTGTCCACGCCCCCGAGGCGCCGCGCGGCTCCCCCGGCGAGCACGACGGCGTCATGTGCGGTGGTCACCCCAGCAGTATGGTCCGCCGCCGTCCTTCGGCGCCCGGCCGGTCTCCTGATGAGACGGACCGACCGGTTCCGGCCGGTTCCGACCGGTCCGTCGTACGGCTCCGAGCACGCGGGCCCGGGGCCGTACGTACGGTCCCGGATCCGTACGGGCGCGAACCGCGCGGTCCCGGGGCCGTACGGGCCGGAGCCGCGCGGGCCGGGGCCGTACGGCCGGAGCCGCGCGGTCCCGGCCTTCGCCGGTCAGAGCGTGCGGAGCAGGACCGCGGGCTGCTCGACGCAGTCCGCGACGTACCGCAGGAAGCCGCCGGCCGTGCCGCCGTCGCAGACCCGGTGGTCGAAGGTGAGCGAGAGCTGCACCACCTGACGGACGGCCAGTTCACCCTGGTGGACCCAGGGCTTGGGGATGATCCGGCCGACACCGAGCATCGCCGCCTCGGGGTGGTTGATGATCGGCGTGGAGCCGTCCACCCCGAAGACCCCGTAGTTGTTGAGCGTGAAGGTGCCGCCGGTGAGGTCGGCCGGGGTGAGCGCCCCCTGCCGGGCCGACTCGGTGAGCCGGGCGAACTCCTCGGTCAGCGACTCGGCGGTCCGGGTCCCGGCGTCCCGGACCACGGGGACGACGAGCCCGCGCGGGGTCTGGGCGGCGAAACCGAGGTGCACCCCGGGCAGCCGGACGATCTCGCGGGCGGCCGTGTCCACGGTGGAGTTCAGCTCGGGGAAGCGGGCCAGGGCGTGGACGCAGATCCGGGCGAGGAGCGCGAGGAGCGAGATCTTCGGCCCGCCCGCCGCGTTCATCGCCGCCCGCGCGGCCATGAGTTCGGTGGCGTCGGCGTCCACCCAGCAGGTCGCGTCGGGGATCTCGGTACGGCTGCGGGAGAGCTTGTCGGCGACGGCTCCGCGCAGTCCGCGCAGCGGGACCCGCTCCCCGGCGGCCGTCACGGACGCGGCGGGGGCCGGGGCCGGCGCGGCGACGGGCGTCTCGCGGGCGGTGAGGGCCCGCTCGACGTCGGCCCGCAGGATCAGGCCCTCGGGTCCCGAGCCGCGCACCTCCCGCAGGTCGAGGCCCCGGTCGCGGGCCAGCTTCCGCACCAGCGGGGAGATGACCGGCACCGGTCCGGCCGGCGCGGCGACGGCCGCCGGGGCGGGGGCCGCCTGGGCCGTCGGGGTGGGACCGGCCGTCGTTGTCGGCGTGGGATGGACGACGGCCGGGGACTGGGGGCGGATCCGGCGCCGCCGGGCCGCGGGGCCCGCCGTGCCGTAGCCGACGAGGACGTTGCCCGAGTACTCGGAGGAGACGGCCGCGTCGGCGTCCTGCGCCGGAGCGGGCGCGGCGCCCGCCGCCGGGGGCGTACCGGGGTCGGCGCCGCCGCCGACGGCGACCGTCAGGAGCGGGGCGCCGACGGGGAGTTCGGTGCCCTCCTCGCCGAACCGGGCGGTGACCACGCCCCCGTAAGGGCAGGGCACCTCGACCATCGCCTTGGCGGTCTCGACCTCGACGACCGGCTGGTCGATCGCGACGACGTCGCCGACGTCCACCAGCCAGCGGACGATCTCGGCCTCGGTGAGTCCTTCGCCGAGGTCGGGGAGCTTGAACTCAAGGACCTGGGCCATCAGTTGCCCGCCTCCCACTGGAGCCGCGCGACCGCGTCCAGGACCCGGTCGACGCCCGGCAGGTGGTGCCGCTCCAGCATCGGCGGCGGGTAGGGGATGTCGAAGCCCGCGACCCGCAGCACCGGAGCCTCCAGGTGGTGGAAGCAGCGCTCGGTGATCCGGGCGGCGATCTCCGCGCCGGGGCCGGCGAAGCCGCCGGACTCGTGGACCACGACCGCGCGGCCGGTGCGCCGCACCGACGCGGCGACGGTCTCCTCGTCGAAGGGCACGAGCGAACGGAGGTCCACGACCTCCAGGTCCCAGCCCTCGGCGGTGGCCGCCTCGGCCGCCTCCAGGCAGACCGGCAGCGAGGGGCCGTAGGTGATCAGGGTGGCGCTGGTGCCGCGGCGCCGGACCACGGCCTTGCCGATGGGCTCCACGCGCGCGGGTGCCTCGGGCGACCAGTCGGACTTCGCCCAGTAGAGCCGCTTGGGCTCCAGGAAGACGACCGGGTCGTCGGAGGCGATGGCCGCCCGCAGCAGCCCGTAGGCGTCCTCGACGGTCGCCGGGGTGACCACGTGCAGGCCGGGGGTGGCCATGTAGTAGATCTCGGAGGAGTCGCTGTGGTGCTCGACGCCGCCGATCCCGCCGCCGTACGGCACCCGGATCACCATCGGCATCGGC
The DNA here is from genome assembly GCF_040636735.1 of Streptomyces sp. NPDC035033. Classification (NCBI taxonomy): domain Bacteria; kingdom Bacillati; phylum Actinomycetota; class Actinomycetes; order Kitasatosporales; family Streptomycetaceae; genus Streptomyces; species Streptomyces sp. NPDC035033. The sequence goes on along the minus strand of NZ_JBEZUZ010000001.1, from coordinate 187,649 downwards.
ATCGCGCCGCGCGTCCGGTTCCGCATCCGCGCCACGTGCGAGACGAGCTGCTCGAACGCCGGGTAGGCGAACGCGTCGAACTGCATCTCCACCACCGGCCGCAGGCCGTACATGGCCATGCCGACGGCGGTGCCGAGGATGCCCGCCTCGGCCAGCGGCGTGTCCGTGCAGCGGTCCTCGCCGAACTCCTTCGCGAGCCCGTCGGTGACCCGGAAGACCCCGCCGAGGGTGCCGACGTCCTCGCCCATCACGTGGACGGTCGGGTCCTCGGCCATCGCGTCGCGCATGGCGCGCTGGAGCGCCTGCGCCATGGTGGCCGGCTTGGGCCGGCCCGCCGCCTTCGCGGCAGCCGCGCCGGTCGTCGCCGTCGTCATCGGCTCTCGTCCTCCGCTTCGAGTTCGGCCCGCAGCTGCGCCGCCTGCCCGCGCAGCTGCGCGGTCTGCTCGGCGTACACGTGCGTGAAGAGGTCCATCGGGTCGAGCACCGGGTCGGCGTTCATCCGCTCGCGCAGCTCCGCGGCCATCGTCTCGGCGGCCTCGGCCGCCGCGCGGCGGCCCTCCTCGTCGAGCAGGCCGCGCGCGGTGAGCTCCCTTTCGAGGAGGAGCACCGGGTCGTGGGCCCGCCAGGTCTCGACCTCGCCGTCCTCGCGGTAGCGGGTGGCGTCGTCGGCGTTGGTGTGGGCGTCGATCCGGTAGGTGATCGCCTCCACGAGGGTCGGGCCGCCGCCGCGCCGGGCGCGGGCCACGGCCTCGGTGAGGACCTGGTGCACCGCGACCGCGTCGTTGCCGTCCACCAGCCGGCCCGGCATGCCGTAGCCGACGGCCTTGTGGGCGAGCGAGGGGGCGGCGGTCTGCTTGGCGAGCGGCACGGAGATCGCGAAGCCGTTGTTCTGCACGAGGAAGACCACCGGCGCCTGCCAGACGGCGGCGAAGTTCAGCGCCTCGTGGAAGTCGCCCTCGCTGGTGCCGCCGTCGCCGACCATGGCGAGGGCGACGACGTCGTCGCCCTTCAGACGGGCCGCGTGGGCAAGGCCCACGGCGTGCGGCAGCTGGGTGGCGAGCGGGGTGCACAGCGGCGCGATGCGGTGCTCGCGCGGGTCGTAGCCGGTGTGCCAGTCGCCGCGCAGCAGGGTCAGCGCCTGCACGGGGTCGAGGCCGCGGGCGACGGCCGCGAGGGTGTCCCGGTACGAGGGGAAGAGCCAGTCCCGCTCCTCCAGGGCGAGGGCGGCGGCGATCTCGCACGCCTCCTGGCCGGTGGTGGACGGGTAGACCGCGAGCCGGCCCTGCTTGGTGAGGGCGGTCGCCTGGGCGTTGTACCGGCGGCCGCGGACCAGCTCCGCGTAGAGCCGGCGCAGCAGCGCGGGGTCGGCGTCGGCCACGGCGTCCGTGCCGAGCACGCGCAGCGGCTCGGCGTCGGGCAGCAGCGGGGCGGGGTCGGTCCGCGGCCGCCAGGCGGGCGGCGGCGTGGGCCGGTGGGCCGCGTCGGCGAGCGGCTCCTGGACTGTCGAACTGCGCTGTTGCAACGAGTCCACCTCCTCGTGGGAGCGGGCATAAGACCCGAAGGCGGGTGGCGCGGGTGTGGCGCGCCTCACCTACCGATTGTTCGGTCGTGGAGGCATTTTGGCTACAGGCGCCGTCATCCTGTGGACAAACGGTTCTCCACAGCCTGGGATGGAGACAGGTCGTCCACCGGAGAGAGGCGGGGGGACATGGCGGATGAACAAATGGCCGCGGCCCGGGGCGGTGCCCCGGACGACGCGGCGGGGGAGATCACGGACGAGGTGCTGAGCGCGCCCCCGGACACGCCGGCGCACGCCGTCCCGGCGCGGCCGCTGGACGCGATAGACCGGGACATCCTGCGACTGCTCCAGACGGACGGACGCGCCTCCGTGCGGTCCGTCGCCGAGCGGGTGCACGTCTCCCGGGCCAACGCGTACGCCCGGATCAACCGGCTCATCGACGACGGCGTGATCCGCGGCTTCAGCGCCCGGGTCAACCACGAGCGGGCGGGCCATGGCGCCTCCGCCTACATCACCCTCAAGATCGTCCAGAACTCCTGGCGCACGGTCCGCGAACAGCTCAAGGCGCTCCCCGGAGCCGCGCACATCGCGCTGGTCAGCGGTGACTTCGACGTCCTGCTGCTGGTCCACACCCCGGACAACCGCACCCTGCGCGAGCTGGTCCTCACCCGCCTCCAGGCGATCCCGGAGGTGCTCTCCACCCGCACCCTGCTGGTCTTCGACGAGATGGACCTGGACGCCGACCCGAGGCCCTGACGGCCCGCGGGGAACAGGAAGGGGCCCGGGGGAGCGTTCCCGTCCCCCGGGCCCCTTCCGCGGCCTCCAGCGGGCCTTCCGGCCCCTTCCGCGGTCTCAGCGGGCCTTCCGCAGCCCGTCGAAGGCCAGGTGGACGACGGTCTCGGCGAGCTGGTCGCGCTCCGTCTGGTCCGGATGCGGCCGGTACCACTCCACCAGCGAGTTGATCATGCCGAAGAGGAGCCGGGTCGCGAGCCGGATGTCCACGTCGGACCGCAGGTCGCCGTCGGCCGCCGCCGCCCCGAGCAGTTCCGCCACCCGGTGGTCGAACTCCCGGCGGCGCTCCATCGCCCACCGCTCGGTCGCCGTGTTGCCCCGCACCCGCAGCAGCAGCGTCACGTACGGCAGCTCCGCTATCAGCACCTCGACGGTCCGCCGGGTCACGTACTCGACCCGCTCCACCGCCCGGCCGCGCTGCGCGTCCGGCTCGTCGAGGACCGCGAAGAGCCCGTCGAGCGCCCGGCTGACCGCCCGCCGCAGCAGCTCCTCCTTGCCCGCCACGTGGTGGTAGATCGACGACTTGGAGATCCCGGCCGCCTTGGACAGGTGCTCCATGGACGTGCCGTCGTACCCGCGCTCGTTGAAGACCTTCACCGCGACCGAGAGCAGCGTCTCGGGGGTGTAGGTGTCGCGTCTGGCCGTGGTCATCTCATGCACCGTCCATCTCGGCGTAGGTCCGGCGGTAGAGCGCCAGGGAGGGCGCGTACCGTCCGGTGGGCACCCGCGCGTGCAGCTCGTCGAGGAGTTCGTGGGCCCACGCGGGGCCGAGCCGGCCGCTCCACTCGACCGGGCCCACCGGGTAGTTGACGCCCAGCCTCATCGCGGTGTCGATGTCCTCGGCGGAGGCGACGCCCTTGGCGACGGCGTCGGCGGCGAGGTCGATCAGCATCGCCACCGTGCGGGCGACGATCATGCCGGGGACGTCCCCGATGACGCTGACCTTCTTGCCGAGCGCCTGGAACAGGCCGATCGCTTCGCGCACGGTCTCCCGGGACGTGGTCCCGGAGGCCGAGAGCACGGCCCTGGTCGCCGTCCGGTAGTCGAGGGCGAGGTCGAAGTAGACGACGTCGCGGAACTCGACCGAGGTCTGGCCGTCGGCGAGCACCAGCTGTCCCCCGCCCGGGAGCAGGATGCGGGTGCCCCGGTCCTCCTCCGTCTCGTCCACCGCGATCCCGGCCTCGCGGGCCAGGGCGATCAGTTCCCGGGCCGGGCCGAGGTCGCCCTCGACGGTGATCCGCCCGGGCGCCGGCGCCGGCTCCGCGGTGTGCGGCTCGGGCCGCCGCGCGCCCTCCGCGTACGGGTACCAGCCGTGCCCCGACTTGCGGCCCAGCCGCCCCGACTCCACCAGCCGCCGCTGCGCCAGCGACGGCGTGAACTTCGGGTCCTGGAAGAAGGACTCCCACACGGAGCGGGTCACGGCCTCGTTGACGTCCTGCCCGATCAGGTCGGTCAGCTCGAAGGGGCCCATCCGGAAGCCGCCGCACTCGCGCAGCGCGGCGTCGATGGTGGCCGGGTCGGCGCCGCCCTCCTCGTACACGCGGAAGGCCTCCGCGTAGAAGGGGCGGGCGATGCGGTTGACGATGAAGCCGGGGGTGTCGGCGCACCGCACCGGCGTCTTGCCCCACGCCTCGACGGTCGCGTACGCGCGCGTGACGGCGGTCTCCTCGGTGGCGAAGCCGCGGACGACCTCGACGAGGGGGAGCAGCGGCGCCGGGTTGAAGAAGTGCAGGCCGACGAAGCGGCCGGGCAGCCGCAGCCCCCCGGCGATGGCGGTGACGGAGAGCGAGGAGGTGTTGGTGGCGAGGAGGGCGTCGTCGCGGACGACCTTCTCCAGGTCGGCGAAGAGCCGCTGCTTGACCGCCAGGTCCTCCACGATCGCCTCGACGACAAGCGCCGCGTCGGCGAGCTCGGACGGGTCCTCCGCGGCGTGCAGCCGCCCGGCGGCGGCCTCGCGCGCGGCGGCGTCCAGCCGTCCCTTCTCGACGAGCCGGTCCAGGCGGGCCCCGATCGCGGCGACGGCCTCGGCGGCCCGGCCCGGGGCGCTGTCGTAGAGCCGCACCGGATGCCCGGCGACCAGCGCCACCTGCGCGATCCCCTGGCCCATGGTGCCGGTGCCGACGACGGCCACGGTCCGGTCCCGCCCGATCGCTTCGTCCATGGTGGCGCTCCCCCTGCCGGTCCCGTTGGTGTGCGCGGTGGCGCCCGTGTCAGCGCTCATAGGAGTGATCCTCCCCGATGGGTTTTCCACAGGACCGACGGACCCCCTTGTCCCGACCGATCGTTCGGTTACTCTAACTCCGTACGTGTCTCCCTGCCCAGCTCGACGAGGAGTTGGTCCACTCATGGCCACCGCCCAGCCGACCACCGACGTTCTGGCCGAGAAGCACCGGTCCACGCTCGATCAGGCCCTCGCCACCATCCGCAGCCGCGCCTACTGGTCGCCGTACCCGGAGCACCCGAAGGCCTACGGGTCGGACGGCTCGCTGGACGCGGCCGCCGGCCTCGCCGCCCACCAGGCGGTGCTGAACGGCCGCTTCGACCTCGACCAGCCGGGCACCGACGGCTGGGCCGGCGACGAGGTCTCGCCGTACGGCCCCGCGCTGGGCGTCGAGTACCCGCACGTGGACATCGACGTGCTGCTGCCCGCGATGCGCGCCGGCCTGCCCGCCTGGCGCGACGCCGGACCCGAGACGCGCGCCCTGGTCTGCCTGGAGATCCTGGACCGGATCTCGGCCCGCACCCACGAGTTCGCCCACGCCGTCATGCACACCAGCGGCCAGGCGTTCATGATGGCGTTCCAGGCCGGCGGCCCGCACGCCCAGGACCGCGGCCTGGAAGCGGTGGCGTACGCGTACGAGGAGCAGACCCGCACCCCCGTCGGCCGGGCCGCCTGGTCCAAGCCGCAGGGCAAGCGGGACCCGCTGGAGATGAGCAAGGAGTTCACCCCCGTCGGCCGCGGCGTCGCCCTGCTCATCGGCTGCAACACCTTCCCGACGTGGAACGGCTACCCGGGCCTGTTCGCCTCCCTCGCCACGGGCAACGCGGTCCTGGTGAAGCCCCACCCGCGCGCGGTCCTCCCGCTCGCGCTGACCGTGCGGGTCGCCCGCGAGGTCCTCGCCGAGTCCGGCTTCGACCCGAACCTGGTGGCGCTGGCCGCCGAGCGGCCGGGCGAGGGCATCGCCAAGGACCTGGCCGTCCGCCCGGAGATCCGGATCATCGACTACACCGGCTCGACCGAATTCGGCGACTGGCTGGAGGCCAACGCCCGCCAGGCCCAGGTCTACACGGAGAAGGCCGGCGTCAACACGGTGCTGATCGACTCCACCGACGACTACAAGGGGATGCTGTCCAACCTGGCGTTCTCGCTGTCCCTGTACAGCGGCCAGATGTGCACCACCCCGCAGAACCTGCTGATCCCCCGCGACGGCATCAGCACCGACCAGGGCCCCAAGTCCTACGACGAGGTGGTGGCCGACCTGGCCGCCGCGGTCGGCGGCCTCCTCGGCGACGACGCCCGGGCCAACGCCCTGCTCGGCGCCCTGGTCAACCCGGACGTGAAGGCCCGCCTGGAGGCGGCCGCCGGGCTGGGCGAGGTGGCCCTGGCCTCCCGCGAGGTGACCAACCCGGACTTCCCGGAGGCGGTCGTCCGCACCCCGGTCGTGGTGAAGCTGGACGGCACCAAGCCGGACGCGGAGGCCGCGTACCTCTCCGAGTGCTTCGGCCCGGTCTCCTTCGCCGTCTCGGTCGACTCCACGGCCGACGGCCTGGAGCTGCTGCGGCGCACGATCCGCGACAAGGGCGCGATGACGGTCGGCGCGTACACGACCTCCGCCGACGTCGAGCGGGCCGTGGAGGAGATCTGTCTGGAGGAGTCGGCGCAGCTCTCGCTCAACCTGACGGGCGGGGTGTACGTGAACCAGACGGCCGCGTTCTCCGACTTCCACGGCTCGGGCGGCAACCCGGCGGCGAACGCGGCGCTGTGCGACGGCGCCTTCGTCTCCAACCGCTTCCGCGTGATCGAGGTGCGCCGCCAGGCGTGAGCCGGGCTCCCCGCGGAGGTCCTACCGGGCCTCCGCGGTCCCCTCGGCGCCCGGGATCTCCGCGTAGCGCTGCACCCACGCGTGCATGGCGATCGCGGCGGCCGCCCCGGCGTTGATCGACCGGGTGGAGCCGAACTGGGCGATCGAGCAGACCGTCCGCACGTGGCGGCGGGCCTCCTCGGTCAGTCCCGGCCCCTCCTGGCCGAAGAGCAGCACACAGCGGCGGGGCAGCACGGTCCGCTCCAGCGGCACCGAGCCCGGCAGGTTGTCGATGCCGATGATCGGCAGGTCCTCGGCCGCCGCCCAGGCGGTGAGCGCCTCGGTGTCGGGGTGGTGCCGCACGTGCTGGTACCGGTCGGTGACCATGGCGCCGCGCCGGTTCCAGCGCCGCCGCCCCACGATGTGCACCTCCTTGGCGAGGAAGGCGTTGGCGGTCCGCACCACCGACCCGATGTTGAAGTCGTGGCCCCAGTTCTCCACGGCCACGTGGAAGTCGTGCCGGCGGGTGTCGAGGTCGGCGACGATCGCCTCCCGCGTCCAGTACCGGTACGCGTCCACGACGTTGCGCCGGTCGCCCTCGGCCAGCAGCTCGCGGTCGTAGCGCGGGTCCTCGGGCCACGGCCCGGGGTGCGGGCCGACGCCGATCTCGGGGCCGTAGCCCTCGTCGTACTGGATCGGCTCGGCCCCGGCCGGCGCGGGGTGTTCTTCGGTGGTGCTCACCCGACGAGGGTACGGGCAGCGTCCTCGCCGCCGGACTTCCCGCCGGCCCCCTCCCCGCCGTCCTCACCGCCGGCCCCGGCCCGCGGGGGCGGCTCCGCGGCGGGCGTCCGCCGCAGCAGCCGGTCCCGGCCCCGGGCCACGCGCGCGCCCAGCCACACCAGGAAGACGGTGGGCAGGAAGACGGCGTCGGCGGCGATCATCGCGAGCGAGAAGGCGGGCAGGCCCAGCAGGAGCGCGATCCCCGCGTGCTCCAGCATCATCGCGACGAGCAGGACGTTCTTCACCTTGCGGTGGAAGAGCGTGAACGGGAAGGCGACCTGCACGATCACCGTGCCGTAGCTGAGCAGCATGACCGCGATGCCGCTGGAGGCGAGGAGCTCGGAGAGCGCCGGCCAGGGCGTGAAGTAGTCCAGGTGCAGCGGGTAGAAGAGCGCGGTGCCGTCCTGCCAGCGCGACCCCTGGATCTTGTACCAGCCGGCGGTGGCGTAGATCAGGCAGACCTCGGCCATGAGGACCGTGAGCGCCGCGTTGTGGGTGAGGTTCGCGAGCACGTCGAGCAGGGTGCGGGGCTCGCCGGGCGCGTACTGCTCCACCAGCCACCACAGGCCCTGGCCGAGCCACAGCACCCACAGCAGCACGTACATCCACCACTCGCCGGTGACCGGGCTGAACCAGGTCGCGGCGACCAGGAAGCCGCCGAGGACGACCCAGAGGACCGGTCCGGCGAGCTCCACCCGCCCGGCGGCCGCCTCGCCCCGGGCGGCCCTGCGGGCGGCCCGCCGGGCGTCCAGGGACCACACCTGGCCGCAGCGGAGCAGGGTGAGGTAGATCGAGACGAGGTGCACCACGTTGTCCCCGCCGTCCCCGAGGAAGACGGACCGGTTCTGCAACGACAGCGCGCCGACCATGAACACCACCGAGACGGCCCGGGTGTGCCAGCCGACGAGCAGCAGCGCGGCGGCGACCACCGCGAGCCCGTAGACCACCTCGAACCAGAGCCGCCCGTCGGACCACATCAGGACCGTGAACGCCCGGTTGTCGCCGATCAGCCGGCGGGCCAGCTCGAACGACCAGGGTCCGTCGGGCCCGTACATCTCGTGCCGGTGCGGGAACTCCCGCACCAGGAAGAACAGCCAGGTCAGCGCGAAGCCGATGCGGACGATCGCGGTCTGGTACGGGCCCAGCGCGCGCGAGGTGACGGTCTGCGCCGCCCGGGCCAGCCTGCGGTCGAGGGGGACGCGGACCGGGGCCGCGGCCGGTCCGGGGAGGGGGGCGGTCATCGGCTCGTCTCCGTACGGCTGCGGTCGGCGTCGGTGATCTCCCACCAGGGCATGAGCCGGGTGTGGGGAGTGGTGGAGCGCTTCTCGGTGCTCCAGTGCGGGGCGGCCACGGGCCGGGCGATCCGGCGGATCTGGATCCGCTCCACCCTCCCTCCGACGTCCGCGCGCGCCCCGGGCCCCTCGATGCGGAGCAGCACGATGCGGCGCATGTACGCCTCCGAGAGCCGGCCGCGCATGCCCTTGGGGCGGCCCTCGTCGTCGTGCGCGTTGCCGTACCAGTCGATCGCCCGGCGCAGCAGGTTCTGCTGGGTGTGGCTGGGGAAGACGTTGCCCCGCACGTCCGCCGTGTCCTGGGCGGTGAGGTCGATCCAGCCGGTGGTGCGGCCGGCGCCGTCGGCGCCGACGACCTCGGCGCGGACCTCGACCGACACGTTCTGCTGGAGCGGGTTGGGCGCGAAGAGCTTCCAGTTCTGCTCGAACTCGGGGTAGATCCAGTCGTCGACGGCCTGGCCGTGCCGCTGGGTGACCGTGTTCGACGGCGCCACGTGCAGGAACACCATCGCCAGGTGCAGACAGGCGAGGACGGCCAGGGCGGCGAGCGCCACCGCGGCCACCACCTGGTACGGCAGGGACAGCGCCAGGATCCCCCCGGTCGGCCGCCGTTCCGCGCTGCCGTCGATGTGCGCGCTCATCCCACCCCGATCCCGGGCTTCCCCACCCGATCCCGTTCCCACCGGTGACCCGCTCCTGTGCGCCCCGAACGGCGCAGGCGGTTATCCACAGGGTTGACACCATACGGGCCGCCGACCCACCATTGAAGTCATTCAACCGAACGATCGGTCGGTAGGGAGTGCGATGACGACAGGGACGGCAGGGGCGGCAGGGACCGTGGAGGCGCCCGGCGGAGACGTCGCCGACGCGGCGGCGCAGGCCGCCCACGAGGCGGTGTTCGACGCCGCCGTCGCCGCCGACGAGCGCATCGAACCGCGCGACTGGATGCCGGAGGCGTACCGCGCCACCCTCATCCGCCAGATCGCGCAGCACGCCCACTCCGAGATCATCGGCATGCAGCCCGAGGCCAACTGGATCACCCGCGCGCCCTCCCTGCGCCGCAAGGCCATCCTCATGGCCAAGGTCCAGGACGAGGCCGGCCACGGCCTGTACCTCTACAGCGCCGCCGAGACCCTCGGCGTCAGCCGCGACGAGCTCCTCGACAAGCTCCACTCCGGCCGCCAGAAGTACTCCTCGATCTTCAACTACCCCACGCTCACCTGGGCCGACGTCGGCGCCATCGGCTGGCTCGTGGACGGCGCCGCCATCACCAACCAGGTCCCCCTCTGCCGCTGCTCCTACGGCCCGTACGCCCGGGCGATGGTCCGCGTCTGCAAGGAGGAGTCCTTCCACCAGCGCCAGGGGTACGAAGCCCTGCTCGCCCTCTCCCGCGGCACCGAGGCCCAGCACGCCATGGCCCAGGACGCGGTGGACCGCTGGTGGTGGCCGTCCCTGATGATGTTCGGCCCGCCCGACGACGAGTCGGCGCACTCCGCCCAGTCGATGGCCTGGAAGATCAAGCGCCACTCCAACGACGAACTGCGCCAGCGCTTCGTCGACATCGCCGTCCCGCAGGCCGAGGCCCTCGGCCTCACCCTCCCCGACCCCGACCTGAAGTGGAACGAGGAGCGCGGGCACTACGACTTCGGCCCCATCGACTGGGCCGAGTTCTGGGACGTCCTCAAGGGCAACGGCCCCTGCAACGACCAGCGGATCACCAAGCGCCGCCAGGCACACGAGGACGGCGCCTGGGTCAGAGAGGCCGCCGCGGCCTACGCGCGCAAGCACACCGGACAGCACGGGGAGGCACAGGCATGAGCAGCGACACATGGCCCCTGTGGGAGGTGTTCGTGCGCTCCCGCCGAGGGCTCTCCCACACCCACGCCGGCAGCCTCCACGCCCCCGACGCGGAAATGGCCCTGCGCAACGCCCGGGACCTCTACACCCGCCGGATGGAGGGCGTCTCGATCTGGGTCGTCCCCTCCACCGCCGTCACCGCCTCCTCCCCGGACGAGAAGGACCCCTTCTTCGAGCCGGCCGCCGACAAGCCCTACCGGCACCCGACCTTCTACGAGATCCCGGAGGGGGTGAAGCACCTGTGACCGCCACGGACACCACCGGCACCACCGCGGGCGTCGCCACGGCCCCGGCCGCCGACCCCGCCGTCACCGCCGCGGCCCTCGCCCTCGGCGACGACGCCCTCGTCCTCGCCCAGCGCCTGGGGGAGTGGGCGGGCAGCGCCCCCGTCCTGGAGGAGGAGGTCGCCCTCGCCAACATCGCGCTCGACCTCCTCGGCCAGGCCCGCGTCCTCCTCTCCCTCGCCGGCGACGAGGACGAACTCGCCTTCCTCCGCGAGGAGCGCGCCTTCCGCAACCTCCAGCTGGTCGAGCAGCCCAACGGCGACTTCGCCCACACCATCGCCCGCCAGCTGTACTTCTCCACCTACCAGCGGCTGCTCTACGCGGCCCTGGCCGCGACCGACGGCCCCCTCGCCGGACTCGCCGCCAAGGCCGTCAAGGAAGTCGCCTACCACCAGGACCACGCCGAGCACTGGACCCTCCGCCTCGGCGACGGCACCGACGAGAGCCGGCGCCGCATGCAGACCGCCTGCGACGCCCTCTGGCGGTACACCGGCGAGCCCTTCCAGCCCCTCGACGGCCTCGGCGTGGACACCGCCGCCCTCGAAGCGCCCTGGCTCGACTCCGTCACCGCCGTCCTCACCCGCGCCGGCCTCACCGTCCCCACCGGGCCCCGCACCGGCGCCTGGAGCGCCGGAGCCGGCCGCCAGGGCCTCCACACCGAGTCCTTCGGCCGGATGCTCGCCGAGATGCAGCACCTGCACCGCAGCCACCCGGGGGCGACATGGTGACCACCGCCCCCGCCGCCACGGGAACCCCCACCCCGCTCGAAGAGGAACTGGCCAGGATCGCCGGCGCCGTCCCCGACCCCGAGCTGCCCGTCCTCACCCTCGCCGAACTCGGCGTGCTCCGCGGCGTCCACGTCACCGGCCCCGGCCGCGTCGAGGTCGCCCTCACCCCCACCTACACCGGCTGCCCCGCCGTCGAGACGATGTCCACCGACATCGAGCACGCCCTCCACGAGCACGGCATCCCCGAGGTCACCGTCGTCACCGTCCTCGCCCCCGCCTGGTCCACCGACGACATCAGCGAGGAAGGCCGCCGCAAACTCACCGAGTTCGGCATCGCCCCGCCCCGCCCGCAGGGCCCGGCCGGCGGCCCCGTCCCCCTCACCCTCGCCATCCGCTGCCCCCACTGCGGCTCCACCGAGACCGAGCTCCTCAGCCGCTTCTCCTCCACCGCCTGCAAGGCCCTGCGCCGCTGCACCGCCTGCCGCGAGCCCTTCGACCACTTCAAGGAGCTGTAGATGTTCCACCCGCTCCCGGTGAGCCGGGTCGAACGGCTCACCGACGACTCCGTGGCCGTCACCTTCGCGGTCCCCGAAGAGCTCCACGAGACCTTCCGCCACCGTCCCGGCCAGCACCTCGCGCTGCGCCGCACCGACGAGACCGGCCAGGAGATCCGCCGCACCTACTCGATCTGCTCCCCCGCCGCCCCGGCCGGCGAGCGGCCCGAACTCCGCGTCGGCATCCGCCTCGTCGACGGCGGCGCCTTCTCCACCTGGGCCCTCAAGGAACTCGCCCCCGGACACACCGTCGACGTCATGGCCCCCACCGGCCGGTTCGTCCTCGACCCGCGCCCCGGGCACTTCGCCGCCGTCGCCGGCGGCAGCGGCATCACCCCGGTGCTCTCCATGGCCGCCACCCTCCTCGACCGCGAACCCGGGGCCCGGTTCTGCCTGATCCGCAGCGACCGCACCGCCGCCTCCACGATGTTCCTCGACGAGGTCGCCGAGCTGAAGGACCGTCATCCGGACCGCTTCCAGCTCGTCACCGTTCTCTCCCGCGAGGAACAGCAGGCCGGCCTCCCCTCCGGCCGCCTCGACCAGGACCGGCTCGCCGGCCTCCTGCCCGCCCTCCTCCCGGTCGGCACCATCGACGGCTGGTTCCTCTGCGGCCCCTACGGCCTCGTCCAGGGCGCCGAGCGGGCCCTGCGCGACCTCGGCGTCGACCGCGCCCGGATCCACCAGGAGATCTTCCACGTCGACGACGGCTCGGGCCCCGCGCCCGTCCCCACCGCCGACACCCCCGCCCACGCCATCCTCACGGCCACCCTCCACGGCCGCTCCGGCACCTGGCCCGTCGAGCGCGGCGAAACCCTCCTCGACACCGTCCTGCGCGCCCGCGCCGACGCCCCGTACGCCTGCAAGGGCGGCGTCTGCGGCACCTGCCGCGCCTTCCTCGTCGGCGGCGAGGTCCGCATGGACCGCAACTTCGCCCTCGAACCGGAGGAGACCGACGCCGGCTACGTCCTGGCCTGCCAGTCCCATCCCGCCACCCCCGACGTGGAGCTGGACTTCGACCGCTGAGCCCATTCCCTTCCGCTAGAACCTGTTCTATCTTGACGGCCCGTCAGAAGACGGTCTCCTGACGGGCCGCCGGAAGAGCACGGGACAGCGACGGAAGGACAGGGCCATGGACTTCACGTTCACCGAGGAGCAGCAGGCGGCCGCGGAGACGGCCCGTACCGTCTTCGCCGACGTCGCGCCCGACGCCGTGCCCAGCCCCGCCCTCACCCCGACCGCCGTCGCCGACGATCTCGACCGCCCCCTGTGGCGACGCCTCGCCGCCACCGACCTCCTCGGGCTCCTCGTCGCCCCGGAGCACGGCGGCACCGGCCTCGACCCCGTCGCCCTCTGCCTGGTCCTGCGCGAGTCGGCCCGCGTCCTGGCCCGCGTCCCCCTCCTGGAGACCGCCGCCGTCGCCCACGTCCTCCAGCACCACGCCCCGGCCGGCACCGCCGCCGCCCTCCTGCCCGAGGTCACCGCCGGCCGGCTCGTCCTCACCGCCGCCGCCCACGGCACCACCGGCCACGAACCCGCCGAGCGGGCCGTCACCGCCCGCCACGACGGCACCCGCTGGATCCTCGACGGCACCACCGACCACGTCCCGTGGGCCCACCACGCCGACCTGACCGCCGTCCCCGCCCGCACCGCCGACGGCCGCGCGGTCCTCGCCCTGCTCCCCCGCGACCACCCGGGGCTCGCCCTCGACGCCCAGTACGGCACCCACGGCGAGCGCCTCGCCCGGCTCCGCCTCGACGCCGTACGCCTCGACGCCGACCGCGTCCTCGACTCCGCCGACGCCTGGCCGGCGCTCCGCGCCCTGCTCACCACCGGGACCTGCGCGCTCGCCCTGGGCCTCGGCGAGCAGGTCCTCACCATGACCAGCCAGTACACCGGCAAGCGCGAACAGTTCGGCCACCCCGTGGCCACCTTCCAGGCCGTCGCCGTCCAGACCGCCGACCGCTACATCGACCTCCGCGCCATGGAGGCCACCCTCTGGCAGGCCGCCTGGCGCGTCACCACCGCCGTCGACGCGCCGCTGCCCGCCGAGGCGGACCTCGCCGTCGCCAAGATCTGGGCCGCGGAGGGCGTACGCCGGGTCGTCCAGACCGCCCAGCACCTGCACGGCGGCTTCGGCGCCGACACCGACTACCCCCTGCACCGCTACCACGCCTGGGCCAAGTACCTCGAACTCTCCCTCGGCCCGGCAGCCGCCCACGAGGAGGCCCTCGGCGACCTCATCGCCGCCCACCCCCTGGACTGACCCCTACGGCACGCCTCGGCTCAGGCGACGAACCCGGGCCCGTTGTCCGCCACCACCGGACGCCCGGCGCCCTCCCAGGCCACCATCCCGCCGTCCACGTTCACCGCGTCGTACCCCTGCTGCACCAGGTACTGCGTGACCTGCGCCGACCGGCCGCCCACCCGGCACATCACATAGGCGCGGCCGCGCTCGGCCAGCACCTCGCCGACCTCGGCGAACCGGGCCACGAAGTCGCTCATCGGCACGTGCAGCGCGCCCTCGACCCGCCCGGCCGCCCACTCGTCGTCCTCCCGCACGTCCAGCACCAGGGCATCGGCGGGCACGGACGCGGCGGGCACCGACGGAAGCGGGGCGAAACTCATGACACTGACCTTCTCTCGTGTACGGCGGGCACGGGGGTACGACGGGACCGCCCCGCCCGGAAAACCTACTGCACCAGCGCGGCCAGCTCGGCCTCACGCTCGGAGACCTGGCCGCGCAGCTGCTCGGCGATCTCCTCGAGGAGGCGGTCCGGGTCCTCCGGCGCCAGCCGCAGCATCGAACCGATCGCGCTCTCCTCCAGCTCCCGCGCCAGCACCGACAGCAGGTCCTTGCGCTGGGCCAGCCACTCCAGCCGCGCGTACAGCTCCTCGCTCTCGCTCAGCCGCTCCTCGGCCGGCGCCGGACCCGCCTCCCACTCGTCGGCGAGCTCCCGCAGCAGCCCCTCGTCGCCCCGCGCGTAGGCGGCGTTCACGCGGGTGATGAACTCCTCCCGCCGCTTCCGCTCGTCCTCCTCCCGCGCCAGGTCGGGATGGGCCTTGCGGGCCAGCTCGCGGTAGAGCCGACGAACCTCCTCGCTGGGCCGCACCCGCCGCGGCGGCCGCACGGACCGCTCGGTCAGCATCGCGGACGCCTCGGGGGAGAGGCCGTCGGAGTCGATCCAGTCGTCGAAGAGGACCTCCACCCCCGGCAGCGGCATCACCGCGGCCCGCGCCTCCCGCGCCCGCCGTACGTCCTCCGGGTCCCCGGTCCGCGCGGCCCGCGCCTCCGCGATCGACGCGTCCAGCTCGTCGAGCCGCGCGTACATCGGCCCCAGCTTCTCGTGGTGCAGCCGCGAGAAGTTCTCCACCTCGACCCGGAAGGTCTCCACGGCGATCTCGAACTCGATCAGCGCCTGCTCGGCCACCCGAACAGCCCGCTCCAACCGAGCCTCCGGCCGCTCGCCCTCAGCCCCGGACTCCTCAGCCGAAGCCTGCCCGTCCAAGTGGGCTTCCTGCCCGTCCAGACCGGTTTCCCGCCCGTCCGAGCCGGCCTCCCGACCGCCCGCCCCAGACGCCTGCCCGTCCGAACCGGCCTCCCGACCGCCCGCACCGGGCTCCCGGCCCTGGCCATCGCCTTCGCCCCGGGCCTGACCCTGGTCCTGGGCCTGGCCCTGGCCCTGGGCCTGGTCCTGATCCCGGCCCTGGCTCTGGCTCTGGTCCTCGCTCACGTTCACGCCCGCTCACGTCCTCGTTCCGGCCCGACCCATCAAGCCTAGGTCCTCACCGGGGGCCCCTCCCCCCCCCTCCCTCCCCTCCCCTTCCCCCCGATTTCCGGTGCGCCGCCGAGCACCCGACCGCCAGAGGCCCGGTCCCGACACCAGACGCCCGGTCCCGACGCCAGGCAGGCGCCCGGCTCCGCCGTCAGACGCCCAGCTCCGCCGCCATGCGGCCGGTGCGGATCGCCGTGAGCAGGTCGGCGTGGTCCGCGGTGGTGCGGTCGGCGTAGGCGACCGCGAAGGCGGCGACGGCCTCGTCGAACTCCTCGCTCTTGCCGCAGTAGCCGGCTATGAGGCGCGGGTCGGCGCTGTGGGCGTGGGCGCGGGCGAGGAGGGCGCCGGTCATGCGGCCGTAGTCGTCGACCTGGTCGGCGGTGAGCGCGGCGGGGTCGACGCTGCCCTTGCGGTTGCGGAACTGGCGCACCTGGAAGGGGCGCCCGTCGACGGTGGTCCAGCCGAGCAGGATGTCGCTGACGACCTGCATGCGCTTCTGGCCGAGGACGACCCGGCGGCCCTCGTGGCCGGGGTCGGGGACGGCGAACCCGGCAGCGGGCAGGTGCGGCAGGAGTACGGACGGCCGGGCTTCCTTCACCTGGAGGACGAGCGGTTCGCCGCGGTGGTCGAGGAGCAGGACGACATAGGAGCGGGTGCCGACGCTGCCGGTGCCGACGACCCGGAAGGCGACGTCGTGGACGGCGTACCGGGCGAGGAGCGGGCGGCGGTCCTCGGAGACGGTCTCCAGGTAGTCGCCGAGGGCGGCGGTGACGGCGGCGGCCTCGGCGTCCGGGACCCGGCGCAGGACCGGGGGCGCGTCGACGAAGCGGCGTCCGCCGCCTTCGGCGTCGGCGACGGCCTCGGTGGAGCGGGCGGCGAACCGGGCGCTGGTGTTGTTGCGGGCCTTGGCGGAGACGCGCTCCAGGGTGCCGAGGAGGTCGCGGGCGTCGGTGTGGGAGACGAGCTCCTCGTCGGGTATCGCGTTCCACGCGTCGAGGGCGGGGAGGCGGGCGAGGAGGCGCATGGTGCGCCGGTAGGCGCCGACGGTGTCGAAGGCGGCGGCCCGGCAGGTGTCCTCGTCGGCGCCGACGACGCGGCCGGCGAGGACGAGGGAGGTGGCGAGCCGCTTGAGGTCCCATTCCCAGGGTCCGACGGCGGTCTCGTCGAAGTCGTTGAGGTCCATCACGAGCCGGCCGCGGGCATCGCCGTAGAGGCCGAAGTTGGCGGCGTGGGCGTCGCCGCAGAGCTGGGCGGCGATGCCGGTGACGGGGGTGCCGACGAGGTCGTGGGCCATGAGGCCGGCGGAGCCGCGCAGGAAGGCGAAGGGGTTGGCGGCCATGCGGCCGACGCGGATGGGGGTGAGCTCGGGGACGCGCCCGCGGCTGGACTCCTCGACGGCGCGGACGGCGTCGGGCCGCCCGGCGGGGAGGGCGAGGTCCGCGTGGGAGGAGCGGGGGACGGCGGCCCGCAGCTGCTTGCCGCGGGCCCTGGGGGAGTGCTCCGCCGTGCCGCGCCGGGCGAATCCGGCCACGTGCGGGATGCGCTCCCCGTCCGTTCCTCCACGCTGTCCCGGCACAACGGCCTGGATCTCGTCCATGGGACGACCTCCCCCGATGACTGGCTCGGCGCCTGATGCGCCGACTGATCCGATGACTGGTTCGCCGCCTTTCGACGACTTCCGGGCCTGACGGTACAGCCGGTCCTGATCAGCCGTCTCCCCCTGTGGACAACGACCTGTGGACAACCCTCGGCCCCCTGGTCAGACGGCCACGGCCTCCTCCATCTCCTCCTCCGCCTCCTCCGCGGCGGCCTTCTCCAGGGCGGCCTTCTCCGAGGCGGCGGTGTTCCGCCGGGCCTCGGTGCGGCCGGCGAGGGCGACGAGGACGACTCCGGCGAGGAACCAGAGGGCGAGGACGAGGACGTTGCCGCCGAGGGCGTGTCCGTCGAAGTAGACGTGGCCGCGGATGCCCTCGACGAGGCCGGCGCCGTTCCAGAAGGCGTGCAGGGAGCCGAAGAAGCCGGGCTGGAGCTCGGGCCGGTAGATGCCGCCGGAGCTCGTGAAGTTGAGCATGACGAAGAGGACCATCACGCCGAGCGTGGTCCAGCGGCGGAGGTAGGTGTGGAGGCCGATGCCGATGAGGAGGATGCCGGCGGCGTAGAGCCAGGAGAGCGCCCAGACGCCGGCGAGACCGTGGTCGACCAGGTGGAAGACGGGCCCGGCGAAGAGGGTGCCGATGAGGCTGACGGCGAGGGAGGTGCCGGCGGCGACGAGGGCGCGGATCCGCATGGGGAGGGCGGCTCCCGCGGCGCCGATGACGGCGACCGAGGCGTAGGCGCCGATGCTGACGGCGACGAGGAGGAAGAAGACGCCCTGGCCGGTGGGGTCGCCGGAGGCGGTGGGGGCGAGGTCGGTGACCTTGAGGGGGGCGTCCTGACCGGCCGCGACCTTGGTGAAGACCTTCTCGACGGCCATGGCGCTGGTGTCGGAGGAGGCGGAGGCGACGAGGAGTTCGGGGTGGTCGCCGGGGATGTAGGCGCCGTAGCTGTCCTGCTGGCGGAGGGCGGTGGCGGCGGTGGCGCGGTCGGGGACGGTACGGACGTCGAGGGCGCCGTCGGCCTGGTCCTGGAGGGTCTGGGCGAGGACCTGGGTGGTGGGCCCGGAGCCGACGACGTCGACGCGGAGGTCGTGGGGCTGGGGGGCGTGGAAGGCGCCGAGGTAGGCGAGGCCCATGCCGAGGCACATGAGGAGGGGGGTGAGGAGGTGCCCGAGGACGTGTCGCAGGGCGCCGGCGGTGGGGTTCGGTCCTGTGGACACCGTGACCTCCGAAGACAGTGGTTGGCATTTACAACTAAATAACCGTTGTACTATACAACCGAAATCCCGTGGGGGGCGAGCTCGGCAAGGGAGCCCACATGTCCGACGCCGGTACCGAGGCGCCGCGCGAGGCGTCCGTGGACGTCATCCAGCGCGAGCTGACGGCCTTCGCGCGCCGGGCCCGCGCCGCCGCGGCCCGCGTCCACCCGGAGATCCCGCTGGTCTCGTACACGCTCCTGTCCCACATCGAGGACCGGCGCGGCTGCCGTGCCACGGATCTCGCGGCGCACTACCTGCTGGACAAGTCCACGGTCAGCCGTCAGCTGGCGGGCCTGGAGAAGCTGGGCCTGGTGGAGCGCCGGCCCGCCCCCGAGGACCACCGGGTGCAGGTGCTGCACCCGACCGAGGCCGGTCTCGCGGTGCTCGCCACCGCCCAGGCCAACCGCCTCGCCGCCTACCGGGAACGCCTCCAGGACTGGTCGGACGAGGATCTGGCCCGCTTCGCCGGCTACCTCCTCCGCTACAACTCCGCAGGCCCCTCCCCCCTCCCCGACCCCAGCTGAGCCACCGCCCTCCGCCGCCCCGCAGTCCGCGCGCCTACAGCCCCGCGTCGCGGGCGAGGAGGGCCGCCTGGACGCGGTTCTCGCAGTTCAGCTTGGCGAGGATCCTGCTCACGTACGTCTTCACGGTGGCCTCGCTCATGTGCAGCCGACGGCCCGCGTCGGCGTTGGAGAGCCCTTCGCCGAGGAGGGCGAGGACCTCGCGCTCCTTCTCGCTGAGCGCCGCGATCCGCCTGCGGGCCTCTTCGGCGCGGGCGGCCTCGCGGCCGGAGGCGAGCCGTTCGACGACGTGCCGGGTCGCCGCCGGCGAGAGGTAGGCGTCGCCCGCGGCGGTGGCCCGGACCGCTCCGATGAGTTCGGCGGGCGCGGTGTCCTTCAGCAGGAAGCCGGCGCTGCCGTGCTCCAGCGCCCGGAGGACGTTCTCCCGCTCGCCGAACGTGGTGAGGACGATCACCCGGGCCGCCGGTGCGGCCCGGCGCAGCTCCGGGAGGGCGGAGAGCCCGTCGAGGAGCGGCATCTGGATGTCGAGCAGCACGACGTCGGGCGCGTGGGCGCGGGCCGCGTCGACGGCCTCCCGGCCGTTCGCGGCCTCCGCGACCACGTGGATGTCCGGATCGGAGTCGAGGATCATCCGGATCCCCATCCTGATCAGCGGTTCGTCGTCGGCGACGACGACCTTCACGGCCCGCCCGGACCGTCCCGCCTGCCCTGACAGCACTGCTCTCGTCCCCCCACGTTTCCGGTACGGGTCGGTCGTGACGCTACTGCCGCACCTCGTACGCCTTCTTCTCGATCAGCTTGCCGTCCTTGAAGCAGAACCGGAAAACGGGATCGACGTTGAAGTCGTCGCCCATCTCCGTGGAGAGCAGGGCGAGGCAGTCGGCGCCCCGCGGCTCGGGGGGCGCGCCCTCGCCCGTCGTGGCTATGTTCGCGAAGGAATCGCCGTCGGGCAGCATGGACCGGACCTCCTCCTCGTCCATGCCGACCTCGATCGACGCGTACTTGGCGGGTTCGACCATCGTGTCCTGAACGGATCCGACGAAGTAGGAGAGTCCGAAGCCGGCCGCGACGAGGAGGACGACGAGTGCCGCGAACGCGATGCCGCAGCCGATCGCGATCGATCCCCCGGTGCTCCGGGTCTTGCCCCCGCGCAGTGCCATCGCCAGCTCCCGTTCCGTGAAGGTCCAGTCGGGCTCTCCGACCGGTACGGAACGACCCTCGCCGCCGAAGGGCCCGGTGGACTGCTGCCGGAAGTCGTCGGCCGCGTCGACCAAAGGCGCCGCTTCGCCGGTCGGCGCGGAACCGTACGGCAGCATTCCGGCGACCCGGAAGCCTCCGCCGTCGGCCGGTCCCGCGTGGCACATGCCGCCGACGAGCCGGGCCCGTTCGGCGAGGCCGGCCAGTCCTTGGCCGCCGCTGACGACGTCCTTCGCGGGCCCTGTGGTCGGCTCCTCGTTGAAGATCTCGACGACGAAGGTGTCGGGCTCGTAGCGCAGTTCGACGCTGATGGGGGCGCCGGGCGCGTACTTGTAGGCGTTGGTGAGCGCTTCCTGGACCATGCGGTACGCGGCGTGCCCGGCGGCCGGTTCGAGTGGCCGCTCGTCTCCGATCTGCCGCAGTTCGACGCGGTTTCCGGCGGCGTGCGCGGAGGTGACGAGTCCTTCGATGCCGCGGATCCCCCGGGACGCCCGCCCGCTCTCGTCGCCGGCGGCCACCGGGCCGGTGTCGGGGTCGGGGGCCTCGGTGCCGTCCCGGAGTATGCCGACGACCTCCCGGAGTTCGTGCATGGCCGTCACGGACGCGTTCCGGAGCACACCGACGACCTCGCGCTGCCGGTCGTTCAGCTCGCGGTCGACCTCCAGGGCGCCGGTGTGCACGGCGATCAGGGCGAGTTGGTGGCCGAGGCTGTCGTGCATGTCCTGGGCGATGCGCTGCCGCTCCCGCAGCCGGGCGTTGCGGCCGATCATGGCCCGCTCGCGCACCAGCCGCAGGTTGCGCTCCTGGAGGGCGTGGAGGAGGGTGCGGCGCTGGGTCCAGTAGCGGTGGGCGAGTCCGGGGGCGAGGGTGGTGCCCAGGTAGTAGAGGGTCGCCATGAAGGCGAGGGTGAGCAGCCGCTGCTGGTCCCAGGTCTCGATCAGGGTGGCGCCGACGTTGAGGACGTAGGCGGCGATGAAGGCGTGCAGGGCCCGGCCGACGCCGACGATGTAGCCGCCGGCGGACCAGCCGAGGACGAGCATCAGAGGGCCGAGGCCGGGCACGAGGGGGGAGAGCGCGGCGGTGACGACGAGCACCGTGGCAGGAAGCCTCCGGCGCAGCAGCGACAGCACGGCCGAGGCGACGGCGACCGCGACGAGCTGCGCTCCCTCTCCGCCGAGCAGTTCCTCGGTGCCGGCGGCGAGCAGGGCGACGACGACGGCGAGGGCCGCCTCGCCGACGGTCCTGCGCCGTGACCATTCTCCGGCGGGCGCGAGCCATCTCCACGCGGCGGCCGTCCTGGCTCCGATCCCGCGCCCGGCCTCCGCCCCCGTCATGGTTTCCGCGCTCGTCGCGCTCGTCGCTTCCACCCTCGCACCCTAGGCAGCGCCGTCTCCCCCGGTCGTCCGCCTTTCGTCGCGGCCCTGCACGACGAAAGGAGCGGAGCGAGCCTCAGACCGAGGGCAGAAGCGAGAGCAGGAGTGGGAGTGGGAAGCGTCACATACGCCGGACAACGCGGAAGCCCCGTAGGTCTGGGACCTACGGGGCTTCCGTCTGGTGCGCGAGGGGGGAGTTGAACCCCCACGCCCTTGCGGGCACTGGAACCTGAATCCAGCGCGTCTGCCTATTCCGCCACCCGCGCATTGGGTGGTCTCCCGGTCTCTCACCTTTCGGTGGGAGCGCCTGGCGACATCTGAAGATTAGCACGTCGCGGACGGTGGATTCACATCCGTTGTTTCGGGCCCCCACGAGCAGAACAGGGAGAGGGGAGAGACCCGGCGGAAGGGGGAGGGAGACGGGGACCGAGAGGAGGACGGCCATGGCGACACCGAGCACCGAGCACCGACACCGACAAGGAGAAGCGGGCACCCCTCGGAAGAGTCCCCCACCGAAGAGCCCGCCCCACCGGAGACCCCAACCCTCCCCACCCACCCCTCCTCCCTCGCCTCCCCTCCCCCTCCCCGAGGGAGAAGTAAGGAGAAGAAGGAGAGAAGGGACACAGAGGAGAGAAGGGAGAGATCGGAGAGACGGGGGAGAAGCGGGAGGTTGCGGCGCCGGCCGCCCCGCTCGGCGCCCTCGCTCCCGCACTCCGCCCCTCCTGTCGGACAGCCGCGTGCGGGACACTGTCCACAGGCCCCCTCTACGATCCCTGGGGGGAGGGCCTGTGAGAGGTGACACTCGTCCACAGGGCAGAGAAGGGGAACCAGCCGATTTCCCGACGCGTGGATACGATCAGTAAGCAGTACCAGGACGGCAACGACGGAGGAGGTGCCCCATGGGAGTCCTGAAGCGTTTCGAGCAGCGTCTCGAAGGTCTGGTCAACGGCACCTTCGCCAAGGTGTTCAAGTCCGAGGTCCAGCCGGTCGAGATCGCCGGCGCGCTCCAGCGCGAGTGCGACAACAACGCGCAGATCTGGAACCGCGAGCGGACCGTCGTCCCCAACGACTTCATCGTGGAGCTGAGCGCGCCCGACTACGAGCGCCTGAGCCCCTACTCCGGCCAGCTGGGCGACGAGCTCGCCGGTCTGGTCCGGGACTACGCCAAGCAGCAGCGGTACACCTTCATGGGGCCGATCAAGGTCCACCTGGAGAAGGCCGACGACCTCGACACCGGCCTGTACCGGGTGCGCAGCCGTACGCTCGCGTCGAGCACGTCCCAGCCGCAGCCGCCGCACGGCGGGCAGCACCAGCAGCAGGGCCACGGCGGCGGTTACGGGTACCCGCAGGGGGCCCCGGCCGGCGCTCCGCCGATGCCGTCCTCCCCGCCGCCCGGTGCCGGCCCCCGGCCGCCCGCCGGCGGTCGCCCGCCCGTTCCCGGCGGCGCCCAGGTGCGCCGCTGGATCGAGATCAACGGCACGCGCCACCAGATCTCCCGCCCGACCCTGGTCCTCGGCCGCAGCACCGACGCGGACGTGAGGATCGACGATCCCGGCGTCTCCCGCCGGCACTGCGAGATCCGGACCGGAACGCCCTCGACGATCCAGGATCTCGGATCCACCAACGGCATCGTGGTGGACGGGCAGCACACCACCCGCGCTACGCTCCGCGACGGCTCGCGGATCGTCGTGGGCAGCACCACCATCGTTTACCGGCAAGCCGAAGGGTGAAGCGGGGGCAATGTCAGAGCTGACCCTGACGGTCATGCGGCTGGGTTTCCTGGCCGTTCTGTGGCTGTTCGTCATCGTGGCCGTCCAGGTCATCCGTAGCGACCTGTTCGGTACGCGGGTGACCCAGCGCGGTTCCCGCCGCCAGGAGGCGCGCCCCCAGCAGGGCGGTCGCCAGCAGGCCGCGCCGCCGCAGCAGCGCGGCCAGCAGCAGCCTTCGGGCGGCGGCCGGTCGCGCCGCGGCGCCCCCACCAAGCTGGTCGTCTCCGAGGGCACCCTCACCGGTACCACCGTGGCGCTCCAGGGCCAGACGATCACGCTGGGCCGGGCGCACGACTCGACGATCGTGCTCGACGACGACTACGCGTCGAGCCGGCACGCCCGGATCTACCCCGACCGGGACGGCCAGTGGATCGTCGAGGACCTCGGGTCCACGAACGGCACCTACCTGGACCGGACCCGCCTCACCACCGCAACGCCGATTCCGCTGGGGGCGCCGATCCGCATCGGCAAGACCGTCATCGAGCTGCGGAAGTAGTACGACAATGAGCGAGCTGACCGGAGCGACCGGAGGGCGGGCAGTGTGGGTCGAGACCGGCTGTACCCCGATGCAGCGGCGACAGGGCAGGTGGGCATGAGTCTCTCCCTGCGATTCGCCGCGGGCTCGCACAAGGGCATGATCCGCGAGGGCAACGAGGACTCGGGCTACGCCGGTCCCCGGCTGCTCGCGATCGCCGACGGCATGGGCGGCCAGGCCGCCGGCGAGGTCGCCTCCTCCGAGGTGATCTCCACGCTCGTCACGCTCGACGACGACATCCCCGGCTCCGACATCCTCACCTCGCTCGGTACGGCGGTGCAGCGCGCCAACGACCAGCTCCGGATGATGGTCGAGGAGGACCCGCAGCTGGAGGGCATGGGCACCACGCTCACCGCCCTGCTGTGGACCGGGCAGCGGCTCGGCCTCGTGCACGTCGGCGACTCGCGCGCGTACCTGCTGCGCGACGGCATCCTCACCCAGATCACCCAGGACCACACCTGGGTCCAGCGGCTCGTCGACGAGGGCCGGATCACCGAGGAGGAGGCCACCACCCACCCGCAGCGCTCGCTCCTCATGCGCGCGCTCGGCAGCGGCGACCACGTCGAGCCCGACCTCTCCATCCGGGAGGTCCGCGCCGGCGACCGGTACCTGATCTGCTCCGACGGCCTGTCCGGCGTGGTCTCGCACCAGACCCTCGAGGACACCCTCGCCAGCTACCAGGGCCCGCAGGAGACCGTGCAGGAGCTGATCCAGCTCGCGCTGCGCGGCGGCGGCCCCGACAACATCACGGTGATCGTCGCCGACGTCCTCGACGTCGACGGCGGCGACACCCTCGCCGGCCACCTCAGCGACACCCCGGTCGTCGTCGGCGCGGTCGCCGAGAACCAGGCGCAGCTGAACGACGGCGGCGCCATGCAGACCCCGGCCGGCCGCGCCTCCGGGCTCGGCCGCCCCTCGCACCACCAGCCGCCCGCGGGCGGCTTCGGCCCGCCCGGCAGCGGCGACGACCACGGCTACGGCGCCGTGCCGCCGCACGGCGCCTTCGACGCGTACACCGACGACGACTTCGTGAAGCCGCGGAAGAAGCGGCGGTGGATCGGGCGCACCCTGATCCTCGTCCTCGCGCTCGGCGTCCTCGCCGGCGGCGCGTACGGCGGCTGGCGCTGGACCCAGACCCAGTACTACGTGGGCTCCAAGGACGAGCACGTGGCGCTGTACCGGGGCATCAGCCAGGACCTCGCGTGGGTGAAGCTCTCGGAGGTCGAGAAGGACCACCCCGAGATCGAACTCAAGTACCTCCCCGCCTACCAGCGGAAGCAGGTCGAGGACACCATCGCGGGCGGCAGCCTCGCCAAGGCCCAGACGAAGATCTCCGAGCTGGCGGTCCAGGCCTCGGCCTGCAAGAAGACCGAGGAGCGCCGCGTGGCCAAGGAGAAGGCCGACAAGGAGAAGGCCGCCGCCGAAGCGGCCGAGAAGCCGGCCGACGGTGCCGAGCCCAAGCCCGATTCCAAGCCCACCACAGCCGCTCCGACCCCGGGTCCCACCCTCACCGCGGAGGAGCAGAAGCTGGCCTCGAACTGCGGCAAGCAGTAAGCACCCGTAGGGGGCCTTTCACCACCATGAGCGTTGTCACCAACACGACCACCATCGGCGCGATCGAAGCGCCGAGCCGCCGCAACACCGAGCTGGCGCTGCTCGGCTTCGCCGTCGCCATCCCGGTGTTCGCGTACCTCAACGTGGGCCTCGCGCTGGACGGCGAGGTCCCGTCCGGCATGCTCGGGTACGGACTCGGCCTGGCCCTGCTCGCGACCGTCGCCCACCTCGTGGTGCGCAAGTGGGCCCCGTACGCCGACCCGCTGCTGCTCCCGCTGGCGACCCTGCTCAACGGCATGGGCCTGGTGCTGATCTGGCGGCTGGACCAGTCGCCGCGGCTGATCGCCCAGTCGATGAACCGGTACGGCTCCTTCAGCCCCGACGCGCCCAGCCAGATGATGTACTCGGCGATCGGCATCGCCATGTTCGTCGGCGTGCTGCTGCTGCTCAAGGACCACCGGGTCCTCCAGCGCTACACGTACATCTCCATGGCCGCCGCCCTCGTCCTCCTGCTGCTGCCGCTCGTGCCGGGGCTCGGCACCGACAGCTTCGGCGCCAAGATCTGGATCCGCATCGGCGGCTTCTCGATCCAGCCCGGTGAGTTCGCCAAGATCGTCCTCGCCGTGTTCTTCTCCGGCTACCTGATGGTGAAGCGGGACGCGCTGGCGCTGGCCAGCCGCCGCTTCATGGGGCTCTACCTGCCGCGCGGCCGTGACCTCGGTCCGATCCTCACGATCTGGGGAGTCAGCCTCCTCATCCTGGTCTTCGAGAACGATCTCGGCACCTCGCTGCTGTTCTTCGGCATGTTCGTGATCATGCTGTACGTGGCGACCGAGCGGACCAGCTGGATCGTCATGGGTCTGCTGATGGCCGTCGCCGGCGCGGTGGCCGTCGGTTCCACGGCCGGCCACGTGAAGTCGCGTGTGGCGGCCTGGCTCGACCCCTTCGGCTGCCTGGAGACCGCCACCGACCAGAACATGCTGAACGCCTGCGACCAGATGACGCAGGTGCTCATGTCGTTCGGTTCCGGCGGCATCCTCGGCACCGGCCTCGGCCAGGGCAACTCGGACCTGATCCAGTTCGCCGCCAACTCCGACTTCATCTTCGCCACTGTCGGCGAGGAGCTCGGCCTGACCGGCGTCATGGTCTTCCTGCTGCTGTACGGCCTGATCATCGAGCGCGGCATCCGTACCGCCCTCGCCGCCCGGGACCCGTTCGGCAAGCTGCTCGCGATGGGCCTGTCCGGCGCCTTCGCGCTGCAGATCTTCGTCGTCGCCGGCGGTGTGATGGGCCTCATCCCGCTCACCGGCATGACGATGCCGTTCCTCGCGTACGGCGGTTCGTCCGTGATCGCCAACTGGGCCCTGATCGGCATCCTGATCCGGATCAGCGACACCGCGCGCCGTCCGGCGCCCTCCCCCGCCCCGAATCCCGACGCCGAGATGACCCAGGTGGTCCGTCCGTGAACAAGCCGCTGCGCCGGGTCGCGATCTTCTGCGGCCTGCTCGTCCTCGCCCTGCTCGTGCGCGACAACTGGCTCCAGTTCGTCCGCGCCGACGAGCTGAACGCGCACCCGAAGAACACGCGCGTCCGCATCGAGCGGTACGCCAACGAGCGCGGCAACATCATCGTCGACGGCAAGCCGATCACCGGCTCCGTCGACTCCGGGGGCAATTACTACAAGTACAAGCGGACCTATGTGAACGGCCCCATGTGGGCGCCGGTCACCGGCTACGCCTCGCAGGTGTACGACGCCAACTTCATCGAGAAGATCGAGGACGGCATCCTCACCGGCAACGACGACCGGCTCTTCTTCGACCGCACCCTCGCCATGTTCACCGGCGAGAAGAAGAAGGGCGGCGACGTCGTCACCACCCTCAACGGCGCCGCCCAGAAGGCCGCCTTCGAGGGCCTCGGCGGCAACACCGGCGCCGTCGTCGCCATCGAGCCGTCGACCGGCAAGATCCTGGCGCTGGCGTCCACGCCCTCGTACGACCCGTCGACCATCGCGGGCAGCAACGACGAGAAGGCCTGGGTCAAGCTCACCGAGGACAAGTCGAAGCCGATGCAGAACCGCGCGCTGCGCGAGATCTACCCGCCCGGCTCCGTCTTCAAGGTGGTGACGGCCGCCGCCGCGCTGGAGGCCGGCAAGGTCACGGACATCGACGCGGCGACGGACACCCCCGAGGGCTGGAAGATCCCGCTCTCCACGATCCCGATGAAGAACCACTCGGGCGGCTGTGCCAACGCCAGCCTCAACGAGGCGCTGCGGATCTCCTGCAACTCGGTCTTCGCCAAGCTCGGTGACGACGTCGGCGTCGAGAAGATGAACGAGATGGCGGAGAAGTTCGGCTTCAACGCCGAGCAGTTCACGCCGGTCCGTTCCTCCGCCTCGGTCTACGACAAGAAGGCCGACCGCGGCGGCAACGCGCTCTCCTCCATCGGCCAGTTCAACACCGCGACCACCCCGCTCCAGATGGCGATGGTCACGGCGGCGATCGCCAACGACGGCAAGCTGATGAAGCCGTACATGATCGACCAGCTGCGCGCGCCGAACCTGGACGTGATCAAGCAGAACGAGCCGGAGGAGATGAGCCAGCCGGTCTCCCCGGAGAACGCGCAGAAGCTCCAGGCCATGATGGAGAACGTCGTCTCCAACGGCACCGGCGGCAAGGCCGACCTGAACATGGACGGCGTGAAGGTCGGCGGCAAGACCGGTACCGCGCAGCACGGCGAGAAGAACGCCAAGCGTCCCTACGCGTGGTTCATCTCGTACGCCAAGACCGACCAGGGCTCGCCCGTCGCCGTCGCCGTGATCGTCGAGGACGCCGAGGGTGTCGGCCGTGAGGACATCAGCGGTGGCGGTCTCGCCGCGCCGATCGCGAAGGCGGTCATGAAGGCCGTTCTGAAGAGCCGCGGCTGATCTTGCAAAGGGCCGGTGCCCGCCAGGTACCGGTCAGGTATCAGCTGCCCCACGCGGGCGGTACGGCTCCCCGGGGCCGGTAGCGTATGCGCGGACAGCACACACCGCCGGACCACCCATGGGTGCGGTCGGGACAGACGGAGAGGGCTGGATTAGCTATGGAAGAGCCGCGTCGCCTCGGCGGCCGGTACGAGCTGGGCTCGGTGCTCGGCCGCGGTGGCATGGCCGAGGTGTACCTCGCCCAGGACACCCGGCTCGGCCGCACCGTCGCCGTGAAGACGCTGCGGGCCGACCTCGCCCGTGACCCGTCCTTCCAGGCCCGGTTCCGCCGTGAGGCACAGTCCGCCGCCTCCCTGAACCACCCGGCGATCGTCGCCGTCTACGACACCGGCGAGGACTACGTCGACGGGGTCTCCATCCCGTACATCGTGATGGAGTACGTGGACGGGTCGACGCTGCGCGAGCTGCTGCACTCCGGCCGCAAGCTGCTGCCCGAGCGCACCCTGGAGATGACCGTCGGCATCCTCCAGGCGCTGGAGTACTCGCACCGCGCCGGCATCGTGCACCGCGACATCAAGCCCGCGAACGTGATGCTGACCCGCACCGGCCAGGTCAAGGTCATGGACTTCGGCATCGCGCGCGCCATGGGCGACGCGGGCATGACCATGACGCAGACCGCCGCGGTCATCGGCACCGCCCAGTACCTCTCCCCCGAGCAGGCCAAGGGCGAGCAGGTCGACGCCCGCTCCGACCTGTACTCCACCGGCTGCCTGCTGTACGAACTGCTCACCGTCCGGCCGCCGTTCATCGGCGACTCCCCGGTGGCCGTCGCCTACCAGCACGTCCGGGAGGAGCCGCAGCCGCCGAGCAACTTCGACGCCGAGATCACGCCCGAGATGGACGCCATCGTCCTCAAGGCGCTGGTCAAGGACCCCGACTACCGCTACCAGTCCGCCGACGAGATGCGCGCGGACATCGAGGCGTGCCTCGACGGGCAGCCGGTCGCGGCCGCCGCCGCGATGGGCATGGCGGGCGCCCCGGCGTACAACGGCTACGGCTACCCGCCGGAGGACCAGCAGACGACGGCGCTGCGCCAGGCCGACCCGGTCGGCCAGACCTCGATGATGCCGCCGGTCCCGCCGGACGGCGGGGGCTACGGCGGGTACGACGGCTACGACGACCGTCCGGACCGCCGCCGCGGCAACCAGAAGAAGTCGAACGCCTCGACGATCCTGCTGGTGCTCTGCGGTGTCCTGGTGCTCGTCGGTGCGATCTTCATCGCCCAGTACCTCATGAACACCAACGACACCCCGCAGCAGACCACGGTGCCGCAGCTCGTCGGCCAGACCATGGACGAGGCGAAGCGGGCCGAGGCCAACGCGCAGGTGAAGGTGGTGGAGGCGGGCAGCGAGCGCTGCGAGCAGCCCACCGGCGCGATCTGCCGCCAGAACCCGGTCGCCGACGGCGTCTCCAAGATGGAGGTCGACGGCACCATCCAGGTGTGGGTCTCCGAGGGCGCTCCGCTCGTGGAGGTCCCGGACGTCCAGGAGCAGTCGCTCCAGCGGGCGAAGGAGACCCTGGAGGGCAAGGGCTTCAAGGTCAAGGTCGAGGAGGAGGAGTCCGACGAGGACCCGGGCACCGTCCTGCGGCAGAACCCGCAGAACGGCACCAAGGCCGAGAAGAACTCCGAGGTGACCCTCACCATCGCCAAGCAGAAGCTGACGAACCTGCCGCTGGTGACGGACCGCGACATCAGCCTGGCGCTCCAGCAGCTGAACGGCCTCGGCTTCGCCAACGTGAAGCAGGAGGAGGTCGACAGCGACAAGCCCAAGGGCACGGTCCTGGAGCAGAACCCGCCGGGCAACACCAACCAGCCGGTGAGCGTGGAGATCACCCTGAAGGTCTCCAAGGGCCCCGCGGTGCCGCAGATCACGATCCCGGCCGACATCATCGGCAAGACGCTCAAGGAGGTCCGGGACAACCTCCAGGGCCAGGGCGTCACGGTCGTCGTGGCCGGTGTCGACAAGGACGACGCCCGGGTCTTCCAGTCGAACCCGCCTGCCGGGTCGACGGTCAAGCCGGGCGACACGGTCACCTTGCTCACCGCGGAGGCGAACGGCGGCAACGGCGGCCAGCAGCCCGGTGGTGGCGACAACAACGGCGACGGCAACATCGGCGGCTGGTTCGACTAGCCGGCCCCCGCGCGAAGGGGAGAGCCCCGGAGTCCTGTCGAGGACTCCGGGGCTCTCCCCTTTCCGCCGGCCGCGTCCGTCAGCGGAGCTCGGCCGGCGGCGTGCGGTTCGCGTCGACCTTCTCGGTGCGGGCCAGTTCGCCCCAGACGATGTAGCGGTAGTCCGAGGTGTACATGGGGGTGCAGGTGGTGAGGGTGATGTACCGGCCGGGCTTCTTCTTCCCGGACTCCTCGGGGACCGGCTGGAGGACGTCCACGTTGTACTTCGTGGTCTCCGGGAGGGTCTTGTAGACCTTGTAGACGTACCAGGTGTCCTTGGACTCGAAGACGATCGGATCGCCGTTCTTCAACTTGTGGATGTTGTGGAACTTGGCGCCGTGGCCGTCGCGGTGGGCGGCGAGCGTGAAGTTGCCCTTCGCGTCCTGCGGGAGGGCCGACTTGACCGGCTCGGTGTAGTAGCCGGCGACCCCGTTGTTGAGGACGGAGCTCTCGGTGCCCCGCTTCACGAGGATCTCGTCGTCGCCGAAGGCGGGGACGTGGAGGAAGCCGAGCCCGCCCTTGGTGTCGAGAGCGCCGGGGCCCTGGTCGGCCCACTCGCCGCGGACCTGCGCGCCCTCCTTGTCGGCCGCGCGGTCGGCGAGGACGTTCGTCCACCACAGCGAGTAGACGACGAAGAGCCCGAGCACGAGGCCGGCTGTGATGAGGAGTTCGCCGAAGACGCTGATGAGCCCGGCGATCCGGTTGCGCGCGCGTGACACTGGGTCGGCCCTCGTCCCTTCTGGAGGTGTGGGGTCTCAGCCTACGAGCGCCGTCGGCTTTCCCTTGCTGCGCGGGCGTTCCTCGACCAGCTTTCCCCAGACGATCATCCGGTAGGTGCTGGTGAACTCGGGGGTGCAGGTGGTCAGCGTGATGTACCGGCCGGGCTCGGTGAAGCCGGAGCCCTTGGGGATCGGGTCGATGACGGCGATGTTCGAGGGCGCGGTCTGCGGCAGGATGCTCGCCATCTCGTAGGTGTAGTAGGCGTCCTGGGTCTCGACCACGATGGGGTCGCCGGGCTTGAGGCGGTTGATGTAGCGGAACGGTTCGCCGTGGGTGTTGCGGTGGCCGGCGACCGCGAAGTTGCCCTCCTTGTCGGAGGGCATGGCGGTCTTGAGCCTCCCCTCGGCGTAGTGGCCGACCATGCCCTTGTCGAGGACCTTGGTCTTGTCGATGCCCTCGGCGACGGGGACGACGACGTCCAGCTTGGGGATGTACATGATGGCGAAGCCCTCGCCGGGGGCGAAGACGTCCGGCTTGGTCTCGCCCTTGGCCCAGGTGTCCTCGATCTTCTCCTTGGCCTGGTTGGTCTCCTGGCCGGCGAGGACGTTGGTCCACCACAGCTGGTAGGCGACGAAGAGGAGCATGACGACGCCGAGGGTGATGAACAGCTCGCCGACGACGACGCCGAGGCTGTCCTTGGCCGCCTTGGCCTCCCTGGCGGCGCGCCGGGCCTCGACCCGCGAGAGGGGCCGCTCGGCACCGCCGGGGCCCGGTCCGCCGCCGCTTCCGGGGGCCGGGGCGGCGGCCCGGCGGCCCTTGCCGCGGCCCTGCTTGGCGGCGGCCCGGCGCCGCTCGGCCCGCCCGGGCCCGGGAAGGGGCTCCACGGGCCTCGGAGCCTCCTCGGCGACCTCCGGCAGCTCCTGGGTCTCCCCGGCCCGGTACGGCTCGCGTACGGGCTCGTACGCGGTCTCCCGGGGCACCTCCGGGGCCGCCGCCGGGTTCCCCGGGGCCGCCGGGCGCGCCGGGGCCGGCGGCGCCCCGTAGGCCGCTGGCGGGGCCTCGTACGCCGTCGTCGGGGTCTCGTACGCCGTGGGGGCTTCGTAGGCCGTCGTCGGGGCCTCGTACGTCGGGGCCGTCGTCCCGTACCCGGGGGGCGCCGTCTCGTACCCGTACGCGGCCCGGTCGCCGTAGCCGTTCTCATACCCGGTCCCGAGCCCGCCCCCGTGCGTCGGCTCGGGCCGGTACGGGTGCGGGTCCGGCCGGCCGTGGTCGTACGGGTCCCGCTCGTACGGCCCGGGCGCGGGCTCCTGGGGTATCGGCTCGGTGCCGGGCGGCTCGGAGGCCCGGAACCACGGCGAGCCCGTGGTCACGCGACGGCCTTGCCCACCACCGGCGCGAGCCCCGCCGACCGGCCGACCGCTCCCTCGTCCCCGCACCGCTCCAGCCAGTTGGCGAGCATCAGGTGGCCGTGCTCGGTGAGCACCGACTCGGGGTGGAACTGGACGCCCTCGACGGGCAGTTCGCGGTGACGGAGGCCCATGATGATGCCGTCCTCGGTCCGCGCGGTGACCTCCAGCTCGGCGGGCAGGGCGGCCGGCTCGGCGGCGAGCGAGTGGTAGCGGGTGGCCGTGAACGGCGAGGGGAGGCCCGCGAAGACGCCCTTGCCGTCGTGGACGACCGGCGAGGTCTTGCCGTGCAGCAGCTCGGGGGCGCGGTCGACGACGCCGCCGTAGGCCACCGCCATCGACTGCATGCCGAGGCAGACGCCGAAGACCGGCACCCCGGTGGCGGCGCAGTGCCGCACCATGTCGACGCAGACCCCGGCCTCCTCGGGGGAGCCCGGGCCGGGCGACAGCAGCACGCCGTCGAAGCCGTCCTGGGCGTGGCTCAGCTCCACCTCGTCGTTGCGGAGCACCTCGCACTCGGCGCCGAGCTGGTACAGGTACTGCACGAGGTTGAAGACGAAGCTGTCGTAGTTGTCGACGACGAGAATTCGCGCGCTCACTGGCCGTCCACCGTCACATCGTTGAACGGAAGCAGGGGCTCCGCCCAGGGGAACACGTACTGGAAGAGGACGTAGACGACCGCCAGGACCAGCACGACCGAGATCAGCGCCTTCACCCAGGCGTTGCCCGGCAGATGCCGCCAGATCCATCCGTACATGACGTCCGCCGCCCCTTCCGTTCGTTACGGGCACCAGAGTACGGGGCGAGGGCGCCGTCGGGGGGACGCTGTCCGAAGCCTGTGGACGACCCGTCCCCGGAGGTTCTACGCGGCGGGCCTCGCGTGGTGGAGGTCGACGGCGCCGGTGTAGCCGGGGAGGGTGACGTCCTTGTGGTCGTCGACCTTCCAGCCGAGCCCGTAGGCCTTCACGTAGAGCTGGTAGTTCTGGAGCGCCGGGGAGTCGGCGAGGGCCTTCTCCAGCTTTCCCCGGTCACCGACGGCGGTGATCCTGTAGGGCGGCGAGTAGACGCGGCCCTGGAGGATGAGGGTGTTGCCGACGCAGCGGACCGCGCTGGTGGAGATGAGCCGCTGGTCCATGACGCGGATGCCCTCGGCGCCGCCCGCCCACAGGGCGTTGACGACGGCCTGGAGGTCCTGCTGGTGGATGACGAGGTCGTTGGCCTGCGGTTCGGGGTAGCCGGGGGCGGCCTGGGCGCCGGGCGGGGCGTCGTTCAGGGTGACGGTGAGGCCGGGGCCGGAGATCCCGGTGGTGCCGGCGGCGGTCTCCAGGGCCTTCAGGCGCCGGTCCTCGGCGGCCGTGGAGCCGTCGTCGCGGGCGGCGAGGGCGTCGACCTCGCCGCGCAGGGCGGCGGTGGTCTCGTCGAGGCCGGCGTTCTTGTGGCTGCGTTCCTCGATGAGGTCGGAGAGCCTCAGCAGGGAGGCGTCCGTGCGGATGTTGGTGCCCTTGGCGGTGTTGAAGCTGGTGACGAAGATCAGGCCGGCGAGGGCGAAGACGGCGAGGGTGAGCAGCCGGACGGGGCGCCAGCGAGTGGTGCGGCCCGGTCCGGCGGGGGGTTCGCCCGGAGTGTCGGCGGAATTGCTCAACGTACCCTGATCCCCTTCTGCGCCGCGGAACCACTACGCTAACGGACGCCCGGGGGGCGCAGTCGACCTGCTACGTCACATCCCGGCGACAGCCACAGTTCCCTGCGCGGTCACGCAGCGCATCGACAGGAGAGTCCCTCGTGCCGAAGTCACGGATCCGCAAGAAGGCCGACTACACGCCTCCGCCGACGAAGCAGGCCGCCAACATCAAGCTGACGAACCGCAGCTGGGTCGCCCCGGTGATGCTGGCCCTGTTCGCCATCGGCCTGGTGTGGATCGTGGTCTTCTACGTCACCGACGGTTCTCTTCCGGTCGAGTCGATCCGGAACTGGAACATCGTGGTCGGCTTCGGCTTCATCGCGGCCGGGTTCGGCGTCTCCACCCAGTGGAAGTGAGCCCCTTAGCGGCGTGTAGCGGGTCCGCCTGTCCGCCGTCAAGCTCACCCCAGAGTTTATCCACAGCATTGTGCACAGCACTGGATAACTTACGAAGATCTGTGGATAACTCACACCGGGTTGACGCCGGTATGACCGCGAACACTTTTCCACAGCAGTGCGGAGCCCCCTACCTCCTGGGAGAATCCCCAGGTCAGAGGTAGGGGGCTCAATCGTTCCTCACGCACTGGGGAGAACTCGCCACACACTGTGGATAACTCTGGGGAAAGCTCGGCTCCCAGCTCTTCCACAGCCCTGTGTGCTCAGCTGAGCGCCGCCGTTCGGGCCAGGACGATCCCCACCTCGATCAGCAGCAGCAATCCACAGGCGCCGTACTGCACGAGGTTCCGGCGGGCCCTGGGCGCGTACACGAACACGAACGTCACCAGGGCGCCCGCCAGGAGACCGCCGATGTGTCCCTCCCAGGAGATCCCCGGACGGGTGAACGTCATCACCAGGGAGAGGGCCACGAAGAGGGCCACCGGCCCCATGTCGTGGCGCAGCCGCCGGTCCAGCACCGCCCACGCGCCGATCAGGCCGAAGACGATCCCCGAGGCGCCCAGCGAGGGCTGGTTCGGGGCGGCGACGACATAGGCGAGGACCGAGCCGGACAGGCCGGAGAGCAGGCACAGCAGGGCGTACCGGGACCGGCCCAGCTCGGGCTCGACGACCCCGCCGATCATCCACAGGCCGAGCAGGTTGAGGAGGATGTGCCACGGCTCCTGGTGCAGGACCGTGGCGGTGAGCAGCCGGTACCACTCCCCGAACGCGACCCCGATGTTCTCGCCGAGCAGCGGCTCGAAGGCGCGGCCGACCAGTTCGAGCTCGGCGACGATCCGGTCCCCGCCGACCAGGACGAGGACGTAGACGAGCAGGTTGATCCCGATGAGGACCTTGGTGACCAGCCGGTCGTCGCTCCTGACCCGGCCGCCGGCGAGCGTCCTCGGCCGGTTGGCGCCGGCCGCGTGGCCGGTGCCCGAACCGCCGCGGACGCAGTCGGGGCACTGGAAGCCGACCGAGGCGGAGATCATGCACTCCGGACAGACGGGCTTCTCGCAGCGGGTGCAGCGGATGCCCGTCTCGGTTCCGGGGTGGCGGTAGCAGGGCTGGAGTCCGGACTGCGCGTCCATGGGCGGGGCCCGTCCTTCCGGGTCAGCGCTGCTCGATCACCACGGACTCGACCACGACGTCCGTCAGGGGCCGCTGGGTCTGCGCGTCGGTGGGGACCGCCGCGATGGCGTCCACCACCGCCCGGCTCTTGGGATCCACGACCTCGCCGAAGATGGTGTGCTTGCGGTTCAGCCAGGTCGCGGGGCCGACCGTGATGAAGAACTGGGAACCGTTGGTGCCCGGCCCCGCGTTGGCCATCGCCAGCAGGTACGGCCGGTCGAACCACAGCTCGGGGTGGAACTCGTCGGCGAACTCGTACCCCGGGCCGCCCGTTCCGGTGCCCAGCGGGTCGCCGCCCTGGATCATGAAGTCGCCGATGACCCGGTGGAAGACCGTGCCGTCGTAGAGGGGGTCCCGGGAGACCTGCCCGGTGCCCGGGTGGGTCCACTCGCGCGCGCCGGTGGCGAGCTCGACGAAGTTCCGCACCGTCTTCGGCGCGTGGAACGGCAACAGGCGCACCTCGATGTCGCCCGCGCTGGTCTTGAGGATCGCGTACGGCATGGCCACGGTCCGCCTTCCCTCCCTGATCGTGCGTCACGCCACGGAGCGGAACGCCTCACGCGCCCGCGGCTCTGGCGGGACGATCCTCGCATGCCCGGCGCCGCGCCCCGGCATGCCCGTCTCCGCCGTCCGGCACGCCCGCGTGCCCCGGATGCCCGCCCCGCATGCCGGAGTCCGCTCCGGCAGGCATGATGCCGAAAAGGGTGGAAAGGTGAAAAACCGATATCGCTCGCCACCGAGGAGGAGGAACCCGTGACTCGCATGGACAGCGTGCGCGCCGCGACGGATTCGGCGAAGGAGAGCGTCCTGCACGCCGCGGACGTGGTGGCGCCGTACGCCGGCACGGCCAAGGACCAGGCCGCGCACTATGCGCACGAGGCGCGGGTGCGGCTCGCACCCAAGGTGTCGAGCGCCGCTCGGCAGGCGCGCGCACAGGCCCGTGCGCAGTACGCCGCGTACGTGGCGCCTCATGTGCCGCCGGGGGTCGACGAGGCCGCGCATCGCGCGGCGGCCCGGACCCGCTCGGTCGCCCATCAGGTGGCCGACTACACCGTTCCGCGTGTCGAGCACGCGGTCGCCGCGACCGGTCCCGTCCTGGAGGAGGCCGGGTCGCGTTCCACTGCCGCCTGGGCCGCGCTGCGCGGTCAGGTGACGCCGGACGACGTCCGGAAGATCGTGAGGAAGCATGAGCGCCGGGCCAGGGCCGGGCGCCTCTTCAAGGGGCTCGCCGTCTTCGGCGTGCTGGTCGGCGCCGCGTGCGCCGCCTGGAAGTGGTGGGACAAGCAGGCCAACCCCGACTGGCTGGTCGAGCCGCCCGCTCCCACCGAGGTGGACGAGGGCTCGGGCATGCCGTCCGCGTCGGAGGTGCTCACGGGCGCGGAGGCCGAGGCCGGTACGGCGGTGGTCACGGAGGCCGACGGTGACGTCGAGGTCGAGACCGGGACCGTGTCCGGGATCGAGGCGGAGACGGAGACCGAGTCCACGGAGCCCGACGAGCGCCGCTGACCTGGAACCGTTCCCCGGTTTCCCCGGGTCTGGTTGATCTGGCTGATCTGACTGTGCCGGTTGATCTGGCTGTGCCGGCTGAACCGACTGTCGCGCCTGTTCCGGGTGGTCCGTCCGTTCGGCCGGTCGGCCGTCCCGGGCGGTCCGGGGTACGGGGCGGTCCGGGGCGCGGGGAGGGAGGCTTCGCGCTCTCCTCGCGCCCTAGGCGGCCGCCGCGAGGGCCAGTTCGGTCAGCGCGACCGGGTCACCGGCGAGCGGCGCGGCGGCCCGCAGGTGCCGGGCGGAGGGCGAGGAACCGTGCGCCTCGGCGGCGATGCGCTGCTTGATGGTGGGCGGCAGCGAGCCCTGCGGGAGGGGGTACCAGGGCTCCGCGCGCCTCTGCTGCCCGATGGTCGCGGCGCGCTCCGCGGCGGCGACGGGGGCGGCGGGGGCGGCGGGAGTGGCCGGCTCCTCGGGCTGGGAGACCGGTGCCTGGCCCTGGGCGGCGGCCGGGGCCGCCAGGCCGACGGAGGCGAGCAGGGCGAAGAGGACGGAGATGAAGGCGGTCCAGAACTGCTTGACCTTGGCGGCGGCCATGGCCCCTCACTTTCGCTTCTGTGGCGTTCTCGGATGGTTCATTTCAGGTTGCGCGCTTTACATACCTTTCTCATGATCTGTACGAGCCCTGGTTTCCGGCTGAGCGACGCCGTGGCCGCGCAGTTCTTCCGATGAACACCACCCGTCCGGCGCAACCACGCTCCGCCCCGTCCCCCTGTCGGTGATCCCCGTCACACCTACGTCACAGGCGACGACCCCGCGGTGTCTTGAGGTCGACCCCCTGAAGACGGAGGAGACACCATGGGCGGCAGCACCGAAGTGGCCGTGATCGGCGGCGGGTACGCCGGAGTCATGGCGGCCGACCGGCTCACCCGGCGCGACGACGTGACCGTGTCCCTGATCAACCCGCGCCCGTCGCTCGTCGCCCGGCTCCGCCTCCACCAGCTGGTCGGCGGCAGCCACCCCGCGGTCGTCCGGTACGACGAGGTGCCGGCGGAGCGGGTCCGGCCGGTCGTCGGCTCCGTGGACCGGATCGACGCCCACGCGCGCGTGGTGACCCTGGAGTCGGGCGCCACGCTCTCCTACGACCACCTGGTCCACGCGGTCGGCAGCACCGCCGCGCGCCCCGAGGTGCCCGGCGCCGCCGAGCACGCCCACCACGTCGCCGAACCGGAGCCGGCCGAACGGCTGCGGGACGCCGTCGCGGCCGGGGACTCCGCGGCCCCCTCGGACCTGCCGTTCCGGATGAGCGCCCACGTCGCCGGCTGCCTCGGCGCCCACGCCGCCGACACCGTGCCGGCCCGGATCGCGGGCCGCCGCCCCGAGCCCGTGGACATGGCGTTCCACGCGATGTGCCTCAGCTTCGGCCGGCGCACGGCGATCTTCCAGATCGCCCACAAGGACGACCGGGCGATGAGACTCTTCGTCGGCGGGCGCGCGGGGGCGAAGCTCAAGGAACTCGCCTGCGCGCTCAGCGTCAAGCACCTGGCCGACGAGGCCCGTGA
Source organism: Streptomyces sp. NPDC035033 (assembly GCF_040636735.1). NCBI lineage: Bacteria > Bacillati > Actinomycetota > Actinomycetes > Kitasatosporales > Streptomycetaceae > Streptomyces > Streptomyces sp. NPDC035033. The sequence goes on along the minus strand of NZ_JBEZUZ010000001.1, from coordinate 148,673 downwards.
GCCCGGCGCGCACTCCTGGCCCAAGGACGGCAAGCACCGGCCCCGGCGCCTGCGGGAGCGCGCGGTCCGCACCGCGGACGTCGCCGGGCGCGCGGCCCAGCCGGCCCGGACCGAGGAACGGGGAGACACCGGGAACATGACCAGCACGCCCAGCACCGATCCGGCGACCGAGACCTTCGTCGCCCACCGGAACCTGCTCTTCACGGTGGCCTACGAGATGCTCGGCTCGGCCGCCGACGCCGAGGACGTCCTCCAGGAGACCTGGCTCCGCTGGACCGGCGTCGACCTCGCCCAGGTCCGCGACCAGCGGGCCTACCTCGTCCGCATCACCACCCGCCAGGCCCTCAACCGGCTGCGCGCCCTCCAGCGCCGCCGCGAGTCCTACGTCGGCCCCTGGCTGCCGGAACCGCTGCTCACCGCCCCGGACGTGGCCGAGGACGTCGAGCTCGCCGAGTCCGTGTCGATGGCGATGATGCTGGTCCTGGAGACCCTCACCCCCACCGAACGCGCCGTCTTCGTCCTGCGCGAGGTCTTCGACGTCGGCTACGACGAGATCGCCGCCGCCGTCGACAAGACCCCGGCCGCCGTCCGCCAGATCGCCCACCGCGCCCGCCGGCACGTCGACGCCCGCCGCCCCCGCACCACGGTCTCCGCCCGCGAGGCGCGGGCGGCCGTGGAGTCCTTCCGGCGGGCGATCGAGACCCGCGACCCGCAGGAGTTCCTGGACCTGCTCGCGCCCGACATCGTCCTCGTCAGCGACGGCGGCGGGATCAAGCGGGCCGCGCTCCGGCCCGTCGTCGGCGCCGACAAGGTCACCCGCTTCTACCTCGGCGGCTCCCTCAAGGCCGAGGCCACGGTCACCACCGAGCTCACCGCCGTCAACGGCGGCCCGGCGCTCGCCGTCCTCGTCGACGGCGAGCTGGACGGCGTCCTGGCGATGCACGTCGAGAACGGCCGGATCAGCGGCCTCTACTACGTCCGCAACCCCGAGAAGCTCGCCCGGGTCACCGCCGAGACCCCCCTCACCCTCCGCTGACGCCCTCCCCGCTCGAAAGGATCACCGGATGTCCGGTCCGATCATGACGGCCGCCCCGCGCGGCACGGCCCTCCCCAGGACGGTCAGGGCCGCGGTCGCCCTCCAGACGCTGGCCCTGTTCTTCCAGGCGGGCACCGCCGGCGCCCTGCTCACCTCCCCGACGGGCGCGCTGCTCCACGACGTCGGCTCGCGGGTGATGTACGCCGCCTCGATGCTGTACGTGCTGGCCGCGATAGTGGCCTGGCGCCCGGGCGGCGGCAGCCCGCGGCCGATCCTGTACGCCTCCGGGCTCCTCGTCCTCGCGTCGGCGCAGGTCGCCCTGGGCGTCGCCCACCGGCCCGAGTTCCACGTGCCGCTGGGCGTCGTGATGGTCGTCCTCAGCACCCTGGACCTGGTCCGCGTCCTGGCCACCGGCCCCGGCCGGGCCCGCTGAGGGACCCCGGCACACGAAAATCCCCTCCGCCCCGCGTATCCGCAGGTCGGAGGGGATTCTGCGTCCGGTGGAGCCTAGGGGAGTCGAACCCCTGACATCTGCCATGCAAAGACAGCGCTCTACCAACTGAGCTAAGGCCCCGGAACGAGGACAGCGTACCGGTTCTCCCCCTGTCCCGGGCAAAAGGTGGGGACTCCCGAGGAACGACCACGCTCCGTAAGATGCTGACCGAGGTTCGCAGTGGCGAACCGCAGGGATGGGGAGAAGTGATGGACGCAGCGCAGCAGGAAGCCACGGCAAGAGCCAGAGAGCTTCAGCGCAGTTGGTACGGGGAGCCGTTGGGGGCGCTCTTCCGCCGGCTGATCGACGACCTCGGGCTCAATCAGGCCAGGCTGGCCGCCGTGCTCGGGCTCTCCGCGCCCATGCTCTCCCAGCTCATGAGCGGTCAGCGCGCCAAGATCGGCAACCCGGCCGTGGTCCAGCGCGTCCAGGCTCTCCAGGAGCTCGCCGTCCAGGTCGCCGACGGCAGCGTCAGCGCCGCCGAGGCCACCGACCGCATGGACGAGATCAAGAAGTCCCAGGGCGGCTCCGTCCTCACCGGCACCAGCGGCCAGAGCACCAACGGATCCGGCGCCCCGACCGTGCGCCGCGTGGTCCGCGAGATCCAGTCGCTGTTGCGCTCCGTGGCCGCCGCGGGGGACATCATCGACGCCGCCGACTCCCTCGCCCCGGCCCACCCGGAGCTGGCAGAGTTCCTCCGGGTGTACGGCGCCGGGCGCACCGCCGACGCGGTCGCCCACTACGAGTCGCACCAGAACTGACACGACACGCACGACTGACGACTGACGACGGACGGGGAGCGGGCGCAGCGCGATGGGTGAGGTCTTCGCCGGCAGGTACGAGCTGATCGATCCGATCGGGCGGGGCGGGGCCGGCGCGGTCTGGCGCGCCTGGGACCACCGCCGCCGCCGTTACGTGGCGGCCAAGGTGCTCCAGCAGAGCGACGCGCACACGCTGCTCCGCTTCGTCCGGGAGCAGGCGCTGCGGATCGACCATCCGCACGTCCTCGCCCCGGCCAGCTGGGCCGCCGACGACGACAAGGTCCTCTTCACGATGGACCTGGTCGCCGGCGGCTCGCTCGCCCATGTCATCGGCGACTACGGGCCGCTGCCGCCCCGCTATGTCTGCACCCTCCTCGACCAGCTGCTCTCGGGCCTGGCGACGGTGCACGCGGAGGGCGTCGTCCACCGGGACATCAAGCCGGCCAACATCCTGATGGAGGCGACCGGCACGGGCCGGCCGCACCTGCGGCTCTCGGACTTCGGCATCTCGATGCGCAAGGGCGAACCCCGGCTCACCGAGACCAACTACGTCGTGGGCACGCCCGGCTACTTCGCGCCGGAGCAACTCCTCGGTGCCGAGCCGGACTTCACGGCGGACCTGTACGCGGTCGGTCTGGTCGCCCTCTATCTGCTGCACGGCACCCGGCCGGACTCGCAGGCCCTCGTGGAGCACTTCGTGAACCACGGCACCCCGCCGGCGCCCGCGAGCGTCCCCGAGCCGCTGTGGCAGGTCCTCGCCGGGCTGCTGCAGCCCGATCCGCAGGCCCGGTTCCGGACGGCCACGGGCGCGCGGAAGGCGCTGAACGCGGCCGTGGAGATGCTGCCCGAGCCGGCGGCCGACGAGGAGCCGGTCGAGATCTTCGACCAGCTCGGCCCGCTGCCGGCCGGCTTCGGCCCCGACGGCCCGGCCGCCCGCCCGGCCCAGGACGCCCCGCCGCAGGTCCAGGACGCCCCGCCGGCCCCACCGGTCCCCGCCGCCGCCCCGGTCCCGGCCGCCACCGCCCCGGCCCCGCAGCCACACACGCAGCCGCCCACGCCGCCCCACCACGAGCCGTACCAGCCGGCCTACCAGGACCAGCAGCACAACCCGTACCAGCAGCCGGTTCCGGGCCCCTCCGAGACGGGCAGCTTCCACCTGCCCCCGCCGGTCGCCCATCCCGTGCCCCCCTTCGACCCCGCCGTGCCGCCGACCCAGCCGCAGCGGCACACCCCTACTGATCCATACACCGGACAGCCCGTTCAGGTTCCCGGACGGCGTCCGGGACCGCCCCCGAAGGTGGCGGTCCCGGTGCTGCTGCTGGCGCTGGTGTCGCTGGCGGTCGGCTTCTGGGCGCTGACGCGGGTCTGAGGGGTCAGCGGGCCGCCCGGCGGGCCAGCAGGGTCCAGGCACCGAGCCCGACGAGCAGGACGGTGCCGAGACCGAGGCCGCCCGCGGCGAGCCCGACCATCAGCGCGCCCCCGCCGTCCGCCTCGTCGGCGCCGGCACCGCTCGCCGCCGCCTCCCGGTCGTCGCCGGTCACCTGGAAGATGCCCGGGTCCGAGGCGTAGGCGGGCGCGTCCTTCTTCTCGCCCCGGACGTTGACCCGCAGGATCAGCGGCAGGGCCTCGTTCCCGTACTCCTCGGCGATCTCGGGGCTGAGGGTGGCGGTGAGGTAGTACCAGCCGGCGAACCGCATGCCACTGGTGGCGGTCTCGGACGAACCGCGGTTCTCGTGGGCGACGGGCCGCTGCGGGGCGAGGGCCGCGGTGGCCGGGTCGCCGCTGTAGCTGACCGTCTGGAGGTCGACGTAGCCGCGCGCCGGGTTGTCGAGGCCGAGCGCGAGCGCGTTGCTGACGGAGTCGTCGCCGGCGGTGCTGCTGCCCAGCTCGGCGGTGGCGAAGATCTGCTGGCCCCAGTCGACCGGAACCCGCCAGAAGAGCGTCTGGCCGGGCCGGATGTCCGCCCGCCACTCGCCCTCCCGCAGCGAGACGGCCGTGTGGAAACCGTCCCCGCCCTGGCGGACCTGCGGCTCTCCGGCGGGCGGCCCGGGCGTCCCGGACGGCCAGGACTCGGGCAGCTTGTCCGGGCCGTTCTCGCGCAGCAGCGGCTCGGTGACGTGCTGGAGCTCCAGCTCCCAGTCGTCCGGGGTGGAGGTGGCGTCCGACTCCCGCTCGACGAGCACGTAGTACGTCCCGGCGTCCTGGCAGGCGGACTCGTCCGGGTCGACGATCCGGCGCGCGTACCCCGCCAGCGGGCGGACGTGTTCGCCGGTGGCGAAGTTGACCTCCTGGTAGCCGCACTGGACGCCGCTGCCGTCCTGGATCTCGATCCGGAAGCCGTCGCCGTACGCGGCCTTGCCGCCCGGCTTGGGGACGGCGACGGCGGAGACGTACGAGTTCTTCGTGGTGTCCAGGTTGAGCCGGTAGTAGACCTTGCCGTCCTTCTTGAGGGTGTCCCGGTAGGTCCTGCCGGGCTCCAGCACGTCGGCGTCGGCGCTGGACGCGGCGCCCTCGATCCGCTGCCCCGCGGGGTCGAAGGCGTACGCGGGCAGGGGAGGCCCTTCGGCCGCCCACGCGGGCAGCGCGGTGAGCGTGCCCACCGCGGCGGCGGCCGTGAGGAGCGCCGCGGCCTTCCGTGTCCTGGCCGCGGTCCTCCTCCGCCGTCCGGTCCCTGCCCCGGCCGTGGCCCCCGCCTGCGTGCTCACGCGCTTCTCCTCGTCGTGTCCGTCATCGCGCCCGGCCCCGGGCCCGCCGGACGCCGAGGAGGACCCCCGTGAGCAGGAGGAGCGCCCCGCCGCCGACCGCCAGGGCCGTCGTGCCGGACCATCCTGCCCCGCTCGTGCCCCCGGTGTCCGCATCGGGGGCGGATTCGCCCCCGGCCGCCGGCGACTCGGGGGCCACCACGCGCGCGTGGTGCTCGGGACCGGCCTTCTCCTCGCCGAGGACGCTGATCCGCAGCACGAAGCCGATCTCGGGGTCGCCGGGGATGCGGGCGGCGTCGGCGCCGAGGGTGACGGCGATGTAGTGGGCGCCCGGGAGGTGGACGGCGGTCACGTTCGGGTCGGGCTCGTAGCGGTTGCTCCAGGCGACGGGGACCGTAGCCATGCGCAGCTCGGCCGGTTCGCCCGTGTACGTCGTCCGCGAGGCGAAGCCGGAACCGGTGCCGACCGGGTGCCGGGTGGGCGTGTACACCTCGGTGGCGACGTAGGAGCGGACGGTTCCGCCGGTGCCGCCGGCGGCCGGTACGTTGCCGAACTCGACGTCGTAGCGCAGCTGTCGGCCCCAGCCGACGGGCACCTTGTACCAGCGGGTCTGGGCGGGCAGCAGCCGGTCGCGCCAGGCGCCGGCCGAGAGTTCCGCGGCGTCGTTGAAGCCGGTGCCGCCGTGGACCTCGCGCGGCTCGCCCGCGGGCACCGGGGCTTCGATCCCGCCGGCGCCGTACTCGGGCTCCGACTGCGCGGGCACGGTCCCGGCCGGCAGCGGCTTCTCGACGTCGAGGAGCAGCTCCAGCGGCCAGCGGGCGGCGTCCGAACCGGGCTTGCTGGTGCGCTCGACGGTCAGCCAGTAGCGGCCGGGCCGGTCGCAGGCGGAGTACCGCTTCTGGGTGGGGACGCGGGCGACGGAGGAGGTGAGCGGCACCGCGCCCTCGCCCTGGTGGAAGATCTCGCTCCGGGTGGCGCAGGAGCCCTCGTCGCCGATGGAGGAGAGCCAGACGACGCTGGTGGTGATCTTGTCGACGGTGTCGACGGCGGAGCCCGGCTGCGGGACGGCGGTGGCCGAGAAGTGGGCCGTGGAGTCGGCGTCCAGGTCGGTGGCGTAGTAGCGCTTCTCGCCGGGGCCGATGGTGTCGAGGTACTGACCGGGGGCGAGGTCGGGCGCGCCGGAGCGTCCGGGGGTGCCGCGCACCGGGGTGCCGTCGAGCCGGTAGCCGTCGGCGGAGAGCCGGGCGGCGCGCTGGAGCTGGCGGGCGAGGGCGTCGGCGTCCGGGGCGTCGTAGTAGCGGCCGTTGCCGGCCTCGGCGACGCACTCCAGCTGCTCGCGGGCCTTGCCGGCGACCTGGAAGCCGACGGCGTCGACGCGCAGGCCGACGCCCTGGCGGGCGAGGTCGGCGGCGACCTCGCAGGGCTCGGGGGTGCCGCAGGTGTCCTCGCCGTCGGAGACGAGCAGGATCGTGCGGGTGGCGGGGGCGCCTCCGGACGGCTTCGGCAGGTCCTCCGCGGCCTTGCGGAGGGAGAGGCCGATGGGGGTGTCGCCCTTGGGGGTGACCGCGGCGACGGCGGCCTTGAGGCCGGCCCGGTCGAGCGGGGCGACCGGGCGGGCGAGGCGGGTGTCGTCGCAGCCGCTCGTCTTGTCGGCGCCGTAGACGCGCAGTCCGGTGGGGTGGCCGTCGGGGAGGCCGTCCACGACGGTCCCGATGGCGTCCCGGGCCGCCGCCATCCTCGTACGGCCCCCTGAGCCCGGGCCGCCGACCGGCTCGGCCATGGAGCCGGAGGAGTCGAGCACCATCACCAGGGCTCCGCCGGGGGCGGTCCCGGGGCCCTCCTCGGCCGCAGCCTGCGGCGCCGGGCCGAGCAGCAGCGCGAGCACGCCGGCCAGCGCGCCTCCCGCCGCGGTCCTTCGTCGTCCTGTCGTCACGGTGTCCCCCTGGGCGTCCTCGACCGCGAACGGACGCGTCCCTGTTCCCGTCCGGACACGCCCTTGTTCGCGAGCACTCAACTTTGCCATTGCAAGCTAGTGATTTGCTCAGGCGAATTCAAGGACTTTCTGTCACGACCGCGCAACAGCCCGTTCCCCAGGCGGGTCCGGAAACGCCGAGATCCCGGCCGCGCCTCGCGCGACCGGGATCTCGGTTTCAGATGGGTGGGTCTCAGACACCGGAACCGGACGGCACGGAGTCGGTCGCCTCCGTCCACAGGTCCTGCTCGGCGCGATCCGCCTGGATCTGGCGGTACACGAGGAGCCCGCCGATGGCGGCCAGTGCGACCAGGAGCAGCTTCTTCACCGCGCGACCTCGTCTTTCGTTGACGTAGGAGACTTCTGACGCCCACTCTACACATCGACCGATACCGATCGGTGACCTGTCCGGGCGCCAAACCTCACACAACGAGATCGACCCGGACGGGTGAACCGTCCGGGTCGATCTCTTCTGTGGGGCTAACAGGATTTGAACCTGTGGCCTCATCCTTATCAGGGATGCGCTCTAACCAACTGAGCTATAGCCCCGCCGCGCTTCTCGGTTTGTTTCCCGTCGCGCTGACTCCTGAACATTAGCGCACGTGGGGGCCAGTCCCAAAATCGGTTCCGGCACCGGCCCCCGGCGCGGGCTACTCGTCCTCGGCCAGCGTCAGCTCGACGCCGCCGACGAAGCCCGCCGACAGGTTGTAGATGAACGCGCCCAGGGTCGCCAGGGCGGTCATCAGGACCACGTCGATCACGGCGATCACCGAGGTGAACATCAGGACCCGCGGCAGCGACAGGAACGACTGCAGGTCGAAGCCGTTGGACTCGTTCGAGCCCGTCGCCTCGCTGATCGTCCCGCCGACCGTCGAGAAGACGCCCATGGCGTCCATGACCATCCACAGCACGGCCGCCGCGACGACCGTGCAGATGCCCAGCGCGATGGAGAGCAGGAAGCTCACCTTCATGACCGACCACGGGTCGGCCTTCGCCACCCGCAGCCGCGCCTTGCGGGTGCGCGGGGTCGTCCGCGCGCCCGTCCGGGGCCGGCGCACCGCGGAGGCGGACTGGCCGCCCTGGGTGTGGCCGCCGCCCTGAGGGCCCTCGTAGGCCCTCGGCGGGTGGTAGGCACCCGCAGGCTGCGCCGCGGGGCGCTCGCCGGGCAGGGCGCCGTTGTAGCCCTGGTAGGGGGGCTGCTGCCCCCGAGTGTCCGTCACCGCAACCCCCTGGGAGTCCGTGGCCGAGCCACGGGCGCCGTGCGCTCCAGCACCTGCAGAAGCTCCGGCTGCCGCCGAACCGGCGCCCGTGGCTCCACTCACGCTCTACTCCTCGTGCTCCCCGGCCGCGGGCTCCGTGCCCTCGGCCGCTGCCGTCGCCGGGGCCGTCCCGGAGGCGCCTTCGGCGTCGACGGCGTCGTCGCCGTCCTCGTCCTCGCTGCCGGCCTCGGCGTTCCGTGCGATGCCGACGACGGCATCGCGCTTGCCCAGGTTGATCAGCTGGACGCCCATGGTGTCACGGCCGGTCTCCCTGACTTCGCTGACTCGCGTGCGAATCACACCGCCGGACAGCGTGATGGCGAGGATCTCGTCGGTCTCCTCGACCACCAGCGCGCCGACCAGCGAACCGCGGTCCTCCACGATCTTGGCGGCCTTGATGCCGAGGCCGCCGCGGCCCTGGACGCGGTACTCGTCGACGGGGGTGCGCTTGGCGTACCCGCCGTCCGTCGCGGTGAAGACGAACGTACCGGGCCGGACGACATTCATCGAGAGCAGTTCGTCGTCCTCGCGGAAACTCATGCCCTTGACGCCCGAGGTGGCGCGGCCCATCGGACGCAGCGCGTCGTCCGTCGCGGTGAAGCGGATCGACTGCGCCTTCTTGGAGATCAGCAGCAGGTCGTCCTCGGCGGAGGCCAGCTCGGCGCCGATCAGCTCGTCGGCGACGCCCTCGGCGCCGTTGTCCCGCTCCCGCAGGTTGATGGCGATGACGCCGCCGGAGCGCGGCGAGTCGTAGTCCTTCAGCGCGGTCTTCTTCACCAGGCCGGAGCGGGTGGCGAGGACCAGGTACGGCGCGGCCTCGTAGTCGCGGATCGCCAGGATCTGGGCGATCTGCTCGTCCGGCTGGAAGGCCAGCAGGTTGGCCACGTGCTGGCCGCGCGCGTCCCGGCCGGCGTCCGGCAGCTCGTACGCCTTGGCCCGGTAGACCCGGCCCTTGTTGGTGAAGAAGAGCAGCCAGTGGTGGGTGGTGGAGACGAAGAAGTGGTCGACGATGTCGTCCTGCTTCAGCTTCGTGCCGCGCACGCCCTTGCCGCCGCGCTTCTGCGAGCGGTAGTCCTCGGTCTTGGTCCGCTTCACGTAGCCGCCACGCGTGATGGTGACGACGATGTCCTCCTCGGCGATGAGGTCCTCGATGGACATGTCGCCGTCGAAGGGCACCAGCTTGGAGCGGCGGTCGTCGCCGAACTTCTCGACGAGGGCGGCGAGCTCCTCGCTGACGATGGCCCGCTGCTTCTCCGGCGAGGCCAGGATCGCGTTGTACTCGTTGATCTTCGCCTGGAGCTCGTCGTGCTCGGCGATGATCTTCTGCCGCTCCAGGGCGGCGAGCCGGCGGAGCTGCATCTCCAGGATCGCGTTCGCCTGGATCTCGTCGATCTCCAGCAGGCCCATGAGGCCCTCGCGCGCGACCTCGACGGTGTCGCTGCGCCGGATGAGGGCGATGACCTCGTCGATGGCGTCCAGGGCCTTGAGGAGGCCGCGCAGGATGTGGGCGCGCTCCTCGGCCTTGCGCAGCCGGAACTTCGTCCGGCGGACGATGACCTCGATCTGGTGCGTCACCCAGTGGCGGATGAACGCGTCCAGGGAGAGGGTGCGCGGCACGCCGTCGACGAGCGCCAGCATGTTGGCGCCGAAGTTCGTCTGGAGGTCGGTGTGCTTGTACAGGTTGTTGAGGACGACCTTGGCGACGGCGTCCCGCTTGAGCACGATGACCAGGCGCTGGCCGGTGCGCGAGGAGGTCTCGTCGCGGACGTCGGCGATGCCGCCGATCTTGCCGTCCTTGACCAGGTCGGCGATCTTCTGCGCGAGGTTGTCCGGGTTGACCTGGTAGGGCAGCTCGGTGACCACCAGGCACTGGCGATTCTGGATCTCCTCGACCTCGACGACCGCGCGCATGGTGATGGAGCCGCGGCCGGTGCGGTACGCCTCCTCGATGCCCTTGCGGCCGACGACGAGCGCGCCGGTCGGGAAGTCGGGGCCCTTGATCCGCTCGATGAGCGCGTCGAGGAGCTCCTCGTGGCTGGCCTCGGGGTGGGTCAGGTACCACTGGGCGCCCTCGGCGACCTCGCGCAGGTTGTGCGGCGGGATGTTGGTCGCCATGCCGACCGCGATGCCGGCGGAGCCGTTGACCAGCAGGTTCGGGAAGCGCGACGGGAGGACCGTCGGCTCCTGGTTGCGGCCGTCGTAGTTGTCCTGGAAGTCGACGGTCTCCTCGTCGATGTCCCGGACCATCTCCATCGACAGCGGCGCCATCTTGCACTCGGTGTAGCGCATGGCGGCGGCCGGGTCGTTGCCCGGGGAGCCGAAGTTGCCGTTGGAGTCGACGAGCGGCATCCGCATCGACCAGGGCTGGGCGAGGCGGACGAGCGCGTCGTAGATCGAGGTGTCGCCGTGCGGGTGGTACGTGCCCATGACGTCGCCGACGACGCGGGCGCACTTGTAGAAGCCCTTCTCGGGCCGGTAGCCGCCGTCGTACATCGCGTACAGCACGCGCCGGTGGACGGGCTTGAGGCCGTCCCGCACGTCGGGCAGCGCGCGGGACACGATGACGGACATCGCGTAGTCGAGGTACGAGCGCTGCATCTCGGTCTCGAGCCCGACGGGCTCGATCCGCAGCTGCGGGCCCTCTTCTTCGTCGGTGGTCACGGGGGTGTTCTCGTCGGCCATTGCTGGTCGTCAGTCCTTTCGTACGGTCAGCTGAGACCGACTCAGATGTCGAGGAAGCGAACGTCCTTGGCGTTGCGCTGGATGAAGGAGCGCCGCGCCTCGACGTCCTCACCCATCAGCACCGAGAAGAGGTCGTCGGCCTGGGCCGCGTCGTCCAGGGTGACCTGTCCGAGGACGCGGTGCTCGACGTCCATGGTGGTGACGCGCAGCTCCTCGGCGTTCATCTCGCCGAGACCCTTGAAGCGCTGGATCGAGTCGTCCTTGATCCGCTTGCCGTTCCGCTTGCCCAGCTCGACCAGGGCGTCGCGCTCGCGGTCGGAGTAGGCGTACTCGAAGTCCTCCCGGCCCCACTTGATCTTGTAGAGCGGCGGGCGGGAGAGGTACACGTGCCCGTGCTCGATCAGCGGCCGCATGAAGCGGAAGAGGAAGGTGAGCAGCAGGGTGTTGATGTGCTGGCCGTCGACGTCGGCGTCCGCCATCAGGATGATCTTGTGATAGCGGAGCTTCTCGATGTCGAAGTCCTCGTGGACCCCGGTGCCGAAGGCCGAGATCAGCGCCTGGACCTCGGTGTTCTGGAGGATCTTGTCGACGCGGGCCTTCTCGACGTTCAGGATCTTGCCGCGGATCGGCAGGATGGCCTGGTACATCGGGTTGCGGCCGGACTTGGCGGAGCCGCCGGCGGAGTCGCCCTCGACGATGAAGATCTCGCACTTGGTGGGGTCGTTCGACTGGCAGTCCGAGAGCTTGCCCGGCAGGGAGGCCGACTCCAGGAGGCCCTTGCGGCGGGTGAGGTCGCGGGCCTTGCGGGCGGCCACGCGCGCGGTGGCGGCCTGGATGCCCTTGCGGACGATGTCCGCGGCCTCGTTCGGGTTGCGGTCGAACCAGTCCGTCAGGTGCTCGTGGACGACCTTCTGGACGAAGGTCTTCGCCTCGGTGTTGCCGAGCTTGGTCTTGGTCTGGCCCTCGAACTGCGGCTCGCCGATCTTGACCGAGATGATCGCGGTCAGACCCTCGCGGATGTCGTCGCCGGTGAGGTTGTCGTCCTTCTCGCGGAGCAGCTTCTTCTCGCGCGCGTACTTGTTGACGAGCGTCGTCAGCGCGGCGCGGAAGCCCTCCTCGTGGGTGCCGCCCTCGTGGGTGTGGATCGTGTTGGCGAAGGAGTACACGCCCTCGCTGTACGACGAGTTCCACTGCATCGCGATCTCGGCGGAGAGCAGGCGGTCCTTGTCCTCGGCCTCGATGTCGATGACGGTCGGGTTGATCAGGTCGCCCTTGCGCGAGTTGAGGTACTTCACGAAGTCGACGATGCCGCCCTCGTAGTGGTACGTCACCGTGCGCGCGGCGTGCTCGGCGGAGGCCTCGACGTCCGGGTCGTCGGCGCCGACGGTGGCCTTCGCGGACTCGCGCTCGTCGGTGAGCGTGATGGTGAGGCCCTTGTTGAGGAAGGCCATCTCCTGGAAGCGGCGCGAGAGCGTCTCGAAGGAGTACTCGGTCGTCTCGAAGATGTCCGGGTCGGCCCAGAAGGTGACCGAGGTGCCGGTCTCGGCGGTCTCCTCGTGCTGCGCGAGGGGTGCGGTGGGGGCACCCATCTTGTAGTCCTGGGTCCAGCGGTGGCCGTCGGTCTTGATCTCCACCGCGACCTTGGTGGAGAGGGCGTTGACGACGGAGACGCCGACGCCGTGCAGACCGCCGGAGACCGCGTAGCCGCCGCCGCCGAACTTGCCGCCCGCGTGGAGCACGGTCAGCACGACCTCGACGGCCGGCTTGCCCTCGGACTCGACGATGCCGACGGGGATGCCGCGGCCGTTGTCGACGACGCGCACGCCGCCGTCGGCGAGGATCGTCACGTCGATGGTGTCCGCGTGCCCGGCCAGGGCTTCGTCGACCGAGTTGTCGACGACCTCCTGCACCATGTGGTGCAGGCCGCGCTCACCGGTCGAGCCGATGTACATGCCGGGGCGCTTGCGCACCGCATCCAGGCCCTCGAGGACCTGGATGTTGCTGGCGGTGTACTGAGTGTTCTCGTTGGGGTTGCCGGAATCGGCCACGAAGCGCCCTTTCTGGCACAGCACAGGCCGTGCTCCGGGCATAGGGGAGCCGGCTGCGTCGTTCGACAGTTCCGCAGTGTGGCGGGATTGTCTTCCAGTCTACCGGTACCGCCGACACTCATGGGGGTTTGCGGGTACCTGAATGCGCATGTGCCGCCCTCAGCGGCCCCGAGACGACTCCCCATATCCGGGCAGGGGCTCCAGGGGCCCCTGACGGCCACCTAGCGCTTCGGGCGGTGACGGGTAGTGGCACCCGTCTGCGGGCATGCGTTCCGCCTCGTCGTGGGCAGGCGTTCCGCAGGGCGGAACGGGTGGGCACAACACCCCGCGCGACGGCGCCCGACCGCTTGGACCCGCACCCCGAGGGCCGTCCCCGCACTACCCGTACGTGTCCCCGGGCCCCGTGGACCCGGGCGCCCGAAGAGGCCCGTACCGCCGCGGCCCGCTCCCCGGCCCCAGCACCTTGATCATCCGCACGGTCCCGTGCCCCAGGTCCTCGTTGAGCCGGGCGACCAGCGTCGGCGCCAGCAGCCGCAGCTGCGTCGCCCACGCGGTGGAGTCGCACTGCACCGTCAGCACGCGCGCGTCCGGCTCCTCCTCGTACTTCACCGGTACGCAGTGCTTGGCCAGGTCCTCGCCGACGATCTGCGGCCAGCGCCCCATGACCCCGCCGACGGCCGCCGGCGTCTCCCAGCCGCGCTCGGCGAGCAGCCGGTTGATCGCGGCGCCGAGCGCCATGGGGTCGCGTCCGTCGGCACGCGCCCCGGAGCGCAGGCCGCCGCCCCGCCGGGCCTGCTTCTTCTGCTGCGCGGCCGCCCCACGCGCGCGTGCCTGCTCCTTGGCGGCGCGCAGCGCGACCCGGGCGAGGTCCACGCCCGAGGGCTCGGGGGCCGCCGGCTTGTCCACAGGCTGTGGGGAAGTTTCCCCGGTCCCGCTCATACCCGCTCCACCGTCCCTCCGGCCACCGCGTACCGGGCCCCGGCCAGGACGTCTGGCACGTCGTCGTCGACCGCGGCCGTCACCAGCACCTGCTCGCCGTGGGCCACCAGCTCCGCGAGGCGCTCGCGCCGGCGCGCGTCCAGCTCGGCGAAGACGTCGTCGAGGACGAGGACCGGTTCGTTGCCCTCGGAGCGCAGCAGGTCGTACGAGGCGAGGCGGAGCGCCAGCGCGTACGACCAGGACTCGCCGTGGCTCGCGTACCCCTTGGCCGGCAGCTCGCCGAGCCGCAGCAGCAGCTCGTCGCGGTGCGGACCGACGAGGGTGACCCCGCGCTCGATCTCCTGCTTGCGGGCCTCCGCGAGCGCGGCGATCAGCTGCTCGTACAGCTCCTCGCGGGTCTGTCCGGTGCCGGGGGCGGAGGGCCGGTACTCCAGCAGAATCGGTCCGCCGCCGGGTGCGAGCTGTTCGTACGCCTTGTCCGCGAGCGGCTGGAGGGTGTGGACGAGGTCCAGGCGCTGCGCGAGGAGCTCGGCGCCGGCCCGGGCCAGGTGCTGGTCCCAGACGTCGAGCGTGGACAGGTCCATGCCGCGGCCGCCGTGGCGGCGGGCCATCGCCGCCGACTTCAGCAGGGTGTTGCGCTGCTTCAGCACGCGCTCGTAGTCGGAGCGCACGCCCGCCATGCGCGGCGCGCGCGCCGTGATCAGTTCGTCGAGGAAGCGCCGGCGCTCGCCGGGGTCGCCCTTGATCAGCGAGAGGTCCTCGGGCGCGAAGAGCACGGTCCGCACGATGCCCAGCACGTCACGGGGTCTGACCTGCGAGGACCTGTTGATGCGGGCGCGGTTGGCGCGGCCCGGGTTGAGCTCCAGCTCGACCAGCTGGGAGCGCTCGCCCTGGGTGACGGCGGCGCGGATGACGGCCCGCTCGGCGCCCATCCGCACCAGCGGGGCGTCCGAGGCGACCCGGTGGCTGCCGAGGGTGGCGAGGTAGCCGACGGCCTCGACGAGATTGGTCTTGCCCTGGCCGTTCGCCCCCACGAACGCGGTGACGCCCGGGTCGAGGGACACCTCGGCCCGGGCGTACGAGCGGAAGTCGGCCAGCGAGAGATGCGTGACGTGCATGGTGGGCGCCGGCCTTCCCCCGGTCGCTGTGCACCGGACGGTGCACAGCCTGTGGATTGCTACTTCTTCTCGACCGCGTGGCCGCCGAACTGGTTGCGCAGCGCGGCGATCATCTTCATCTGCGGCGAGTCGTCCTGGCGGGACGCGAACCGCGCGAACAGCGACGCGGTGATCGCCGGCAGCGGTACGGCGTTGTCGATGGCGGCCTCGACGGTCCACCGGCCCTCGCCGGAGTCCGACGCGTAGCCGCGCAGCTGGTCCAGGTGCTCGTCCTCGTCGAGGGCGTTGACCGCGAGGTCGAGCAGCCAGGAACGGATGACCGTGCCCTCCTGCCAGGAGCGGAAGATCTCGCGGACGTTCTCCACGGAGTCGACCTTCTCCAGGAGCTCCCAGCCCTCGGCGTACGCCTGCATCATCGCGTACTCGATGCCGTTGTGGACCATCTTCGCGAAGTGGCCCGCGCCGACCTTGCCGGCGTGGACGGAGCCGTACGGGCCCTCCGGCTTGAGCGCGTCGAAGATCGGCTGGACCTTGGCCACGTTCTCGGCGTCGCCGCCGTACATCAGCGCGTAGCCGTTCTCCAGGCCCCAGACGCCGCCGGAGACGCCGCAGTCGACGAAGCCGATGCCCTTGGCGGCGAGCTCCTCGGCGTGCTTCTCGTCGTCGGTCCAGCGGGAGTTGCCGCCGTCGACGACGACGTCGCCGGGGGAGAGCAGCTCCGCCAGCTCGTCGATGGTGGACTGGGTCGCCGCGCCGGCGGGGACCATGACCCACACGACGCGCGGACCCTTGAGCTTGCCCACAAGCTCTTCCAGGCTGTGGACATCGGCGAGGTCCGGATTGCGGTCGTATCCGATGACGGTGTGGCCTGCGCGGCGGATGCGCTCGCGCATGTTGCCGCCCATCTTGCCGAGACCGACGAGACCGAGCTCCATCAGAGTGTTCCTTTAGCGTCGTGTGCGGTTGCTACCCGGGTCCGAGCCTACGCCCGGACCCGGCCGCACACCTGTGGGGTCAGCCGCTCAGTCGAACCCCCTGGAGTAAGGGTCAGCCGCCCAGACGCACCGGCGTACCGCGCCACCCCGGGGGGCACCCCTGAGCCCCCCGGCAGAGGGCGTCAGCCGCTCAGCCGCACCGGCATGATCAGGTACTTGTACGCCTCGTCCGCCTCCGCGTCCACGGCCGGGCGGCCGCTCAGCAGCGCCGGCTTGGTGGAGGTCGTGAAGGAGAGCTGGGCGACCGGGGAGTCGATCGCGCTCAGGCCGTCCAGGAGGAAGGTCGGGTTGAAGGCGATCGAGATGTCGTCGCCGTCCAGCTGCGCGTCGACCCTTTCCACAGCCTGTGCGTCGTCGCTGGAACCGGCCTCCAGGATGAGCACGCCCTGCTCGAAGCTGAGGCGGACCGGCGTGTTGCGCTCGGCGACGAGGGCCACGCGCTTGACGGCCTCCACGAAGGGGGCGGTCTCGATCACCGCGACCGAGTTGAACTCGGTGGGGAAGAGCGTGCGGTACTTCGGGAGGTCGCCCTCCAGGAGGCGGGTGGTGGTGCGGCGGCCCGCGCCCTCGAAGCCGATCAGGCCCTCGCCCTTGCCGGAGCCGGAGAGCGCCAGGGTGACGGTGTCGCCGCTGGTGAGCGCCTTGGCGGTGTCCAGGAGGGTCTTCGCGGGCACCAGGGCGACCGCGGAGGCGTCCGGGGACTCCGGCTTCCACAGGAACTCGCGGACCGCGAAGCGGTAGCGGTCGGTCGAGGCCAGGGTGACGGTGTCGCCCTCGATCTCGATGCGCACGCCGGTGAGGACGGGCAGCGTGTCGTCACGGCCGGCGGCGATGGCCACCTGCGCGGCGGCGGCGGCGAAGACCTCGCCGGGCACGGTGCCGGTGGCGGTGGGCATCTCCGGCAGCGCCGGGTACTCCTCCACAGGGAGGGTGTGGAGGGTGAAGCGGGAGGAGCCGCAGACCACGGTCGCCCGTACACCGTCTGTGGAGATCTCCACCGGACGGTTGGGGAGGGCGCGGCAGATGTCGGCGAGGAGGCGGCCGGAGACGAGGACGGTGCCGTCCTCCTCGACCTCGGCCTCGACGGAGACGCGGGCGGAGACCTCGTAGTCGAAGCTCGAGAAGCTCAGCGCGCCGTCCTCGGCCTTCAGCAGAAGGCCCGCGAGTACGGGCGCCGGCGGACGGGCCGGAAGGCTGCGGGCCACCCAGGCCACCGCCTCCGCGAGTACATCGCGCTCCACCCGGATCTTCACCGGAACCGCCTCCTGCTTGTTGCTGGCTCTTCGTCGACTGCGGGATCCAGTCTGACGTACGCCGCCGACACTCGGTGCGGCTCGGGGTCAAGTCGTGACGAGAGCATGCCGGGGCTCCGGCGCCGAGTTGTGCACAGGCCCTGCTTCAAAACGATTCCCGAGCTAACTATGAGTGGGAGTAGTAGTAGGGCCTGTGGAAACCGTGGATAACGTCGTCCACGCAGGTCAGCGCAGGTTTTTTGTCCACTGCCCCTGTGGGTGGAACCCGTGGACAACCAGGGTCCTCTGTGGACATTCGAAAGTTCTGCACACCCGATACACAGGCGAGGGGTAGTTCTCCCCAGCGCTGTCCCCAGCTTTCCCCAGGTTCCCCACAGCCCAAACGTCTTCGTTGGTGTGACGGCTTTCACTCTCACCGGTGAGTGGGGGTGTTTTGTTGCCGAACAGTGGACAGCGGTGTGGAGAAGCTGTGGGCAACGTACCGGTCCCTGTGGGCAGCCGGTGGACAACTCTCAGAGCCCCCTGTGGACGGAGGATTCATCCACAGCCTGTGGAGAACGTTTGCCAACAATTCCACACCCCCCTGAGCTGGGCCGATGAGCTGTCACCAGCCCCGCCTGTGGACACGTTCCGGATAACTCAGCAGTCCCCACCCTGTGGACGGGTGATCATCCCGCAATCTGTGGAGAACCCGCCACCAGAAGGGCGCAATCGAACAGACCGGTCCGGGAGCCGGCGTCCCCACGCCACCGCGGAGCCCGGCGCAGAGGCGTCGCAGAGCCGTCCTGAGCCGTCGCGGGCCCGTCGCGCGGGCCGTTCCGAGCCGTCTCGGAGCCGCTCCGGAACCGTTGTAGAGGCGCTCCGGAACCGTCGTGGAGCCGTCGCGGCGGTCTCCAGGCAGCCTCCACAGAGCCGACAAGGCAGCCACCCGAGGCCGACAAGGGAGCCACCCAAGGCCCGCCGGAGCCACCGGCCCGCCCGGGGAGCGCCCCGGAGCCCTCTCGGGACCGCCCCGCGAACGCCCCGGAATCACCTCGGAGCCGCCCCGGGAACGCCGAAGGGCGCCCCGGGAGGTCGTCCCGGGGCGCCCTTCGGAGGCCGAGGCCGCGCGGAGGCCGTACACAGGCTGTGCAGAGCCGCGCGGCTGTCGCTCGACCACCGCGCGGAGGCGTCGTCAGCCGTTCTTGATGCGGTTGGTCAGCTCGGTGACCTGGTTGTAGATGGAGCGCCGCTCCGCCATCAGCGCCCGGATCTTCCGGTCCGCGTGCATGACCGTCGTGTGGTCGCGGCCGCCGAACTGCGCGCCGATCTTCGGCAGCGACAGGTCCGTGAGCTCCCGGCACAAGTACATGGCGATCTGGCGGGCCGTCACCAGGACGCGGCTGCGCGAGGAACCGCAGAGGTCCTCCACCGTCAGCCCGAAGTAGTCGGCCGTGGACGCCATGATGGCCGGCGCCGTGATCTCCGGCGACGAGTCCTCGCCGCCCGGGATCAGGTCCTTGAGGACGATCTCCGTCAGCCCCAGGTCCACCGGCTGCCGGTTGAGGCTCGCGAAGGCCGTCACCCGGATCAGCGCGCCCTCCAGCTCACGGATGTTCCGCGAGATCCGGGAGGCGATGAACTCCAGCACCTCCGGCGGGGCGTTCAGCTGCTCCTGCACCGCCTTCTTGCGGAGGATCGCGATGCGCGTCTCCAGCTCCGGCGGCTGCACGTCGGTGGTGAGCCCCCACTCGAAGCGGTTGCGCAGCCGGTCCTCCAGGGTTACCAGCTGCCGGGGCGGCCGGTCCGAGGAGAGCACGATCTGCTTGTTCGCGTTGTGCAGGGTGTTGAAGGTGTGGAAGAACTCCTCCTGCGTCGACTCCTTGCTCGCGAGGAACTGGATGTCGTCGACCAGCAGGATGTCCACGTCGCGGTAGCGCTTGCGGAAGGCGTCGCCCTTGCCGTCGCGGATCGAGTTGATGAACTCGTTGGTGAACTCCTCCGAGCTCACGTACCGCACGCGCGTGCCCGGGTAGAGGCTCCGCGCGTAGTGCCCGATGGCGTGCAGCAGGTGCGTCTTGCCGAGCCCCGACTCGCCGTAGATGAAGAGGGGGTTGTACGCCTTCGCCGGCGCCTCGGCCACCGCGACCGCGGCCGCGTGGGCGAACCGGTTCGAGGAACCGATCACGAAGGTGTCGAAGAGGTACCGCGGGTTCAGCCGCGCGTGCTGTTCGCCGGGACCGCCCGCGCCGGAGCCCGTACCGGAACCGCCGGCGGAACCCTGGCCGACGCCGGGCCCCACGCCCTGGCCGCCCGTGCCCAGGCCCGGGCGCGGGACGGCGCCGGGAGGCTCGGGCAGTTCGGCGCGCTCGGGCAGCTCGGCGCGGTCGGGCCGCTGCGGCTGCTCGTAGCCGCGGGAGGGCTCGTCGTACCGCGGCCGCCCGGACTGCTCCGGGGCGGCCGGGCCGGTGTACGGGGCGCGCTCCGGGAAACCGCCGAGGCGCGGCTGCTGCCAGGAGAGGTCCTCCTGGGTGCGCGGCCAGGCGCCCGGCTCGGGGCGCGGCGGTTGCGGGTAGTCCGGGTAGGCCGGGCGCACGGCGGGCAGCCCGTCGTCGGGCAGCGCGCGGTGGCCGTAGCCCTCGTACTTCTCGTACGGCTCGGGCTGCGGGCGCTCGTCGTAGCGGGGCTGCTGCGGCGGCCGGCCGGGGGAGGGCACCGGGGCCTGCTCGCCGACGGAGTCGTCGACGGTGATCGCGATCCGGATCGGGCGGCCGCACTCGCGGCTGAGGGTCTCGCTGATCAGCGGGGCCAGCCGGCCCTCCAGGACGCGCTTGCCCCATTCGTTGGGGACGGCGAGCAGAGCCGTGTCGGCGACCAGGGCGAGCGGCTGGCAGCGCTCGATCCACTGCTTGTCCTTGGGCTCGATGCCCTGCTGTCCTTCTCCGAGCAGCTGATCGAGCACGCGTGGCCACACTGCGGCAAGATCGGCAGGTACGTCAGCCACAGGGCACGCTTTCTCGCAGGTCCCATGAAACTGTGGTTCTCGGGACGATAAGAACAGAACGGAAGAGATGGTCGAGTCCAGCCACGGTAGTCGGGGCGGCTGACGTCGTTCAAGTTGTTGTCCACAGCCTGTGCACAAAGGGGCCCTGTGACGGGTCGGTTTGACCGGATGGCGTAACCGCGCGTACCGTAACCAGGTCGAGTTGTCGATGGCTGCTGCCGCCTGCCTCCGATGGGCAAAGATCACCCTAGGTGATCACGAAGCGGTGCACTCGGGCGTATTGCGAGCTACTCGTGGGCGCACGGTGACAGCCAGGCGATGTCCCGCCACCACCCGAATCATTTCTGGAGCCCCCGAGTGAGCAAGCGCACCTTCCAGCCGAACAACCGTCGTCGCGCGAAGACCCACGGCTTCCGCCTGCGCATGCGTACCCGTGCCGGCCGCGCCATCCTGGCGAACCGCCGCGCCAAGGGTCGCGCGAGCCTGTCCGCCTGATCCACTAAACAGGTCATGACGTGCTGCCTACCGAGAATCGGCTGAGGCGGCGCGAGGACTTCGCAACCGCGGTACGCCGAGGGCGCCGGGCCGGTCGCCCGCTCCTCGTCGTCCACCTGCGTAGCGGTGCCACGGACCCGCACGCGCCTGGGGAGAGCGCTCCCCCGACGCGTGCGGGTTTCGTCGTGAGCAAGGCCGTGGGCGGTGCGGTCGTCCGCAACCGGGTGAAGCGCCGTCTGCGTCACCTCGTCCGCGACCGGCTGTCCGCGCTGCCCCCCGGTAGCCTGGTGGTCGTACGGGCGTTGCCCGGAGCCGGTGACGCCGACCACGCCCACCTGGCCCGAGACCTGGACGCCGCTCTTCAGCGGCTGCTGGGAGGGGGCACGCGATGAAGTACCCGCTCCTCGCCCTCATCAAGCTGTACCAGTGGACGATCAGCCCTCTCCTGGGTGACGTCTGCCGGTACTACCCGTCGTGTTCCCACTACGGATTCACGGCCATAGACCGGCATGGCGCGATCAAGGGCACCGCCCTGACCGCCTGGCGCATCCTGCGGTGCAACCCGTGGTCGCCCGGCGGAGTGGACCATGTCCCCCCGCGGAAGCGTCCGCGCTGGCACGAGATGCTCAGGAACGCGCTGCGCGGCGACAAGGGCGGGATCTCCGCCGAGACGAGCCCGGCCGCAGAGACCTCGCCCAATGCTCAAGGAGCCTGATTAGTGGACACGATTGCCAGTCTGTTCAGCTTCATCACCTGGCCCGTTTCCTGGGTCATCGTCCAGTTCCACAAGCTGTACGGGGCCGTCTTCGGCCCTGACACGGGCTGGGCCTGGGGCCTGTCGATCGTGTCCCTCGTGGTGCTGATCCGTATCGCGCTGATCCCGCTCTTCGTGAAGCAGATCAAGGCGACCCGGAACATGCAGGCGCTCCAGCCGAAGATGAAGGCGATCCAGGAGCGCTACAAGAGCGACAAGCAGCGTCAGTCCGAAGAGATGATGAAGCTGTACAAGGAGACGGGCACCAACCCGCTCTCCTCGTGCCTTCCCATCCTGGCCCAGTCGCCGTTCTTCTTCGCGCTGTACCACGTGCTGTCCAACATCGCGTCGGGCAAGGAGATCGGCGTCCTCAACCAGGACCTGGTCAACAGCGCCCGTGAGGCGCACATCTTCGGCGCCCCCATCGCCTCGAAGTTCATGGACTCCCCCGAGGCCGTCGCGGCCCTCGGCGCCTCGCTGACCGACGTCCGCATCGTCACCGCGGTCATGATCATCCTGATGTCGGCCTCGCAGTTCTTCACCCAGCGCCAGCTGATGATGAAGAACGTCGACCTCACGGTGAAGACCCCGTACATGCAGCAGCAGAAGATGCTCATGTACATCTTCCCGGTGATCTTCGCCGTCATGGGCATCAACTTCCCCGTCGGTGTCCTCGTCTACTGGCTGACCACCAACGTGTGGACCATGGGCCAGCAGATGTACGTGATCAACCAGAACCCGACCCCGGGCAGCAAGGCGCAGGACTCCTACCTCCAGCGCCTGCTGAAGAGCGCCACGCACCACGGTGAGATCCGCAGCCGGCGCCACAGGGCCGTCGTCAAGGCGATCGTCGCCAAGGGCTCCGACCGCAACGAGAACGAGCGCCGCTTCATCGGCGCCCTCGCCAAGGCCGGCTTCGCCGCCCAGGCCGACGGCACCATCGTGAAGAGCGACACCATCGCCGCCGAGACCGAGGGCACCGCCTCCAAGCGTCAGCAGCCCAAGCGCCAGAGCAAGGCCCGGCGCCAGGCCTCCGGCACGCAGGCCAAGGGCGACGAGGCCGCGGGGGAGACCGCCGAGGAGTCCGCGGGCGAGGCCGCCCAGGACACCGCGACGAAGCCCTCCCTGGAGAAGAAGCCCGAGACGCCCGCCAAGGGCGGTGCGCAGGGCGGCCGCAGCCGCGCCAACTCCGGCGGTTCCCGTCAGCGCAAGGGCCAGCAGCGGCCCAAGCACCCGTCCTCCAAGAAGTAAGCGTCCACGTAGCTAGAAGGAGTCCATCCGTGACGGAAGGCACCACCTCCGCCGCCGAGGGTGGCGACACCCTGACCCGCCTGGAGCAGGAGGGTGAGATCGCGGCCGACTACCTTGAGGGCCTGCTCGACATCGCCGACCTCGACGGCGACATCGACATGGACGTCGAGGCGGACCGGGCCGCGGTCTCGATCATCAGCGACTCCGGCAGCCGGGACCTGCAGAAGCTCGTGGGCCGCGACGGCGAGGTGCTGGAGGCGCTCCAGGAGCTGACCCGCCTGGCCGTGCACCGGGAGACCGGCGACCGCAGCCGGCTGATGCTCGACATCGCCGGGTTCCGCGCGCAGAAGCGCACCGAGCTCGCCCAGCTCGGCGCCAAGGCCGCGGACGAGGTGAAGTCCACCGGCCAGCCGGTCAAGCTGGACCCGATGACCCCGTTCGAGCGCAAGGTCGTGCACGACGCGGTCGCCGCCGCCGGTCTGCGCAGCGAGTCCGAGGGCGAGGAGCCGCAGCGCTTCGTCGTCGTCCTCCCTGCCTGACCCCTCCCCTCGCGTCGGCCCCGTCTGTTCGCAGACGGGGCCGATCTTTGTCAGCCTGATAGTTCAGCCACCACAGTGCGCTCGCACGCTACGCGTGCGGTACGGAAGGACGGTTCCCGTGACGGAGGCAGCGGAGCTCCCCGAGGCGCCTGAGCAGGCGCGGAAGGTCTTCGGCGAGTACTTTCCCGAGGCCGTGCGGTACGCGGAGCTGCTCGCGGACGCCGGTGTGAAGCGCGGGCTCATCGGCCCTCGCGAGGTCCCGCGGCTGTGGGAGCGCCACCTGCTGAACTGCGCGGTCCTCTCCGAGGTCGTTCCCGAGGGCGTGACGGTCTGCGACGTCGGCTCCGGCGCCGGCCTGCCCGGCATCCCGCTGGCCCTGGTGCGGCCCGATCTGAAGATCACGCTCCTGGAGCCGCTGCTGCGCCGGATCAACTTCCTCCAGGAGGTCGTGGAGCTGCTCGGCCTCGACCACGTGACCGTCGTGCGCGGCCGTGCCGAGGAGATGCTCGGCAAGCTGCAGCCGGTCCACGTCGTGACCGCCCGCGCCGTGGCTCCCCTGGACCGGCTGGCCGGCTGGGGCGTGCCCCTGCTCCGTCCCTACGGCGAGATGCTGCTGCTGAAGGGCGACACCGCGGAGGAAGAGCTCGACGGGGCGCGCGCCGCGCTCTCCAAGCTGGGCGTTGTGGAGACCTCGGTGCTCCACGTCGGTGAGGGGATCGTCGATCCGATGTCCACGGTGGTGCGGGTCGAGGTCGGCGAGAGCCCCGGCGGGGTGCGGTTCGCGGCCAAGCGGGCCAAGGCCGCCCGGACGAGCAAGACCCGCCGGCGCCGCTGAGCGTCGCATTCGTCCGCTTTCACGGAGTGTCGGACGGTCCCCGCAGGGCCGCAGGGGCATCGTGTTTCACGTGAAACATCGCTCACTGCTCCAGGGGATCATCAGTCGCGGGCGCGCGGCTGCCACCCCCCGGGACCGCCGACCCCGTGTGAAGCCACCCGCGAGGGTTACGGAGTTTTCCACAGAGGTGGATTCACCCACAGATCCACCGACCTCGCTGGTTCAGGACCCCGGGGGCATGGCAGGCTCTTCCCATCGCGAGCTTGATGCCGAGGAGAGTGAATCCTTGCGGTCCGACGCCAACATCGCGGGACCGATGACCGATCCGGTCCCCGGTCCCCGAACCGAATCGGCGGGGGAGGATGTTTCACGTGAAACACTGCCCCCGATGGACGACACCCCCATTGGCCGTGCTGCTCAGCTGGCCGTAGAGGCGCTGGGGCGCGCCGGGGAGGGGCTGCCCCGTCCCGAGCAGACCCGCATCATGGTGGTGGCCAACCAGAAGGGCGGCGTGGGCAAGACGACCACGACCGTCAACCTGGCCGCTTCCCTGGCCCTGCACGGCGCCCGGGTCCTCGTCATCGACCTGGATCCGCAGGGCAACGCCTCCACGGCGCTGGGCATCGACCACCACGCCGACGTCCCCTCCATCTACGACGTCCTCGTCGACAGCCGGCCCCTCTCCGAGGTGGTCCAGCCGGTCCTGGACGTCGAGGGCCTCTTCTGCGCCCCCGCCACGATCGACCTCGCCGGCGCCGAGATCGAGCTGGTGTCGATGGTGGCGCGCGAGAGCCGGCTCCAGCGGGCGATCCAGGCGTACGAGCAGCCGCTGGACTACATCCTCATCGACTGCCCGCCCTCCCTCGGCCTGCTCTCGGTGAACGCCTTGGTGGCGGGCGCCGAGGTGCTGATCCCGATCCAGTGCGAGTACTACGCGCTGGAAGGACTGGGACAGCTCCTGAAGAACGTCGACCTGGTCCGTGGCCACCTCAACCCGACGCTGCACGTCTCGACGATCCTGCTGACCATGTACGACGGCCGGACCCGGCTCGCCTCGCAGGTCGCCGAGGAGGTCCGCAGCCACTTCGGGCAGGAGGTGCTCCGGACCAGCATCCCGCGGTCCGTCCGCATCTCCGAGGCGCCCAGCTACGGCCAGACCGTGATCACGTACGACCCCGGTTCCAGCGGAGCCCTCTCGTACATCGAAGCGGCGCGCGAGATCGCCTTCCGGGGCGTCGCCGTCCATTACGAACCCCAGCACCACGCCCGCGTGGGGCACCAGAACAACCAGCACAGCATGGCGGAGGAACTTCAGTGAGCGACCGACGTAGGGGACTGGGACCGCGGGGGCTCGGCGCGCTGTTCGCCGGTGCCCCCCAGGACCCGCAGGCGCCGGAGGGCGGCGCCGTCTCCACGCTCCCCGGGAGCGGCGCGGCACGCCTGTTCCCCCAGGGCGCGCCGCAGCACGAGACCGCGGTCGCACCGGCCGAGCCCGAGCCGAAGCTGGTCGCCGGGGCCTACTTCACCGAGATCCCGATCGGTGCCATCACCCCCAACCAGCAGCAGCCGCGAAAGGTCTTCGACGAGGACGCCCTCGCCGAACTGGTCACCTCCATCAAGGAAGTCGGTCTCCTCCAGCCGGTGGTCGTCCGCAAGATCGAGGGCGGACGCTACGAGCTGATCATGGGCGAGCGGCGCTGGCGGGCCTCCGACGAGGCCGGTCTGCAGACCATCCCCGCGATCGTCCGGGCCACCGACGACGAGAAGATGCTCCTGGACGCCCTCCTGGAGAACCTGCACCGGGCCCAGCTGAACCCGCTGGAGGAGGCCGCCGCCTACGAGCAGCTGCTCACCGACTTCAGCTGCACCCATGACCAGCTCGCCGACCGGATCGGACGCTCGCGCTCGCAGGTCTCCAACACGCTGCGGCTGCTGCGCCTCTCCGCGGCGGTCCAGCGCCGGGTCGCCGCCGGGGTGCTCTCCGCCGGCCACGCCCGCGCCCTCCTCGGCGTGGAGGACCCGGAGGCCCAGGACCAGCTGGCGCAGCGGATCGTCTCCGAGGGCCTCTCGGTGCGGTCCGTCGAGGAGATCGTGCGGCTCATGAGCTTCGAGGAGCCCGCCGTCACCAAGCCGAAGAAGCCCCGGGCCGGCAGCCGGGTCTCGCCGGTCTTCTCCGACCTGGCCACCCGGCTCTCGGACCGTTTCGAGACCCGGGTGAAGGTCGACCTGGGGCAGCAGAAGGGCAAGATCGTCGTCGAGTTCGCCTCGGTGGAGGACCTCGACCGGATCCTCACGACGATGGCCCCGGGCGAGGACAAGGTCCTCCAGCAGATGCTGAGGGACGAGCAGGAGCGTGAGGAGGACGAGGACGAGGAGTAAGCCTCCCCGTCCCTTCCTCTCCGACAGGACTCCTCACCCGGCAGGACCCCTCCCCGGCAGGACTCCTCCGCGGCGCTCCTGCACAGGGCACAGTGGGCGGGCCGCGTTCCGTACGTCATCGGAACGCGGCCCGCCCTTTGCCTGTGTGCGGTGTCGCCCCGATCGCCCGATCGATACGATCCGAAGAGCCGTATCCGTGCTCGACGGCCGGTCGCCGGCCAGGGAAGCGAGGGGCAGCCGTGGGGCGTCGGCTCGTACCGCTCACACTGGACAATCTTCCGCACCTCCCGAACCGCTGCCGGTCCTGTGTCTTCTGGGAGCTCGATCCGGTGAGCGGGGAGGCCGCCGTGAAGGCGGGCCGCCCGGAGGCGGAGAAGGAGGCGTGGATCTCCGCCGTCCTGCTGGAGTGGGGTTCCTGCGGCCGGGTCGTCTACGTGGACGACGTACCGGTCGGCTACGTGCTCTACGCTCCCCCGGCCTATGTGCCCCGGTCGACGGCCTTCCCCACGAGCCCCGTGGCGGCCGACGCCGTCCAGCTGATGACGGCCTGGCTGATGCCGGAGTACCAGGGGCAGGGGCTGGGCCGGGTGATGGTGCAGACGGTCGCCAAGGACGTCCTGCGCCGGGGCTTCAAGGCCATCGAGGCCTTCGGCGACGCCCGCTGGAAGGAGCCGGCCTGTGTGCTCCCGGCCGACCACCTGCTCGCGGTCGGCTTCAAGACGGTACGCCCGCACCACGCCTTCCCCCGGCTGCGACTGGAGCTGAGGACGACGCTCTCCTGGAAGGAGGACGTCGAGATGGCGCTGGACCGCCTGCTCGGCGCCGTCCAGAAGGAGCCGGCGCTCCGGCCCCTGTGAGCCCGGGAACGGAGACGGCCCGCCCCTTCGTCAGGGGCGGGCCGTTTCACGTGAAACAACGACGGGTCACTTCTCCCCGACGAAGTCCTCCAGGTCGCGCAGGATCGCGGCCTTCGGCTTGGCGCCGACGATGGTCTTCACGACCTCGCCGCCCTGGTACACGTTCAGCGTCGGGATCGACATGACGCCGTACTTGGCGGCCGTCGCCGGGTTCTCGTCGATGTTGAGCTTCACGACCTCGATCTTCTCGCCGTACTCGGTGGCGATGGCCTCCAGCGACGGGGCGATCTGACGGCACGGGCCGCACCAGGCCGCCCAGAAGTCCACCAGAACGGGCTTGCCGCTCTTGAGGACGTCCTCTTCGAAGGAAGCGTCGGTCACGTTCTTCAGGGCGCCGGCCACGGCGGCCTCCTTAACTTCGTGGGGTGTGGGGTGGGGAGCTCGGGTCAGACCGCGGGGGTCTCGGCCAGCTTCTCGTTGTCGGCGAGGGCGGCCAGGAAGCGCTCGGCGTCGAGCGCGGCGGAGCAGCCGGTGCCGGCGGCCGTGATGGCCTGGCGGTAGGTGTGGTCGACGACGTCACCGGCACCGAAGACACCCGTCAGGTTGGTGCGGGTCGACGGGGCGGCGACCTTGAGGTAGCCCTCCTCGTCGAGGTCCAGCTGGCCCTTGAACAGTTCGGTCCGCGGGTCGTGGCCCACGGCGATGAAGAGGCCGGTCACCGGCAGCTCGCGGGTCTCGCCCGTCTTGGTGTCGCGCAGGGTCAGACCGGTGAGCTTCTGGTCGCCGTGGATCTCGGCCACCTCGCTGTCCCAGGCGAACGAGATCTTCGGGTCGGC
This sequence comes from Streptomyces sp. NPDC035033, assembly GCF_040636735.1. Classification (NCBI taxonomy): domain Bacteria; kingdom Bacillati; phylum Actinomycetota; class Actinomycetes; order Kitasatosporales; family Streptomycetaceae; genus Streptomyces; species Streptomyces sp. NPDC035033. Next base: position 120,486 of record NZ_JBEZUZ010000001.1, on the reverse strand, counting down.
GAAGGCGCGCTCCTGCATGGCCTTGGAGGCGCGCAGGGTGTCACGGCGGTGGACGATCGTCACCGACTTGGCGAAGCGCGAGAGGAAGGTCGCCTCCTCCATCGCGGTGTCGCCGCCGCCGATGACGGCGATGTCCTGGTCCTTGAAGAAGAAGCCGTCGCAGGTGGCGCACCAGGAGACGCCGCGGCCGGAGAGAGTGTCCTCGTTCGGCAGGCCCAGCTTGCGGTGCTGCGAGCCGGTGGTGACGATGACGGCCTTGGCGCGGTGCACGGTGCCGGCGGTGTCGGTGACGGTCTTGATGTCGCCGGTGAGGTCCACGGCGACGACGTCGTCCGGAACGAGCTCGGCGCCGAAGCGCTCGGCCTGCGCCCGCATGTTGTCCATGAGGTCCGGGCCCATGATGCCGTCACGGAAACCGGGGAAGTTCTCGACCTCGGTGGTGTTCATCAGGGCGCCGCCGGCGGTGACGGCTCCCTCGAAGACCAGCGGGTTCAGCGACGCTCGGGCCGTGTAGAGCGCGGCGGTGTAACCCGCGGGCCCCGAGCCGATGATGATCACGTTACGGACGTCGCTCACGGGTTTCTTCCTCGTCTCTGCAGACTGCCTACTGCCTACGGGGCGGTGTCTCGGTCACTCTCACCCCACCCAACGGATCCTAAGGGGCGAGCATTCCCGAGAGCGCCGCGCGGCGCGTGCGTGAGACGAAGGGTGAGACGGCCCGGTGAGACGGAGGGGTGTTCAGGGCCTCGGGTAGGAGTCGGTCCGGAGCAGTTCGGCCGGGGTGTTCCCGGTGCAGGAGGCGCCGACGACGTAGACCTGGACGCGGCCGCCGTCGGTCCGGTCGGGGAGGACGAGGAGGTACGCGGAGGTCCCCTCGTACTCGCCGCGCTCGGAGGCGAGCACCGCGTCCTGGCGGCCGGTGCCCGCGAGGACGCAGTCGGGGAGGGCGCCGGCGCGGTTCCGCTGCGCGGTGCCCGCGTCCGCGGTTCCCTCGGCCGACAGCGACTCGGGCTTCTCGCCCTTCGGGGCCTCCAGGGAGGGGTCGTTCGCGAGCAGGCTGCGGACACGGTCCTCCACCGGTTCCCCGGAGAAGCGGTCCAGGGGCGCGCTCGCGGCGGTGTCGGCCGTGGTGCCGCGCGACTCCCCGCCGTTCTGGGCGAGCGCGTAGAGGCCGTACGCGCCGAAGGCGGCGACGAGGGTGCCGGCGAGGCCCGTGAGCACGGCGATCCGGCGGCGGTGACGGGTGCGGCCCCGCCCGGGGCCGGTGGCGGCCCGGGGAGCCGGAGGCCGTGCGTCGGCGGAGGCGGGGCGGGACTTCGGCGCCGGGGCGGATGTTTCACGTGAAACGTCGGGTGTGGCGGCGGCCGTGGTTTCACGTGAAACAGGCCGGGTGGAGTCCGGGGCGGTGGCGCTGAGGAGCGCCTCGGCGGCGAGGGCGGCGTCGATCCGGCCGGCGATCTCCGCGGGCATGCGCGGGGGCCCGGGCAGGGTGCCCAGGAGTCCGCGGATCTCCTCCAGGGAGTTCCGGACGTCGGTACAGAGACCGCAGCCGTCGAGGTGCCGGCGGATCGTGGCGGAGCGACTCGGCGAGAGCAGCCCCTCGGTCAGGTCGGAGATCTCCGAGACGTCCGGGTGCTGTGCTGTGTCGGCCTTGTCGGTCGTGGTCACGCGCGCCCACCTCCGCCCTTCACAGCAGCTGGATCAGTCGGTCCGGTTTCCGGCGGCTCCGACACCGGTGGGACGGATGCCCCCGGCGTCCGGTTCCTTCCCCCCTCGGGGGGCTCGTTACCCACGGTGTCGGCGCGCAGATGAGTGAGCATCGGCAGCAGCCGGGCCCGGCCGCGTGCGCAGCGGCTCTTCACGGTGCCGGTGGGAACGCCGAGGATACGGGCCGCCTCCGCGACCGGGTATCCCTGCATGTCGACGAGGACGAGCGCGGCCCGCTGATCGGGGGCGAGGGTGGCGAGCGCGGCGAGCAGCTGCCGGTGCAGGTCCTGGCGCTCGGCGGGCGCCTCCGCGGACTCGTGGGGTTCGAGGAGCTGCTCGAAACGGGCGGTGTCGTCCACGGGCGAGGTCCTGCGGGTGGCGCTCTTCCGGACGCGGTCCAGACACGCGTTCACGGTGATGCGGTGGAGCCAGGTGGTGACGGCCGACTGGCCCCGGAAGGTGTGGGCGGCCCGGAAGGCCGAGAGGAGGGCGTCCTGGACGGCGTCGGCGGCCTCCTCGCGGTCCCCGAGCGTACGGAGCGCCACCGCCCACAGGCGGTCGCGGTGGCGCCGTACGAGCTCACCGAAGGCGTCCGGGTCCCCGGCGACGTGACGGGCCAGGAGTTCCCGGTCGTCTGCGGCGTCTATCGGACGGTCCAACGGTGAGCCCCCTCCCCTGCGGTCGTCAGCCCATGACCTTGATCTCGGTCAGCTTGCCACGGTAATGCCCGTCCGAGGCGGGAAGGTCCGTCAACCAGACCAGGACGTAGCGGGTGGCCACCGGCTTGGCGGGCTTCAGGGTCATCGCCGTACCGGTGTCCGAGACCTGGGTGGTGAAGGCGTCGAGCGAGGACGGCTCCGAGGACGTGCCGGCGGGGGCGGTGCGCAGCTCCACCGAGGTGCGGCCGAGGAAGGAGACGTCGACCGAGGCGACCTCCTGCTCCTTGCCCAGGTCGAGGACGACTCCCACGCCGTCCTTCAGGTTCCCGAACTTCGAGTAGCCCCGGTACTCCATGGTCTGCCAGTAGGTGCCGGGGTCCCCGTCGTACGCCTTCGGGACGTCGGAGCCGTTCTCCCGGCCGTCGTCGCTGAACGGGTCGAAGTCGTACGCGGACGCGATGGCGATCGGCTTCGGCGGTTCGGGCTTCTCGTCGGTCGTGGGCTGGACGACCGGCGCCTCGCGCTTGGTCTCCTCCTGGAGGAGGCGGTCCGCGATCTGCCAGCTGCCCAGGCCCAGGGCGGCGATGAGGAGCGCGCCGACGGCCCACTTGAGGGCCTTGCCGGTGCGGCTCTCCAGCGGGGCCGGCGGGACCGGCACCGGCTGGGTGACGACGGGGCGCGGCTGGGGACGCCCGTACGTGCCCTGCTGGTACGTGGTGCGCTGGTACTCGGCGGGGGCCGGGAACTCCGGCTCCGGCGGCTTGACGCGGGGCATCGCGGAGACGGCCCTGGCGAGCTCGTCCGGCGTGGTGCAGGGCGGCTCCTGGCGGGAGGCGGTGGCCCCGTCGTTGGCGAGGGCGCGCATGGCGATCTCGGAGAGGCCCCGGTGGACGCCGGCGCGGACCTGGTCGGGCGGGAGCAGGCCGACGCCCTTGGGCAGGCCGGAGAGGCCGTAGGCGTCGTTCTCGTACGGCCAGCGCTGGGTGAGCGCCGCGTAGAGGAGGGCGCCGATGGCCTCGGTGTCGGTGCGCTGCGGGCGGTCGGCGGTGATGCCGCGCAGGGCGGCGTTCACGGCGAGGCCGCGGATGCGGTACTGGCCGGTGGAGCTGCGCAGCACGGCGCTCGGGGTGAGCCGCAGGTGCGCCAGTCCCTCGCGGTGCGCGGCGGCCATGGCCTGGGAGACCTGGGCGACGAGCTGGTAGGCGTCGTGGGCCGCCAGCGGGCCGTCCGCGAGGAGCGCGGTCAGCTCGGTGGCGTCCGGGAGCCACTCGTGGACGACGTAGACGAGGTCGTTCTCCTCGACGGCGTCGAGGACCTGGACGAACCGGGGATCACCCAGAAGGGCCGCCGAACGGGCGGCGGCCAGGACGGAGCGGGCACGGGGATGATCGGCCGGCAGCAGGTGCACCCCCACGGCCCGGCGCAGCTTCTCGTCGACGGCGCGCCAGCTGCTGAAGCCGTCCAGACGGGTGACGCACTCCTCCAGCCGGTACCGCCGTGCCAGTTTGTGGCCGCTGTGCAGCTCGGGTGCCGTGATGGGGGACTGTTCGCCGTTCTTCCGCTCGACCGCCTTCTGCTCGGGGGCCCCCATGGGCTCCTTCGCCGCCTTACGCTCTTCCGCCACCCCGTCGGTCGCGGCCGTGTCCGCCTGCGCGGTCAGCGGATCGTCACCGCTGTTGTCGGCCACGTCGACGGCAGCCGTGCTACGTTCCGCCACCGTCGTTCCTGCCTCCCCATCCGTTGCGCCACATCCAACAGCCAAGCCAATTGTGCCCACAGTCGGACGCTATGCACGACACACGGTTCCCCCCGATGGTTGCCCAGGAGGGCGGGATCAGCGTCCGAGACGGCCCCGGACCATGCCCACGAGGGTGTTCAGCTCGGCGATCCGCATGCGCCGCGCGGCGACGAAGAAGACCCCGAGGAGCACCGCGCCGCCGACGACGAGCGCGACCAGCGAGCCGAGCGCGCCCTCGCCGAGCAGCCTCAGCAGACCGAAGCCGACGGCGCCGGCCAGGACCGCGGCCGGCAGGGAGGCCATGCAGAGGCGGGCGTAGGTGCGCAGCACGTGGGCGCCGTCCAGGTCGCCGCCGAGGCGGTTGCGCAGCCGGCGCCAGGCGACGCCGACACCGACGGCGTACGCCAGGCCGTAGGCGGCGGCCATGCCGACGACGGCCCACCGGGCGGGCAGCACGACGTAGCAGAGCGCGGAGACCGCCGCGTTGACGGCGGCGACGATGACCGTGTTGTAGAAGGGGGTGCGGGTGTCCTCGTAGGCGTAGAAGCCGCGGAGGACGACGTACTGCACGGAGTACGGGATCAGGCCGAGGCCGAAGGCCATCAGGATGAAGCCCATGCCCTGGGCGGCCTCGACGCCGCTGGAGGCGTACAGCAGGGTGCACATCGGGACGCCGAGGGCCAGGAAGGCGAAGGAGACCGGGACGATGGCGACGGCGGAGTTCCTGAGTCCCTGGGAGATGTCGTCGCGGACGGCGCCCGGGTCGTCGTCGCTGGCGGCGCGGGAGATCCGGGGCAGCAGGGCGGCCATGACGGAGACCGTGATGATGGCCTGCGGCATGCCCCAGATCAGCTGCGCGTTGGAGTAGGCCAGGAAGCCGGCGCCGTTCTTGCCGGACTCCTCGCCGGCCGCCGTGGCGAGCTGGGTGACGACCAGGACGCCCGCCTGGTTGGCGAGGACGAAGAGGACGGTCCACTTGGCGAGCTTGACGGTCTTGCCGAGCCCGTGGCCCTTCCAGTCGAAGCGGGGACGGAAGCGGAAGCCCGCCTCGCGCAGGTACGGGATCATCGCCAGCGCCTGGACGACGAGGCCCAGCAGGGTGCCGATGCCGAGGAGGCGGATGCCCTCGTCGGGGATGGTCGTCACGCCCATGTGGGACTCGGCGGAGGTGCCGTACACCCAGATGAACAGGCCGAAGGTGACGATCATGACGATGTTGTTGAGGACCGGGGTCCACATCATCGCGCCGAACTTGCCGCGGGCGTTGAGGATCTGCCCCATCACCACGTGCACGCCCATGAAGAAGATCGTGGGCAGGCAGTAGCGGGCGAAGGTCACGGCGACGCTGTTCGCGGCGGCGTCGTCGGCGATGGTGTTCGACATCAGCCGGATCAGCACGGGCGCCGCGAAGACGGCGGCGACCACGATGAGGCCGAGCGCCACCATGACGAGGGTGAGCAGGCGGTTGGCGTACGCCTCGCCGCCGTCCTCGTCGTTCTTCATCGAGCGGACCAGCTGCGGCACGAAGACCGAGTTGAGGCCGCCGCCGACGGTGAGGATATAGATCATCGTCGGCAGGGTGTAGGCGACGGTGAAGGTGTCGCCGAGGAGCGCGGCGCCGAGGGCGCCGGTGATGACGAGGGACCGGACGAAGCCGGTGAGCCGGGAGACCAGGGTGCCGGCGGCCATCACGGCGCTCGACTTGAGCAGCCCGGAGGCGCGGCCGGTCTTCTTCGGCGCGGGGGCGGGCAGCGGGTCGGGCTCGGCGGCCGGGGCGGGCACCTGGCCCTGCTGGTCCCGGTAGAGGTGGGCGAAGGCGTCCGGCTCGGGCCGCTCCTCCTCGCTCGCCCGGGTCACCAGGTCGTCGACGCCGGTGAACTGGACCGTACGGGCGTCGTCGCCGTACGGCAGGTGGCGGGAGGGGCCGTCGGGCTCGGGCGCCGGGGTCTGGGCCCAGACGCGCGGGTCCGGGGCGTGCTGCGGCGCGGCCGGCTGCTGGTAGAGCGCCTGCGGGTCCTGGTACGTGCCCGGCGGGGGCGGCGGGTGCGCGGCGCGGTCGTAGAGCGCCTCGCCCACCGGGTCCTGCGCGGACAGGTCCCGCGCCCGGTACGGGTCGTGGGCGTAGGCGTCCTGGACGTAGGGGTCCTGGGCGTACGGGTTCTCGGGGCCCGGGTTCCCGGGGTACGCGGCCGCGTCCTGCGGCTGCGCGGGGTACGGGTTCTGCGCGTACGGCGACCGGCCCTGTGCGTACGGGTCCTGGTCGTACGCCTGGGGGGCCGGGTCCTGGCCCTGGGCGTGCGGGTTCCGCGGCGGGTGGCCGGGGTGCTGTCCCTGCGGCGGGGGCGGCGGGACCGGCTGCCCGTTCGGCCCTGCGGGGGCCGCGGGCGTACCGCCGGACGGTGCGGCGCCGCCCGCACCCTGGCCGCGCTCAGCGTCGTACGGCGCGTTCATGGTTACCCCACCTCATCGTCCCCGGCCGACCGGCCACGACATCGCTCAACGGTCCACTTTCTCACCCGGGCCCGACGGGTCGCCGCTTTCGGCGCCGGTGTCCGCGTCCAGGTCACTCGGGTGCTCGGCTCCGTCGGCCGTGTCGCCGGGGGGCGCGTCGTCCGGGGAACCGGGCTCCCGGGCGGCGTCCCCGGCGTCCTGGGTGTCGCTCCCGGTCTCCGTCTCCGCGGCGGCCTCCGCCCCGGCCCCGGTCTCCGTCTCGACGTCCGTCTCCGTCTCGGCGGCGCGGGCGGCCAGGCGCTTGCGCTGGGTGTACATGCGGACGCCGGCGAGGACGAGGAGCAGGACGCCGCCGGCGATGACCAGCATCACCGTCGGAGTCATCTCGGAGACCTTCACGGAGAAGGACATCGGGGGGCCGTAGGGCGTGCCGTCCACGGTGTAGAGCTGGGCGACCATCGTCACCTGGCCGTTGGCGTTGGCCGAGGCGGGGAACTTCACCGACTGGCTGTGCCCGGCGCGGACCTGGACGGGCAGGTCCGCCGTGCCCTCGCCGTCGACCTTCAGCCGGGCCTTGTTGGTGGAGCGCAGCTGCAGGACGAGCCCCTCCACGTCCTGGAGCAGCTTGTTCTGCACCGTGACGGGGATGGTGGCGCTGCGGCCCGAGAGGGTCAGGTCGGACTTGTCGACGAGCTGGACGCTCTTGGTGAGGCCCTGGAGGACGTCCCGGACCTCGACGCGGTAGATCGCGGCGTCGCCGGTGCGGCCGCGCCAGGACGTGGACATCTCGCGGTTGATCGCGGTGCCGATCGGGGGCACGACGCGGGTCGCGTCGGACAGGATGACCTTGAAGTCGTCCAGTTCGTCGCGGGTGGTCTTCATGTCGCGGAACGCCTGCACCGGAAGCTCGCCGTCACGGAGCTTCTTCGGGTACCGGGAGGCGCGCGGAACCGTCGTGGAGGCGTCGGGGTCGGGCTTGGCCGCCGCCGCGGCGACCAGGTCGAGCGGCTGGGTCCAGCGGCGGGCGCCGAGCCCGCGCACGGCGGCCGCCATCGCCTGGGCCTGTGCCACGCTCGGCATCCGCTGCGGGGCGACCACGACGCTGCGCTGGTCCTCCGGCTGCTCCAGGGTGATCGCGAGGGTCTGCGCCAGGAACTCCTGGACGGCGAGGGTCGACTTCTCGGCCCGGACCATGTCGCCCTGGAAGGCGGTGGACAGCTCCGCGTCGCTCACCACCGCCGTGGTGCCGCCGCCGAGCGGGCGGGCCGCGGTGGGCGTGTAGGAGAGGTCGTCGTCCTGGATGCTGTCGCTGCGGGCGATCACCTTCCGGGCGCCGGCCGAGGTCGCGACCGCCATGATCGACGGGTCGACGGCGCCTTCGACGGGCCAGGCGAAGTCGGTGGAGGGCTGGACGTGGAGGATCGTCTCGACGGTCCGTCCGGCCAGCTGGGTCGCCGACTGGAGGTGCTGGAGCGAGCCGGGGACGGCCTTGCCCCGGTGGGCCAGGGAGGCGAGGTCGGGGTCGGCGAAGGGCAGCGCGACCACCTTGCGGTCCTGCACCGCCTGCTCCAGCATGCCGAGCCAGCGCTCGGCCAGCTTCCGGTTCGCCTCGGTGCCGGCGGTGTGCCCGGTGCCGTCCTTGACCCGGTAGCCGTTGGCCATGGCGTCGACGGAGGCCAGCAGGTCCGGGTCGATCACCCAGGTGACCGGGAGGTCCTTGCCGAGGGTGACCAGTTCGTCCAGGCGGCCGCCCGGGCGCAGCTCCTCCGCCAGGTCGTCGTCCTGGAAGACGGGGGTCTGCTGGTCGTCCGAGGCAGTGTCGGCCGAGATGTGGGCCGAGGAGACCAGCGGCCAGAGGTAGGTGAGCTGGGTCCGCTTGCCCGTGGGCTCGGGCTGGTACGGCAGGAAGGTCCGCTCGATGCCGAGGACGCGGTCGTACTGCTGGTCCGAGGTCTGCCCGGTGAGGGAGACGCCCAGTTGGTAGACGCCGCCCTCCTCGTCGAGGCCCAGCTTGGAGACGGGCACGGAGATCCGGAAGTCATGGCTGACGCCGGCCTCCAGGCGCTCGATCTCGATCTCGGGGGCGTCCAGCGGCTGCGGATCGCTGTCGGAGCGGAAGCCCTTCCGCCGGGTGACCTGGTCGATCTCGCTGCGGCTGGTCATCCGCGGGCCGACCCGCAGGTTCACCGTGGCGTCGGTGACGGCCCGCTTGCCGCGGTTGGTCAGGGTGCCGGTGACGGTGACGGTGTCCCCCTCGACCGGGGCGCTCGGGGCGAGCGTGTCGATCGACACATCGACGGTCCGCGACCCCGTGCCCTCCTCGGCGGCCCGGGCCGGCGTCGCGGAGGGGTGCTGGAGCAGGCCGGCGAGGAGCGGTGCCCCGACGGCGACGGTGAGGGTGCGCCGCAGCCATCGGCGGGCGGGGGAGGGACCGGTTCCCTGGAAAGCTGCCGCCTCAGCCACGCGTTCGCCCGTCCTCGTCGTTGTCGGTGGTGCCCGTGATGCCAGTGGTTCCGGTTGCTGTGTCCAGGCATGGTAACGAGGCACGGCGGGGCCGAGTGCCGGGGACTCCTCCAGCCGATGACGCGGAAGGAGGCCGTTCTCACAGGAACCCCACAGACGTCCCGCGCCCGGGCGGGAGCGACGGGGACGGGCGGGGCGGGGAGCGTACGGCGGGAGGGCGCCGGAAAACGGGGACGTCGGGGCGGAGCGGTGCACGTACCCTTTTCTGTTGTGCCGAACGCCAACGAAGACACCTCGACCGAACTGAGCCAGGTGCAGCGCCGCGCCGTCAGCGAACTGCTGCGCGTGTCCCCTGTCGCCGACGATCTCGCCCGCCGCTTCCAGGAGGCCGGGTTCCGTCTCGCCCTGGTCGGCGGCTCGGTACGGGACGCCCTGCTCGGCCGGCTCGGCAACGACCTGGACTTCACCACGGACGCCCGCCCCGAGGACGTCCTGAAGATCGTCCGGCCCTGGGCCGACGCGGTCTGGGAGGTCGGGATCGCCTTCGGGACCGTCGGTTCGCAGAAGGACGGGTACCAGATCGAGGTCACGACGTACCGCTCCGAGGCGTACGACCGCACCTCCCGCAAGCCCGAGGTCTCCTACGGCGACTCCATCGACGACGACCTCGTCCGGCGTGACTTCACCGTCAACGCGATGGCCGTGGCACTGCCCGAGAAGGAGTTCATCGACCCGTACGGCGGCCTGGAGGACCTCGCGGCCCGTGTGCTGCGCACCCCGGGCACGCCCGAGGAGTCCTTCTCCGACGACCCGCTGCGCATGATGCGGGCGGCCCGCTTCGCCGCTCAGCTCGACTTCGAGGTCGCTCCCGAGGTCGTCACGGCGATGACCGGGATGGCGGACCGGATCGAGATCGTCTCCGCCGAGCGCGTCCGGGACGAGCTGAACAAGCTGCTGCTCTCCGCGCACCCGCGCAAGGGGCTCGGCCTGCTCGTCGAGACCGGCCTCGCCGCCCACGTCCTTCCCGAGCTGCCCGCGCTGCGGCTGGAGAGCGACGAGCACCACCGGCACAAGGACGTGTACGAGCACTCCCTGACCGTCCTGGAGCAGGCGATCGACCTGGAGGAGGACGGGCCGGACCTGGTGCTGCGGATCGCCGCCCTCCTCCACGACATCGGCAAGCCGCGCACCCGCCGCTTCGAGAAGGACGGCCGCGTCTCCTTCCACCACCACGAGGTGGTGGGCGCCAAGATGACCAAGAAGCGCATGACCGCGCTGAAGTACTCCAACGAGATGATCAAGGACGTCTCGCGCCTCGTGGAGCTGCACCTGCGCTTCCACGGGTACGGGACGGGCGAGTGGACCGACTCGGCCGTGCGCCGTTACGTCCGTGACGCCGGCCCGCTGCTCTCCCGGCTCCACAAGCTGACCCGCTCGGACTGCACCACGCGCAACAAGCGCAAGGCGGCCGCGCTCTCCCGCGCCTACGACGGCCTGGAGGACCGCATCGCCCAGCTCCAGGAGCAGGAGGAGCTGGACTCGATCCGCCCGGACCTCGACGGCAACCAGATCCAGGAGATCCTGGGGATCAAGCCGGGCCCCGCGGTCGGCCAGGCGTACAAGTTCCTGCTGGAGCTGCGTCTGGAGAACGGCCCGATGGAGCACGAGCGGGCCGTGGCCGCGCTCAGGGAGTGGTGGGCCGCGCGCGACTGACGCGCCCCCGTGTTTCACGTGAAACATCGCGGCCGTCGGCGCTCGGCGGTCCGTGTTTCACGTGAAACATCACCCCTCCTCGTTCCCTTCTCCCTCCCTGCCCCGGTCTCCGCGCAGCAGCAGGGCGATGGCCGCGTACCCGGCCGCCACCAGCACGATCAGCAGCGGGGAGCGGCCGTCGGGCGGCAGCATCAGCGCGGCGACCCCGGCCGCCGCGACGAAGGCGACGTTGAACAGCACGTCGTAGAGGGAGAAGACCCGGCCGAGGTAGGCGTCGGCCACGTTCGTCTGCACCACGGTGTCGGTGGCGATCTTCGCGCCCTGGGTGATGAGTCCGAGGACGAAGGCGGCCATGAGGAAGGGTGCCGGCGCGAAGGGCAGGGCGAGGGCCGGGACGAGGACGGCCGCCGCCGCCGAGCACAGGACCATCCAGCCGAAGGGGCCGAACCGGCCCACCGCCCAGGGGGAGAGGAGGGCGGCGGCGAAGAAGCCGGCTCCCGAGGCGGCGACGGCGATCCCCAGCAGCCCCAGTCCCTCGGACTCGGTGGTGCTCCAGGCGTAGCGGCAGAGCATGAGCACGGTCACGAGCAGGGCGCCGTAGCAGAAGCGCATCAGCCCGACCGCGGTGAGCGCCCGCGCGGCCGGCCGGTGCTCGGCGAGGTGGCGCAGTCCGGCGGCGAGCCCCCGGGCGGTGGAGGCGAGCGCGGTGGAGAGCCGGGGCGGCGTCCGGTCCGGGTCGGGGCCGAGCAGCGTACGGGCGATCCGGAGCGAGGCGAGAGCGGCGCACAGATAGAGGACGGCGCCGAAGGCGACCACGGCCGCGTCGGAGCCGTCGGCCAGCAGCCGGACGCCGAAGGCGAGCCCGCCGCCGGTGGTGGCGGCGAGGGTGCCGGCGGTGGGCGAGAGCGAGTTGGCCATGACGAGCCGTTCCTCGTCGACGACCCGGGGCAGGGCGGCGGAGAGTCCCGCGAGGACGAAGCGGTTGACGGCCGTGACGGAGAGGGCGGAGGCGTAGAAGAGCCAGTCCGGGACGGAGGCGAGGACGAGCACGGCGGTGCCGCCGGCGAGCAGGGCGCGGAGCAGGTTCCCGTAGAGGAAGACCTGGCGGCGCTGCCAGCGGTCCAGGAGGACCCCGGCGAAGGGGCCGACGACGGAGTACGGGAGCAGGAGCACGGCCATGGCGGAGGCGATGGCCGCGGGGGAGGTCTGCTTCTCGGGGGAGAAGACGACGTACGTGGCCAGGGCGACCTGATAGACCCCGTCGGCGCACTGGGAGAGCAGCCGGACGGCGAGCAGGCGCCGGAAGTCGCGCAGGCGCAGCAGTACGCGCAGATCACGTACGACGGACATGGCAGCAAGACTCACATACGGCGAGGGTCCCCGGGCAGTGCCGCGGGGACCCTCGTCAGGTGGAACGAATCGGACCCGGTGGGGTCAGCGCTCGACCTCGCCCTTGATGAACTTCTCGACGTTGGCGCGGGCCTCGTCGTCGAAGTACTGCACCGGCGGGGACTTCATGAAGTAGGAGGACGCGGAGAGGATCGGGCCGCCGATGCCCCGGTCCTTGGCGATCTTCGCGGCGCGCAGGGCGTCGATGATGACGCCCGCGGAGTTCGGGGAGTCCCAGACCTCGAGCTTGTACTCCAGGTTCAGCGGGACGTCACCGAAGGCGCGGCCCTCGAGGCGGACGTAGGCCCACTTGCGGTCGTCGAGCCACGCGACGTAGTCGGACGGGCCGATGTGGACGTTCTTCTCGCCGAGGTCCCGGTCGGGGATCTGGGAGGTGACGGCCTGCGTCTTGGAGATCTTCTTGGACTCCAGGCGCTCGCGCTCGAGCATGTTCTTGAAGTCCATGTTGCCGCCGACGTTCAGCTGCATCGTGCGGTCGAGGATGACACCGCGGTCCTCGAAGAGCTTGGCCATCACGCGGTGCGTGATGGTCGCGCCGACCTGGGACTTGATGTCGTCGCCGACGATCGGGACACCGGCCTCGGTGAACTTGTCCGCCCACTCCTTGGTGCCGGCGATGAAGACCGGGAGGGCGTTGACGAAGGCGACCTTGGCGTCGATGGCGCACTGGGCGTAGAACTTCGCCGCGTCCTCGGAGCCGACGGGCAGGTAGCAGACGAGAACGTCGACCTGCTTGTCCTTGAGGACCTGGACGACGTCCACCGGGGCCTCGGCGGACTCCTCGATGGTCTCGCGGTAGTACTTGCCGAGGCCGTCGAGGGTGTGGCCGCGCTGGACGGTGACGCCGGAGGCGGGCACGTCGCAGATCTTGATGGTGTTGTTCTCGCTGGCGCCGATGGCGTCCGCGAGGTCGAGGCCGACCTTCTTCGCGTCGACGTCGAAGGCGGCCACGAACTCCACGTCACGGACGTGGTAGTCGCCGAACTGGACGTGCATCAGGCCGGGCACCTTGGACGCCGGGTCGGCGTCCTTGTAGTACTCGACGCCCTGCACCAGCGACGCGGCGCAGTTGCCCACGCCGACGATGGCTACGCGAACCGAACCCATTCCGGTTGCTCCCTGTGTGATCGTGGAAGCCCTGCTGGCGCAGGGTTTCACTTGGCGGTGTCGTCGGACGGATCCGGCCGGGTACTGCCCCCGTGCCGGGGCAGGCCGCCCGTCTCTCCAGAATCGTTGTCGTGCGGAGCGTCGGTGCCGGGCCGCTGGTCGCGTCCCGCCCGTTCGCTCTCGATGAGCTCGTTCAGCCAGCGCACTTCGCGCTCCACGGACTCCATTCCGTGGCGCTGGAGCTCAAGCGTGTAGTCGTCGAGTCGCTCGCGCGTCCGGGCCAGCGAGGCGCGCATCTTCTCCAGGCGCTCCTCCAGCCGGCTGCGGCGGCCTTCGAGGACCCGCATCCGCACCTCGCGCTCGGTCTGGCCGAAGAACGCGAAGCGGGCGGCGAAGTGCTCGTCCTCCCAGGCGTCGGGGCCGGTGTGGGAGAGGAGCTCCTCGAAGTGCTCCTTGCCCTCCGGGGTCAACCGGTAGACGATCTTGGCCCGTCGCCCCGCGAGTGACGAGGCGAGCGCCTCCTCGGGCGCGCTGCCCGGTTCCTCGATCAACCAGCCGTTGGCGACCAGCGTCTTGAGGCAGGGGTAGAGCGTCCCGTAGCTGAACGCCCGGAAGATGCCGAGCGAGGTGTTGAGGCGCTTGCGCAGCTCGTAGCCGTGCATGGGGGCTTCGCGCAGCAGACCGAGCACGGCGAACTCGAGGATGCCGGAGCGTCTGCTCATCCGTCGCCTCCTCCGTCCCGGGTCCTGTGCTCGGAAACCTTGTGCCGAAACCTCGCGCCGATGCTTATGCCGCGCTGATGTATCGACTCGATACATCACGACGATAGAACGGCCCGAGAGGTCGGACAAGTGGGGGTGCCGTGACCGGCGTCACATCGTCAATTCACAGCGTGCGACTTGCCTGATTTGGGGTGAACTCCGGCGCAAGAGGGGTTTTGGCCGTGCGTAGTCTGTGCGGCATGCACACCACCGGGAACCAGGAGCCGCGCTGGGGCGTCAGTGCAGCGGGTGACCGGCTGCGGTACGAAAGGGGCCTCCGATGGGCTCCGGTCGTACGCATTTCGGGGGGACCGGAACTCAACTGCCGCTTCCAGGCGTACACGCCTGCCCGAGGAGTAGTCGTTCGATGAGCGAGCATCGTCGCAGGATGCCGTCGCAGGAGCCGCCGACGGGCGGCCGCGCGGCGGCACGACGCGCCGCCCAGCAGCCGACGGGCCGCAGGTCGGCCCCGGCCCATGACCCCGGTACGGGGACGCCTCCGTACGGATCGCCGACCCCCTACGGGTCCTCCGGTTCGTACGGTTCGTCCGATCCGTACGGGTCCTCGTCCTCCCACGGGGAGGAGGCGCGCCCGTACGGCGGACGCGCGGAGGCCCGCCGCGCCGCCCAGCGCGGCGGTCGCCGGCGCGCGCCCGCGGGCGGTCCCGGCGGGCCGAGCGGCCCCGGCGGCGGTGGCCGCCGCGGTGGCGGCGGTGGCGGCGGACGCGGCGGCGGTCCGGGCGGACGTCCGCCGGGCAAGAAGCGGCTGATCGACTACCCGCGCCACGACAAGGACGGCTGGCGTCGCTGGATGCCGTCCTGGAAGCTCGTCACGGGCACGTTCCTCTTCTTCTTCGCCCTGCTCATGGGTGGTTCCGTCTTCGCGTACATGAAGGTGGGCATCCCCCAGGTGGACGCGACGGCGACCTCGCAGAACAACATCTACTACTGGGCCGACGGCAGCCGCATGGTCGCCACCGGCGCAGGCCAGAACCGCCAGATCATCGGCCTCGAGCAGATCCCGAAGGTCATGCAGGAGGCCGTGGTCTCGGCCGAGAACAAGACCTTCTGGGACGACTGGGGCGTCGACCCGATGGGCATCGGCCGCGCCGTGTGGAACATGGCGAAGGGCGGCGAGACCCAGGGCGGCTCGACCATCACCCAGCAGTACGTGAAGAACGGCCTGCTCAACGACCAGTCGCAGACGCTCTCCCGGAAGGTGAAGGAACTCTTCATCTCCATCAAGGTCGGCAACGAGCTCGACAAGCGCGACATCATGGCCGGCTACCTCAACACCGCGTACTACGGGCGCGGTGCCTACGGCATCCAGGCCGCCGCCCGCGCGTACTTCAACAAGGACGCCAAGCACCTCAACGCCTCCGAGTCGGCGGTGCTCGCCTCCGTGCTCAAGGGCGCCACGTACTTCGACCCGGCCGGCTACCCCGAGGTCGACCCCGAGGCCACCCCCCAGAAGAACCTGGACCGGCTCACCAAGCGCTGGTCCTGGATCCTCGACGAGATGGTCAAGGACGGGAAGATCCCGGCGGAGGAGCGGGCGAAGTACACGGCCCTGCCGAAGATCCAGAAGCCGAAGCAGGACGCCCAGCTGAGCGGCCAGATCGGTTACCTGGTCGCCACCGCGAAGGCCAACTTCCGCAGCAAGTACGACATCAGCGCCGAGGCCCTGGATCTGGGCGGTTACGAGATCCACACCACCTTCGACAAGAAGAAGGTGAAGGCCATGGAGGACTCGGTCAAGAAGATCTACGACGAGTACATCGACGAGAAGAAGCGTCCCGAGGACGACACCAACGTCGAGTTCGGCGGCGCCTCCGTCGACGTCAAGACCGGCGCCCTCGTCGCGATCTACGGCGGCCAGGACGCGACCAAGCACTACACCAACAACGCCGACACCACCGGCGCCCAGGTCGGTTCGACGTTCAAGCCCTTCGTGCTCGCCGCCGCGATGAAGGACGGCGTCCGCGACCCGGAGGGCCCCCCGGACCAGGGCCCCTCCACGCGCACCCTCGTCGACCCCGACAAGAGCCGCTACAACGGCAAGGACGACCTCAAGGTCCGCACCTACAAGGGCGAGATCTGGCACAACGAGAAGGGGGAGGAGTGGGAGCAGAACAACGAGGGCGACCAGAGCTACGGCAACATCAGCCTGCGCCGGGCGATGATCGTCTCCGCCAACTCCCCCTTCGTGCAGCTGGGCATGGACGTCGGCATCGACAAGGTGCGTGAGGCGGCCGTCACCGCCGGCCTGCGCCCCGACTCCCTGGTGAAGGGCGAGGTCCCGTCGTTCTCGCTCGGCATCTCCAGCCCGAGCGCGATCCGCATGGCCGGCTCCTACGCCACCTTCGCCAACCAGGGCGTTCGCAACGAACCGTTCTCGGTGACCAAGGTGCTCAAGAACGGCCGGGTCATCTACAAGCACGATGCCCAGGGCCAGCAGGCCTTCTCCACGGCCATCTCCTCCAACATCACCGACGTGCTCCGCAGCGTCGTCGAGGACGAGGACGGCACCGGCAACAACGCCGCCATCCCGGGACGCCACGTGGCCGGCAAGACCGGTACCACCGACGACAACATGTCGGCCTGGTTCGTCGGCTACACCCCGCAGCTCTCGACGGCGATCGACATGTACCGCTTCGACGACGACGAGACGAAGAAGAACCGCAAGTTCCAGGAGATGTATGGAACGGGTGGCCAGGACTCGATCCACGGCTCGTCCTTCCCGTCCCAGATCTGGAACGACTACATGACGGACGCGGTCGCCGGCATGCCGGTCGAGGAGTTCCCCGAGCCGGAGAAGCTGCCGGACGCCCGCGCGGTCTACGGCGGCGGCGCCACGCCCAAGCCGACGGCCACCCCGACCCCGACCGAGACGGCGACGCCGACCGAGACGGCCACCACCGCTCCGACGACGACCCCCCCGGCGACGCCCACCGACCCGGGCCGTCCGACCACCGACAAGCCCAAGCCCGGCAAGACCACCTGTGGGGTCTTCGACTGGAACTGCGACCCCGGCTCGGGCGGTGGCGACTCGGGCGGCAACGACGGCGGTCCCACCGGCCCGACACCGACGGACAGCACGTCACCGACGACGACGCCCCCGGCGACGGAGACCGGCGGCAACGGGAACGGCGGCGACGGCAACGGCGGCGGCTCGAACGGCGGCGGAGGCGGCGGAGAGCCGACCGAAGACTCCAGCGGCAGCATCTTCGGCTGACGCCGCCGGCACCCCGGCGAGGCGAGGGCCGTCGCGGCCGCTCCGTACGACACGTACGGAGCGGGCCGCGGCGGCCCTTCGTGTTTCACGTGAAACAACGGGCCCGGCAGCGGTTTTCCGTCCTGGCCACGGCCGGATTCCCAGGTCCGTACGGCAGGATGTCCCCCATGCCGAGCCTGAAGAAGACGAGCGGCCTCCCGGAGGGACCCGCGGCGCCGGACGGAGCGCGCGGGAGCACCTTCCCCACCGTCGCCCCCACCCGGCGGGACGAGGTGGCCGCCGCGGGCAGCGAGCTCATCGGCGGTCGCTACGGGCGCCACTCCCTGCCCGGCAGCGGTCCCGCCGGCGGGCAGTTCACCCCGGTGCGGGTGGTCGCCCTCGTCGCCATCGGCATGTTCGCCCTCGGCATGGTGCAGAAACTGCCCTGCTACAACTGGGCCTGGTTCCGCGGCACCACCTCCCAGTACACGCACGCCTGCTACTCGGACATCCCGCACCTCTTCGCCGGACGCGGCTTCTCCGAGGGCCTGGTGCCCTACTTCGACCGGCTCCCCGGCGACATACCGTTCCTGGAGTACCCCGTCCTGACGGGCCTCTTCATGGAGGTCGCGGCCTGGCTGACGCCCGGAGGGGAGATCCAGGAACGCGAGCAGGCGTACTGGCTGATCAACTCCGGCCTGCTGATGGCCTGCGCGGCCGTCCTCGCCGTCTGCGTGGCCCGGACCCACCGCCACCGCCCCTGGGACGGCCTGCTGGTCGCCCTGGCGCCCGCCGTGGCGCTGACCGCCACCATCAACTGGGACCTGCTCGCCGTGGCCCTCACCGCCGCGGCGATCCTGATGTGGGCCCGCTCCCGGCCGCTCGCCGCCGGTGTCCTGCTCGGCCTCGCCGTCGCGGCCAAGTTCTACCCGGTGCTGCTCCTGTGGCCGCTGCTGCTGCTCTGCCGGCGGGCCGGGACGTGGCGCGCCTTCGGCACGGCGGCGCTCGGCGCGGTGGGCTCCTGGCTGGTGGTGAACCTGCCGGTGATGCTCCTCGCCCCCGACGGCTGGAAGCAGTTCTACCTGTTCAGCCGCGCCCGGAACGTGGACTTCGGCTCGGTCTGGCTGCTCGTCAGCCAGCGCGGCGGGCAGACGATCCCGCCCGAGCGGGCCAACCTGTACGCGCTGCTGCTCCTGGCGCTGGCCGCGGGCGGGATCGCCTGGCTGGCGTTCACCGCGCCCCGCCGGCCCCGGCTGGCCCAGCTGGCGTTCCTGACGGTCGCCGCGTTCGTCCTCGTCAACAAGGTCTACTCGCCGCAGTACGTGCTCTGGCTGGTGCCGCTCGCCGTGCTCGCCCGGCCGCGCTGGCGCGACTTCCTGATCTGGCAGTCCTGCGAGGTCATGTACTACCTCGGCGTGTGGATGCACCTCGCGTTCACCGGCAGCGGCAACAAGCAGGGCCTGCCGCTGGACGGCTACCACTTCGCGATCGTGCTGCACCTGCTGGGCACGCTGTACCTGTGCGCCGTGGTCGTACGGGACGTCCTGGCGCCCGAGAAGGACCCGGTCCGGCGGGACGGCTCCGACGACCCCTCCGGGGGCGTCCTGGACGGCGCCCCGGACGTCTTCGTGGCCGGCCGGGCGGCCCGGCCGGCCCGGCACGCGGCCCCCGCGCCCGAGAACGGCGAGCCGGAGCCGCTCGTGACATGGGGAACCCCCGGGGCCGAGGGCTCCCGGGGGTGACCCGAAGACGTGACGTACGGCCGGCTCAGCGCTCCACGAGTCGGTCGTACTGCGTCGTGGTGTGCCGCAGGTGCGCCACCAGCTCGTCGCCGACCTGCGGCTCCTGTGCGTCGGCCGGCACGAAGAGGATCGACACCTGCATGTGCGGCGGCTCGGCGAACCAGCGCTGCTTGCCCGCCCAGACGAACGGCGACAGGTTCCGGTTGACCGTGGCCAGACCGGCCCGGGCCACGCCCTTGGCGCGCGGCATCACGCCGTGCATCGCCTTCGGGGCCTCCAGGCCCACGCCGTGGGAGGTGCCGCCGGCGACCACGACCAGCCAGCCGTCCGAGGCTGCCTTCTGCTGGCGGTAGCCGAACCGGTCGCCCTTGGCGACCCGGGTGACGTCCAGGACCGAGCCGCGGTACTCGGTGGCCTCGTGGTCGCCCAGCCAGAGCCGGGTGCCGATCCGGGCGCGGAAGCGGGTCTGCGGGAACTGCTGCTGGAGCCGGGCCTGCTCCTCGGCCCGCAGGTGGCTCACGAACATGGTGTGCAGCGGCAGCCGGGCGGCGCGCAGCCGGTCCATCCAGGCGATGACCTCCTCGACGGCGTCCGTGCCGTCCGGGCGGTCGAGCGGCAGGTGCAGGGCGAAGCCCTCCAGGCGCACGTCCTCGATCGCCGACGGGAGCAGCGCGAGCTCCTCCTCGCGGACACCGTGCCGCTTCATCGAGCTCATGACCTCGATGACGACCCGGGCGCCGACCAGGGCGTGCACGCCGTCCACCGAGGAGACCGAGCGGATCACCCGGTCGGGCAGCGGCACCGGCTCCTCGCCCCGCCGGAAGGGGGTGAGGACCAGCAGGTCGCCGCCGAACCAGTCCTTGATCTTCGCGGCCTCGTAGGTGGTCCCCACCGCGAGCATGTCGGCGCCGAACCGGGCCGCCTCCTCGGCGAGCCGCTCGTGGCCGAAGCCGTAGCCGTTGCCCTTGCAGACCGGGATCAGGCCGGGGAACTGGTCGATCACGGTCTTCTGGTGCGCCCGCCAGCGAGCGGTGTCGACGTAGAGGGAGAGCGCCATGGCCGGCCCGGAACCTTTCTGATGGCTGCGGTGGGGGGTTTAGCAGGTGTGTACGAGACTCGCGGAACTACTCGTGGGACTACGAGGTTACGCAAGCCCCGCGCGGTGCGTCAGCGGCGCGACATGTAGATGTCCAGCGCCTTGTGCAGGAGCTTGTTCAGCGGGAAGTCCCACTCGCCGACGTACTCCACGGCCTCGCCGCCGGTGCCGACCTTGAACTGGATCAGGCCGAAGAGGTGGTCGGTCTCGTCGAGCGAGTCGGAGATGCCGCGCAGGTCGTAGACGGTCGCGCCCATCGCGTACGCGTCCCGGAGCATCCGCCACTGCATGGCGTTGGACGGGCGGACCTCGCGGCCGATGTTGTCGGAGGCGCCGTACGAGTACCAGACGTGGCCGCCGACGACGAGCATGGTCGCCGCGGAGAGGTTCACGCCGTTGTGGCGGGCGAAGTACAGGCGCATCCGGTTGGGGTCCTCGTTGTTGAGGACGGTCCACATGCGCTGGAAGTACGAGAGCGGGCGCGGCCGGAACTTGTCGCGGACGGCGGTGATCTCGTACAGGCGCTGCCACTCGGCGAGGTCCTGGTAACCGCCCTGGACGACCTCGACGCCGGCCTTCTCGGCCTTCTTGATGTTGCGGCGCCACAGCTGGTTGAAGCCCTTGAGGACGTCGTCCAGGGAGCGGTTGGCCAGCGGGACCTGGAAGACGTAGCGGGGCTGCACGTCGCCGAAGCCGGCGCCGCCGTCCTCGCCCTGCTGCCAGCCCATCCGGCGCAGCCGGTCGGCGACCTCGAAGGCCTGCGGCACGACCTCGGTGGCCTGCACGTCCTTGAGGCGCTTGACGTCCGGGTCCTGGATGCCGGACTTGATCGCGGCCGCGTCCCAGCGGCGGATGACGACCGGCGGGCCCATCTTCACGGAGAAGGCGCCCTGCTGCTTGAGGTGGGCCAGCATGGGCTGGAGCCACTCGTCGAGGTTGGGCGCGTACCAGTTGATGACCGGGCCCTCGGGGAGGTAGGCCAGGTAGCGCTTGAGCTTGGGGAGCTGGCGGTACAGGACCAGACCGACGCCGACGAGCTCGCCGTTCTTGTCGAACCAGCCCAGGTTCTCCGAGCGCCATTCGGTCTTCACGTCCGCCCACGCCGGGACCTGGCAGTGGCTCGCGCCGGGCAGGGTCTGGATGTACGCCAGATGCTGCTCTCGGCTGATGGTCCTCAGGGTCAGGCTCATGCGGGGCGCTCCTCGGCAGGTGTGTCCCCATCGGTCAGGGGCTCCGGCTCTCGCGCCGAAGCCTACTGCGACCGGGGAGCGCCCCGAAGGGCCACGTGGCCCCTGACGTGCTCCGCGTCAGTTGATCACGCCGGTGAAGAGCCCTCCGTGAGCCATGCCGAGGTAGAACCCCACCGCCGCGGCGCCGAGCCCGATGATGAGGAAGAAGCGCTCCCGGGTGGTGACGGAGATGAACTGTCCGTAGGCCCCGGTCAGGATGCCGATCAGGCCCGACCACGAGCTGAGCAGGTGCAGGTTGTGGAACTGCGCCGTGACGAAGGACAGGACGCCGAGCACCAGGGTCACCGCGAGCAGCGTGTCCTGGAGCGGGTGCGGCTTGCCGTCCGTCGCGAAGAGGGAGTGGCCGGGGTCGGGTCGCATTGCCTGTGCCATGGAGCACCTCCTGGCGTGCCGTGCGGAGGGCGGCGCATCTTAGCGCCGCCGACGTCCGTTGTGTACAGATTGCGTCCCCTCCCCGGCGGATTTCAACCGCAAGGCGATGTGCGGGTACTCTGTACGGTCTGCGCCGGTGTCTGCCCTGGTCCTGCCAGCCTGGTTCCTCCAGCTTGGTTCTTCCAGCCTGGTTCTTCCGGGAGCCGCCGATCCGCTCCGCTCGTCGGGGCCGGTTGTCGGTGGCCGCCGATATCGTCGCTCACGCATCACGACCCTCCTGCCACGGAACGACCGTGGCCGCTGAGTCCAAAGGAGGTGGGTTCCACATGCGTCACTACGAGGTGATGGTCATCCTCGACCCCGATCTCGAGGAGCGCGCTGTCTCCCCGCTGATCGAGAACTTCCTCTCCGTCGTCCGTGAGGGCAACGGAAAGGTCGAGAAGGTCGACACCTGGGGCCGTCGTCGTCTCGCCTACGAGATCAAGAAGAAGCCCGAGGGCATCTACTCGGTCATCGACCTGCAGGCCGAGCCTGCGGTCGTCAAGGAGCTCGACCGCCAGATGAACCTGAACGAGTCGGTCCTCCGGACCAAGGTCCTCCGCCCCGAGACCCACTGAGCTTCCGCTCAGAGGTAATCGGGTCCGAGTAGCAGCAAGCAGCCAGAAGCAATCCCGCCGAGAGGTTCACCCATGGCAGGCGAGACCGTCATCACGGTCGTCGGCAATCTCGTCGACGACCCCGAGCTGCGCTTCACCCCGTCCGGTGCGGCGGTCGCGAAGTTCCGCGTCGCGTCCACTCCCCGCACCTTCGACCGCCAGACCAACGAGTGGAAGGACGGCGAGAGCCTCTTCCTGACCTGCTCGGTCTGGCGTCAGGCGGCGGAGAACGTCGCCGAGTCCCTCCAGCGCGGCATGCGCGTCGTCGTGCAGGGCCGGCTGAAGCAGCGGTCCTACGAGGACAACCAGGGCGTCAAGCGCACGGTCTTCGAGCTGGACGTCGAGGAAGTCGGCCCCAGCCTGCGCAACGCCACGGCCAAGGTCACCAAGACCACCGGCCGCGGTGGCCAGGGTGGCGGCGGCGGCTTCGGCGGCGGCGGCCAGCAGGGTGGCGGCGGCTGGGGTGGTAACTCCGGCGGCGGCCAGCAGGGCGGCGGAGCCTCCTCCGACGACCCCTGGGCGACCGGCGGCCCCTCCTCCGGCGGCCAGCAGGGCGGCGGAGGCGGCGGCTGGGGTGGCAACTCCGGCGGCGGCTACTCGGACGAGCCCCCCTTCTAGGGATCCCCTTCCGGCCTGCCGGAAGCGTCCCGAGAAGCGGGCTCGTACCCCACACTTCTTGATCACACAGGAGAAACACCATGGCGAAGCCGCCTGTGCGCAAGCCTAAGAAGAAGGTCTGCGCGTTCTGCAAGGACAAGACCGCGTACGTGGACTACAAGGACACGAACATGCTGCGGAAGTTCATTTCCGACCGCGGCAAGATCCGTGCCCGCCGCGTGACCGGCAACTGCACGCAGCACCAGCGTGACGTCGCCACGGCCGTCAAGAACAGCCGTGAGATGGCGCTGCTGCCCTACACGTCCACCGCGCGATAAGGGAAGGGTGACCGACTAATGAAGATCATCCTCACCCAGGAAGTCTCCGGCCTCGGTGCGGCCGGCGACGTCGTCGAGGTCAAGGACGGCTACGCTCGCAACTACCTGGTCCCGCGCGGTTTCGCGATCCGCTGGACCAAGGGTGGCGAGAAGGACGTGGCGCAGATCCGCCGCGCCCGCAAGATCCACGAGATCGCGACCATCGAGCAGGCCAACGAGATCAAGGCCAAGCTCGAGGGCACGAAGGTCCGCCTGGCCGTTCGCTCCGGCGACGCCGGCCGTCTCTTCGGCTCCGTGACCCCGGCCGACGTCGCCTCGGCGATCAAGTCCGCCGGTGGCCCCGAGGTCGACAAGCGTCGCGTCGAGCTCGGCTCGCCGATCAAGACCCTGGGCTCGCACCAGGTGCTCGTGCGTCTGCACCCCGAGGTCGCCGCGAAGCTCGGCATCGAGGTCGTCGCCGCGTAACGCAGCGCTCAGCGGTACGGATGGGCCGCACCCCCGAGGGGGTGCGGCCCATCCGCCGTTTCACGTGAAACACGAGGCCGCGGTCAGCGGGTGGCGCCCGTGACGATCCAGCGGCCGGAGCGCATCCGGAACCACAGGGTGGCCATCCGGACCGTCATCATCAGCGTCATCGCCCACCAGAGCGCGGTCAGTCCGCCGCCGAGCACCGGCACGAGCAGGGCGACGGGTGCGAAGACCGCCAGGGTGAGCAGCATCGCCCAGGCGAGGTAGGGGCCGTCGCCGGCGCCCATGAGAACGCCGTCGAGGACGAAGACGACCCCGGAGACCGGCTGGGAGAGGGCCACGACGAGCAGGGCCGGCAGCAAGGCATCCCGGACGGCGGGGTCGCCGGTGAAGAGCGGGACGAAGAGCGGGCGGGTCAGGACGAGCAGAAGCCCGAGGACCACGCCGGAGACCACGCCCCACTGGACCATCCGGCGGCAGACCTGGCGCGCGCCCTCGGCGTCGTCGGCACCCAGGTAGCGGCCGATGATCGCCTGGCCGGCGATGGCGATGGCGTCCAGGGCGAAGGCCATCAGGCTCCACAGGGAGAGGATGATCTGGTGGGCGGCGACCTCGGTGTCGCCCATGCGGGCGGCGACCGCGGTGGCGATCATCAGGACGGCGCGGAGCGAGAGCGTACGGACCAGGAGCGGGACGCCGGCCTGGGCGGAGGCCCGGATGCCGGCGACGTCGGGCCGCAGTGCGACCCCGTGGCGCCGGGCGCCGCGGACGACCACGACGAGGTACGCGGCGGCCATGCCGCACTGGGCGATGACGGTGCCCCAGGCGGAGCCCGCGATGCCGAGCCCGGCGCCGTAGACCAGCCCGAGGTTGAGCGCGCCGTTGGCCACGAAGCCGCCGATGGCCACGTAGAGCGGGGTGCGGGTGTCCTGGAGGCCGCGCAGGACGCCGGTGGCGGCCAGCACGATCAGCATCGCGGGGATGCCCAGGAGGGAGACCCGGAGGTACGTGGTGGCGTACGGGGCCGCGGTGTCGGAGGCTCCGAAGACCTGGACCAGCCAGGGGGCGGCGGGCAGGGCGGCGGCGACGACCGCGAGGCCGAGCAGCAGGGCCAGCCAGATGCCGTCGACGCCCTGCCGGAGGGCGGCGGCCAGATCGCCGGCGCCGACCCGCCGGGCGACGGCGGCGGTGGTGGCGTAGGCGAGGAAGACGAAGACGCTGACGGCGGTGGAGAGCAGGGTGCCGGCGATGGCGAGGCCCGCGAGCTGGGGCGTCCCGAGGTGCCCCACGATGGCGCTGTCCGCCATGAGGAAGAGCGGTTCGGCGACGAGGGCGCCGAAGGCCGGCAGGGCGAGCGAGAGGATCTCGCGGTCGTGGCGGCGCGGCGCGGCCTTGGGACTCGTGGGGGCCTGGGTCATGCGTCCAATCTAATCGTCCACAGGTAAGAGATGCAATGCATGAGTGATCCTTACTTGTGGGGGGATCGCGGCTTCGGGTGTGGGCTGTTTGTTCTGATCGTGGCCCAGGGGGAAAACTTTTTCTCCCCCACAGCCGGTGGATGGGGAAAGTACAGGTCAGAGGGGTAGGAGGGCGGTGTCTATGAGTTTGTCCACATGACTGTCCCCCGGTCCGTGCACAGGATCTGGCGGCTTATCCACAGCAATGGGGCCTTCACCCACAGGGCCTGTGGATAACCAGATTGGCGGATGCCCCTCCCGGGCCTACCGTGGACCGGCGCCCGACGCGCCAGAAGCGGTCGCAAAGCCACTCTTTGAACGAGGCCGTGGCATAAGAAGGTGTGGCGCGGCAAGGTCCGCGGAGCGGACGGGAAGAGGTGGCCTGGTGAGCGTTCCCGAGCCCATGGACGACCCCTGGGCCGACGGCGGACCGAGCGACCGACTGCCCGTCCGCACCCGGGGCGAGGGACGGGGCGAGGGCCGCGGACGCGGGCGCGAGGAACAGCACGAGCGCGGCAGCGACGGGCCCTGGGACGGCGGTCTCTCCGGCTTCGAGCGGGTCCCTCCGCAGGACCTCGACGCCGAGCAGTCCGTGCTCGGCGGCATGCTGCTCTCCAAGGACGCCATCGCCGACGTCGTGGAGATCATCAAGGGCCACGACTTCTACAAGCCCGCGCACGAGACCGTCTTCGGCGCGATCCTCGACCTGTACGCCAAGGGCGAGCCCGCCGACCCCATCACGGTCGGCGCCGAGCTCACCAAGCGCGGCGAGATCAACCGCGTCGGCGGCGCCTCCTACCTGCACACCCTCGTCCAGTCGGTGCCGACCGCGGCGAACGCCTCGTACTACGCGGAGATCGTCCACGAGCGGGCCGTGCTGCGCCGGCTCGTCGAGGCCGGCACCAAGATCACGCAGATGGGATACGCGGCCGACGGCGATGTCGACGAGATCGTGAACTCGGCCCAGGCCGAGATCTACAAGGTCACCGAGCAGCGGACCACCGAGGACTACCTGCCGCTCGGCGACATCATGGAGGGCGCGCTCGACGAGATCGAGGCGATCGGCTCCCGCAGCGGCGAGATGACCGGCGTGCCCACCGGCTTCAGCGACCTCGACTCGCTCACCAACGGCCTCCACCCCGGCCAGATGATCATCATCGCGGCCCGTCCCGCCATGGGTAAGTCGACCCTCGCCCTGGACTTCGCCCGGGCCGCGTCGATCAAGCACAACCTGCCCAGCGTCATCTTCTCCCTCGAAATGGGCCGCAACGAGATCGCGATGCGCCTGCTCTCGGCCGAGGCGCGGGTCGCCCTGCACCACATGCGCTCCGGCACGATGACCGACGAGGACTGGACCCGGCTCGCCCGCCGGATGCCGGACGTCTCGCAGGCCCCGCTCTACATCGACGACTCCCCGAACCTGTCGATGATGGAGATCCGCGCCAAGTGCCGCCGCCTCAAGCAGCGCAACGGCCTCAAGCTCGTCATCATCGACTACCTCCAGCTGATGCAGTCCGGCGGCTCCAAGCGCGCCGAGAGCCGCCAGCAGGAGGTCTCCGACATGTCACGAAACCTCAAGCTCCTCGCCAAGGAGCTGGAGCTCCCGGTGATCGCGCTCTCCCAGCTGAACCGTGGCCCCGAGCAGCGCACCGACAAGAAGCCGATGGTCTCCGACCTGCGTGAGTCCGGCTCGATCGAGCAGGACGCCGACATGGTCATCCTGCTCCACCGCGAGGACGCCTACGAGAAGGAGTCCCCGCGCGCCGGCGAGGCCGACATCATCGTCGGCAAGCACCGTAACGGCCCGACGGCCACCATCACCGTCGCCTTCCAGGGCCACTACTCGCGCTTCGTGGACATGGCGCAGACCTGATCGTGCCGGGGCCGGGCGCCGGGGCATGATCGGTCGCATGACCTCAGCCTTCGAAGCCCTGCTGCCCACCACCGAGCGTTCCCTGCTGCACCGCGTGGCCCGCGCCCAGAGCGAGGGCCGCGCGCCCTCGTTCGTGGGGGCCGTCGCCCGCGGGGGAGCGATGGTCTGGAGCGGTTCCCGCAGCTGCGTCGACGGGCACGCCCCGGACGCCGACACGCAGTACCGGATCGGTTCGATCACCAAGGTGTTCACCGCCGTCCTCGTCCTGAGGCTGCGGGACGAGGGGCTGATCGGCCTCGACGACCCGCTGGAGAAGCACCTGCCCGGCACGGGGGTGGGCGAGGTGACCGTCGCCCAGCTGCTCGGCCACACCGCGGGGCTCGCGGCGGAGACCCCGTCGCCCTGGTGGGAGCGGACGCCCGGGGCGACGCGGCCCGAGCTGT
The DNA here is from genome assembly GCF_040636735.1 of Streptomyces sp. NPDC035033. NCBI lineage: Bacteria > Bacillati > Actinomycetota > Actinomycetes > Kitasatosporales > Streptomycetaceae > Streptomyces > Streptomyces sp. NPDC035033. The sequence goes on along the minus strand of NZ_JBEZUZ010000001.1, from coordinate 92,971 downwards.
CGGACGTCCTGGGAGAGGCGCCCGCGCTCCACCCGGCGGGCCGGAGCTTCCACTACTCCAATCCCGGCTACACCCTGCTCGGCTCGCTGGTCGAGGCGGTGCGCGGGGTCTCCTGGGAGGAGGCGCTGCGCACCGAGGTCCTGGAGCCGCTGGGCCTGGACCGTACGACGGTGGGGCCGGTGGCCCCGCACGCCTCGGGCTGGGCGGTGCACCCGTGGGCCGACGTCATGCTTCCCGAGCCCTCCGAGGACCTGGGGGTGATGGCCCCGGCCGGCCAACTGTGGTCGACGGCCGCCGACCTCTGCCGCTTCGGCCTCTTCCTCGCGGAGGGCGACGACCGGGTGCTGAGCGCCGCGACCGTCGCGGAGATGCGGGTCCCGGCCGCCCCGCCGGCCGCCGGGGACGCGCAGATGGGGTACGGCCTCGGTCTCCAGCTCGCCCACGGGGAGGGCGGCACGCTCATCGGGCACGGGGGATCGCTGCCGGGCTTCGTCGCCGGGCTCTGGGTGGACGTCGCGGAGGGAGTGGTCGGCGTGGCCCTCGCCAACGCGACGAGCGGCCCGCAGCCCGGTGTCGTCGCCGCCGACCTCGTACGGATCGTGGCGGAGGCCGAGCCGCGGTTCCCCGAACCGTGGCGGCCGCTTCCCGCGGCCGAGGCCGATCAGGAGCTCGTGGCGCTGACCGGGCCCTGGTACTGGGGGACGTACTCCTTCGGCCTGCGGCTCGGCGCCGGACGCGGGCTGGTCCTGGAGCCGCTGCGGGGCCCCGGCCGCCGTGCCCGCTTCCGGGCCCTGCCCGAAGGCGGCTGGATCGGTCTCGACGGCTACTACGCGGGGGAGACCCTGCGGGTGGTGCGGCGGCCGGACGGCACCGTCAGCCATCTCGACCTCGGCTCCTTCGTCTTCACCCGGGAGCCGTACGAGCCGGGGGACGCGGTTCCGGGCGGGGTGGACGCGGCGGGCTGGCGCGGGCTGTGAGCCGGCCCCGGCCGGAGCGCACGGGTCTGTGTTTCACGTGAAACACGGACCCCGCGGACGGAGGGAGGTCAGAGGGCCCGCTTGAAGCCCACGTGGCTCGCCTCGAAACCGAGGCGCTCGTAGAAGCGGTGGGCGTCGGTGCGGGTCGCGTCGGAGGTCAGCTGGACCAGGGCGCACTCCAGGCGCCGGGACTCCTCGACGGCCCATTCGACGAGCACCGTCCCCAGGCCGCTGCCGCGCTCCTCGGAGTGGATCCGTACGCCCTCGATGATCGAGCGGGTGGCGCCGCGGCGGGAGAGGCCGGGAACGATCGTCAGCTGGAGCGTCCCGACGACCTTCCCGCCGCGCGTGGCGACGACGAGGTGCTGGTTCGGGTCGTCCGCGAGGCGGCCGAAGGCGGTGAGGTACGGCGTCGGGTCGTCCGGGGACTCCCGCTGGGCGCCGAGGGGGTCGTCGGCGAGCATCGCGACGATCGCGGGCACGTCCTCCGCGGTGGCGGGGCGGATCTCAAGATCGCTCATGCCCGCAGCGTACGGCCCGGCGGACGCCGGAGAGAGGCGGTCAGACGGTGACGGTCTCGCCCTCGAGGACCCGCACCAGGGGGGCCAGCTCCGGGTTCTTCGCCGCTTCGTCCAGGGCCTCGCGGAGGGCCCGGTCGTTGGTGGGGCGGGCCTCCTCCAGGAGCTTCCGGCCGGCCTCGGTGACGTCGGTGTAGATGCCGCGCCGGTCGGTGGCGCAGAGGTAGCGGGTGAGCAGGCCCCGGTCCTCCAGGCGCGTGACCAGGCGGGTGGTGGCGCTCTGGCTGAGCACGACGGCGTCGGCGACCTGCTTCATCTGGAGGTGCCCGCCGGGACCGTCGTGCTGGCGGCTCAGGACGTCGAGGAGCGAGTACTCGCGGGCGCTCAGCCGGTGACCGGACTCCAGCGCGCGCTCGATGTGGGACTCGATCCGGCCGTGCAGCAGGGAGAGGGCGCACCAGCGCTGCGCGAGCCCGGTGAGGGCGGGATCCGTCGCGGTCATGTCTCTCCTCGTCCTCTCCTCGGCGAGTGGCCTGTCCGGTCCAGGGTAGACGATGGTCCGCAATAATGCGCGTGTGCAACTATTGCGGCCCGTGTGCCGTGCCGATGGTGTCAGCCCGCCGCGACGGTCAGCGGGGCGAAGCGCCGGTCGGCGTCACCGGGGAGGTCCGGCAGCGAGCGGACCATCATCGCGTTGGTGGTGATCGGGTCCATACCGTTCTCCTTGAGCCAGCGCAGCAGCTCGGTGTGGCGGAGGTCGACGTCGGTGCGGAGCGGGCGGTCCGTGGCGTCCGCCAGGGAGGCGACCAGCGCCTGCGCGGTGGCGGTGTCGCGGGCGATCAGCGGGCCGACGACATGGGTGTCCATGTTGGGCCAGGCGGCGGCGAAGCCGGTGACCGCGCCGTCCTCGACGGCGACCCGCAGGTGGTCGGCGAAGGCCGGGAGCCGGGCGATGAGCGGGGTGCGGTCGAGGCCGAAGATCTCCAGGTCGAGCCGGAGGACGGCCTGGAGGTCCTCGGCGGTGGCCGGGCGGACCGCGCGCCGCGGGGCGGGCACGGCGCCGGAGAAGCGACCCCGCAGCATCTCGGACCGGCCGACCTCGGTGAACCCGAGTTCTTCGTAGAGCGGCCGGCCGTTCGGGGTGGCGTAGAGCGTCAGCGGGGTCTCCCCGGCCTCCTCCAGGACGTGCCGCATCAGCCGGCGGCCCACGCCCCGGCGGGCGTACCGCTCCGCGACGAGCACCATGCCGATGGCCGCGAGCCCGGGGCCGTAGGAGGTGACCACACAGGCGGCGAGCAGCCCGTCGCCGTCCGGGTCGTCGATGCCGTACCCGGTGCCCGCCGTGAGCAGCAGCCCCCACTTGTGCTCCTCGCGGAGCCAGCCGCGGTTCTCGGAGAGGTCGGAGCAGGCCAGGAGGTCGGCGGTGTCGAGGCGCCGGACGGGGAGCTGGGCGAGGGCGGAGGGGGAGATCGGCATGACGGTCAGGCTCTCCGACGGGGTGATCTTCCGTCCAGGGGTTTTCGCGCGATGTTTCACGTGAAACACGGCCCTTGTCCGGGAGCCGGGCGCACCCGTGCGGACCCGCGTCCCCGCGCGCGCCGAAAAAGCGGAGCCTAGTCCGCACCCCGGCCCTTTGGCCCGAGAACGCCGCTTTCCGTCCGAAGCGCCCCGGCGGCCGCCATGCTGCGAACACGGAAGCCGGCTGCGTGAGGCGAGGCACATGATGGATGGTCCGACCAGCACGACGGGCGGGACGGGGGCCCGAATAACGGAGCCCTCCCCCGATGCGGTGCTCGTCCGCCGCACCCTCGAGGAGATCGCTCCGGTCGCCGACAAGGTGACCTCGTACTTCTACGCCCTGCTCTTCGTCCGGAGCCCCGCCCTGCGCGAGCTGTTCCCCGCCGCGATGGACACCCAGCGGGACCGCCTGCTCAAGGCCCTGCTCACGGTCGCCGAGCGGATGGACGACGGGGCGTTCCTTGGCGAGTACCTGGGGCACCTCGGCAGGGGGCACCGCAAGTACGGCGTCGAGGCGGCCCACTACCCGGCGGTCGGCGAGGCCCTGATCGGCGCGCTCGCGCGGTACGCGGAACGGAGCTGGGACGAGGGGACCGAGGCGGCCTGGGTCCGGGCGTACACGGCGATCTCGCAGATCATGATCGACGCGGCCGCCGAGGACGAGGCGAGGGCCCCCGCCTGGTGGCGGGCCGAGGTGGTCTCGCACGACCTGCGGACCCCCGACATCGCCGTGCTCACCCTGCGGCCCGACGCGCCCTACCCCTTCCTCGCCGGGCAGTACACGACGCTGGAGACCCCCTGGTGGCCGCGCGTGTGGCGGCACTACTCCTTCGCCTCGGCGCCCCGCCCGGACGGGCTGCTCACCCTCCACGTCAAGGCCGTCCCGGCCGGCTGGGTGTCCCAGGCGCTGGTCCACCGGGCCCGCCCGGGGGACGTGCTCCGCCTCGGACCGCCGGCCGGTTCCATGACGGTCGACCACGCCACCGACGACGGACTGCTCTGCCTGGGGGGCGGGACCGGCATCGCCCCGATCAGGGCGCTGGTGGAGGACGTCGCGGAACACGGCGACCGCCGGCAGGTCGACGTCTTCTACGGGGCGCGCCGCGGCCACGACCTCTACGACATGGACACCCTGCTGCGGTTGCAGAAGACGTTCCCGTGGCTCGCCGTCCATCCCGTCACCGAGGCGCAGGGCCCGCTGCCGGAGGCGGTGCGGGAGGCCGGTCCGTGGAACGAGCGGGACGCCTACCTCTCGGGGCCGCTCGGCATGGTCCGGCAGGGCGTCGACGTGCTCCGCGGCGCGGGGATCCCCTCGGAGCGGATCCGCCACGACTTCCCGACGGAGCTCGCCCCCGCGGGGGCCGGGTCAGCCGAGGTCGGGGGCGTGCATGGCGCGGACGCCTTCGATGTTGCCGTCGAGGTAGTGGCGCAGTGAGAGCGGCACCAGGTGGACGGCGGCGATCCCGACGCGGCTGAAGGGCACCCGGACGACCTCGTACTCGCCGACGGGTTCGTCGACCTCGGGGCCGTGCCGCCGGCTGAGGTCCATCGACTCCAGCCGGCAGACGAAGAAGTGCTGGACCTTCACGCCGGAGACCCCGCCGTCGACGATGTGCTCGACGGTGTCGACGAAACAGGGGACCACATCGACGATCTTGGCGCCGAGTTCCTCGTGCACCTCGCGGTGGAGGGCCTCGACGACGGTGGAGTCGGAGGGCTCGACGCCGCCACCGGGCGTCACCCAGTACGGATCCACCCCCGGCTTGGTGCGCTTGATGAGGATGAGGTCGTCTCCGTCGAGCAGGATGGCGCGTGCGGTGCGCTTGACCACGGGCCGTTCGGTCATGGGAAGAAAATGGCCCGTTCTCGCCGGGCTGAAACTCATCACCGCCCCGCGGACCGCGCCGGCGCGCCGGACCGCACCGCCTTTCGCCGGGCCCGTGGCGGTGCGCCGGACCTCACCACTCCCTCGCGGCCCGGACCAGTTCCTCGTGCGCCCGGGCGATGTGGGCCAGGGCGAGGGTGCCCGTCCGCACCACCAGGAAGTAGGTCCGCAGCGGTGGCACCGGCGGGTCGAGCAGCGCCACGAGCCGTCCGGCCGCCAGCGCCTCCTCGCAGAGGTAGCGGGGCAGCACCGCCAGGCCCGCGCCGGCGGCCGCGGCCTCCCGGACGGCCCGCAGGTCGGGGGCGATGACGGTGGCCGCCGCGGCCGGCGCGGTCTCGAAGACGGCCGCCCAGTAGCGGCCGGCGAAGGGCAGCGACTCGTGCACCTCGACCACCGGGAGCTGCTCCAGGACCACCGCGCCGGTGGAGAGCAGCACCTCGGGGGAGAGCCGGGCCGCCCAGCGCGGGGCGGCGACCAGGACGAGCTCCTCGTCGCAGAGGGGGGTGGCGGCGAGCAGTCCGCCGCGCGGCCGGGCGGTGGCGAGGGCCAGGTCGTGGTGGCCGGCGGCGAGCCCGTCGAGCAGCTCCTCCGTGTTGCCGAGGAAGGAGGCGCGCAGGGCCAGGCCCCGCGCGACGAGCGGGGCGAGCGCGGGCAGGGCGCGCAGGGAGGTGAACTCCGGCGGGCCGGCGACGTGGAGGGTGCGGGGGCCGCGCTCGGAGTCGAGCCCGGTCTCCGCGATCTCGACCAGGGCGTCCAGGTGCGGGGCGGCCCGGTGGGCCAGTTCGTCGCCGATGCTGGTGGGGGTGACCCCACGGGCCCGCCGGTGGAAGAGCGGCCGGCCGAGCTGGCGCTCCAGGGTGCGGATCTGGCTGGTGACGGCGGGCTGGGAGAGGCCGAGGAGCGCGGCGGCGCGGGTGAAGGAACCGGCCCGGTGCACGGCGACGAACGTGCGCAGCAGGGACAGATCCATGCCCGCCCCTTCCGGTCGGCAGCCCGTCGTCCCGGGACCGCTCCCACTATAAATATGCCGATAGGTCCCTGTCGCTACCGTGATTGGACACTGACGCTCGGTCAACTAGCCTTGTCCGGGCGGGTTCCGCGTGAGGACCGGCGGCGTTCCGAGCCACGAGGGGGGAGGCTCGGAACGCCCCGGTCCGAGCCCCGGCCGGGACCCTCCGAGCCTCGCGGTCCGAGCCCCGCCCGAGCCCGCCCGGGACCCTCCGAGCCTCGCGGCCCGGGCCCGTCAGCCCGCCTTCCGCGCCGCGTCGAGCGCCCGCAGGACGTCGGCGATCAGGTCCTCCGGGTCCTCGGCGCCCACCGAGAAGCGGATGAAGCCCTCCGCGACGGCGTCCCCGCCCCAGCGCCCGCGCCGTTCCGCCGAGGAACGCACCCCGCCGAAACTGGTGGCGTCGTCGACCAGGCGCAGTTCCTCCAGGAAGCGCTCCGCCCGGGCGCGGTCGGCGAGCTCGAAGGAGAGCACCGAGCCGAAGCGGCGCATCTGCCGGGTGGCGATCGCGTGCGAGGGGTCCTCCGGGAGGCCGGGATGGCGCAGCCCGGTCACGTCGGGGTGGTCGGCGAGGACGCGGGCGAGCTCCAGGGCGGTGGCGCACTGGCGGTCGACCCGCAGCTGGAGCGTGGCCAGCGAGCGGTGGGCGAGCCACGCCTCCATGGGGCCGGGAATGGCACCGACGACCTTGCGCCAGCGCCGTACCTCCGCGGCCCGCCGGGGGTCGCGGCAGCTGACGTGGCCGAGCAGCAGGTCGCCGTGGCCGGTCATGCCCTTGGTGTCGCTGGCGACCGAGAAGTCCGCGCCCAGCTCCAGCGGGCGCTGGCCGAGCGGGGTGGCGAGGGTGTTGTCGACGGCGACGAGCGCCCCGCCGGCGTGCGCCTCGCGGACCAGCCGGCGGACGTCGCAGACGTCGAGCCCGGGGTTGGACGGGGTCTCGATCCACAGCAGCTTGGCGCCGTCGAGCACGTCGAGCTGGGCGTCGCCGCCGGTGGGGGCGGAGCGCACCTCGACGCCGTACGCGCGCAGCTGCTCGTGGAGGAGCGGGAGGGCCTGGTAGCCGTCGGACGGAACGACGACGGCGTCGCCGGCGGAGAGCTGGGAGAGCAGCACGGCGGAGATGGCGGCCATGCCGGAGGCGAAGACGACGGTCTCGACCTCGGGGTCCCCGGGCGCCTCCAGGGTGCCGATGGCCCGTTCCAGATGGGTCCAGGTCGGGTTCTCGTCGCGGCCGTAGGTGTAGGGGCCGGTGGGGTCGCCCGGCAGGTGGAAGTGGGCGGCGAAGACCGGGCCCGGCAGGGTCGGTTCGTGCTTCACGGGCTCGGGCAGTCCGGCCCGCACGGCGAGGGTCCCGTCTCCGGGACCGTCGCCGCGGTGGTGCTGTTCCTGAGGGCTCACGGGTTCACAGGGTCCTTTCCTTCAGTTCGTCCCCCCGTAGTGCGGCCCGGACGGTGGCGAGGAGTCCCTCGCTCGCGGCCTCGACCATCTCCAGACAGTGCTCGAAGCCCTCGCGCCCGCCGTAGTACGGGTCGGGGACGTCGAGCGCGTCCCCCGCGGCGGGGTCGTACGAGCGGAGCAGGTGGACCTTCGCCGCCTCGTCGGGGGTGCGGGCGAGGCGGCGGAGCTCCCGGAGGTGGCCCTCGTCGAGCGCGATCACCAGATCGAGGCCGGAGAACCAGGAGGCGCTGAACCGGCGGGCGGTGTGCGCGGAGGTGTAGCCGTACTCCTCCAGGACGGCGACGGTGCGCGGATCGGCGCCGTCGCCCTCGTGCCAGCCGTCGGTGCCCGCGCTGTCCACCTCGACCGCTCCGCCGAGGCCGGCCTCCTCCACGCGCGCGCGGAAGACGTGTTCGGCCATCGGGGAGCGGCAGATGTTGCCGGTGCAGACGAAGCAGACGCGATAGGTCATGGCGGTTCCTCAGTCCCCGTCGGGCAGCACCACGTTGAGCGCCCACGAGACGACGGAGATGATCAGGCCGCCGAGGACGGCGGTCCAGAAGCCCTCCACGTGGAAGCTGAGGTCGAACTGGTCGGCCAGCCACGAGGTGAGCAGCAGCATCAGGGCGTTGACCACCAGGGTGATCAGGCCGAGGGTCAGGATGAAGAGGGGCAGCGTCAGCAGCTTCACGATCGGCTTGACCAGGAAGTTGACGAGCCCGAAGACGAGGGCGACGAGCAGCAGGGTGACGACCTTCTTGCCCGTGCTCTCACCGGTCAGGGTGATGTCCTGGAGAAGCCAGATGGCGACCGCCAGGGCGCCCGCGTTGGCGAGCGTCTTGACTACGAAATTCTTCATGTGTCTGATCGTGGCAGAGACGATCGGGCCTAGGGCAGGGGCGAACGGCAGTGAAGGCATTCCGGCTGGACGAACTGGAGGCGGAGCGCGTCGCCAACCAGGGGGCGTACCTCCAGTTCCTGCGCGAGCGGAACATGTCGGTGGGGTTGTACGCGCTCGACGCGGGCGAGCTGGACCCGCAGTCGCCGCACGGCCAGGACGAGGTGTACTTCGTGGTCTCCGGGCGGGCGGCGATCACCGTCGGCGAGGAGACGACGCAGGTGGCGCGGGGCAGCGTGGTCTACGTGCCGGCGGGGGTGCCGCACCGCTTCCACCACATCAGCGAGGACCTGCGGGTCCTGGTGGTCTTCTCACCGCCGGAAGCCTGAGCGGCCGGGGCCTGAGCAGACGGAAGCCCGGGCGGACGGATGCCCGAGCGGCCTGAGCGGGGAGCCGTCGGCGGCCCGGATCCTCGGGGACGGACCCCCCGCTTCCCCTAGGGGGCGGATCAGGGGAGAGCCCGGGCCCCGGGGGCCCCGCCGGCGGCCGGTGCCCGCCTAGCCTTGAGGTGTCCGGGGCGGAGGGTTCCGGGCGGGGAGTCGAGAGCGAGGGAGAGCACCATGGCGGTACAGGAGATTCTCGCGGGGCTGCCGTGGTGGGTGAAGTGGATCGCCATACCCGCCCTGGTCCTGCTGGTCTTCGGCGGAGTCATCACCAGCGTCCTCACCTTCGTGATCAGCCTGCTGTTCAAGGTGCTGCTGTTCGTCGCGCTCGTGGCCGGACTCATCTACGTCGTACGGAAGTTCGGCACCCCGTCGAAGTCCGACCGGGACTGGTAGCACAAGCTACTCATCGGTATTGGGCGTCTGCCGGGCGTTAGCCCGGCAGGGGGAACGCGCAGGTCGAAACAGGGTGGGGGGCGAGGACGAGCCACTAGAGTGGCAGATCTCCGCCGAGTCGGGGACTACGGGTGTAGATCTCCGGCAGACCAGCGGTTTCCCGCTCGTCCCTGAGGGGTCCGTCCGTCGGACCCCATCGGTGTCCCAGGCCTGGCGGGTGTGCGCGGGGGCGGCCCCCGCGAGCGGGTGCGGTGCATCCGTTGTCACGCCTGGGGGTGACCTTTGGCCATGGCTACGCAGACAGCTGCGCCGACCCTGATCGGCTCGGTGCAGCGGGCGCTGAGACTTCTGGAGGCGGTGGCCTCCCATGCGGACGGTGCCCCCGCCAAGCAGCTCGCCCGGGAGACGGGCCTTCCGCTGCCCACGACGTACCACCTTCTCCGCACCCTGACGCACGAGGGCTATCTGCTCCGCGACAAGGGTGCGTTCTATCTGGGCGAGGCGGCCACCCGGCTGGCCGGCGGCGGAGCTGTGCAGAATCGTCGCATCAAGATCGAGGACTCCCTCGCCCACTGGCGGGACGCGCTCGGCGTGCCGGTCTACTTCGCCCTCTACCGCGACGGCGAGATCGAACTGATCTCCGTCGCGGACACCCTCAACTCCCCCGCGGTGGAGGAGTGGGCCGACTTCCGGGAGACCGGTCACGCCCACGCGATCGGGCAGTGCCTGCTCAGCCAACTCGATCTGAGATCTCGTCAAGACCACCTTGACCGCCACCCGGTGGAAGCCATCACTCCGTACACGGTGCGTAACCGGCGGGTGCTTTTGGAGCGTTTGGGCGGTTTGGGGCGAATGGAGCCCCTGGTGGAGCGTCAGGAATATGCGCTCGGCACGGTTTGCGCGGCCATCCCCCTTACGGTGGGCTCCGCGGCGGCCACTCTGGCCATTTCCCTCCCGCTTCACCAGGAAGAACGGTTGCTCCCAGCAGTCGAGCGGCTACGTACGGAGATCGGGAGCCTCTTCAGTTCGCTCGCCTTCTCTATCAGTATCTGAAAAATCACTCCTTGTGATCCGCTAGCGCGTACAGCACGATTGCGTCAAGAGGGCCACGGGGGATCATTCCTGGCCGTTTCGGTCACAGCTTTCAGCAGCTGTGTTTACACAACTGCTCCATCTACTGCGGGGTACATGATGCGAGAGTCGGTTCAGGCCGAGGTCCTGATGAGCTTCCTCGTTTCGGAGGAGCTCTCCTTCAAGATCCCTGTCGAACTGCGATACGAGACCCGGGACCCCTACGCGGTGCGGATGACCTTCCACCTTCCCGGGGACGCGCCCGTGACCTGGGCGTTCGGCAGGGAGCTGCTGCTCGACGGGATCAACCGTCCGAGCGGCGACGGCGACGTGCACATCGCCCCGACCGACCCCGAGGGCCTGTCGGACGTCTCCATCCGGCTCCAGGTGGGCGCGGACCGCGCCCTGTTCCGCGCCAGCGCCCCGCCGCTCGTCGCCTTCCTCGACCGCACGGACAAGCTCGTCCCGCTCGGTCAGGAGCAGGCCCTGGGCGACTTCGAGGACAGCCTGGAGGCCGCGCTCGGCCGGATCCTCGCCGAGGAGAGCGCCGGACCGGCCTGACCCCGCGCCCCGCTCCGTACGACCGCCGACCGGGTGAACCGCTCCGCACGGCCACCGGGCCGAATGGCGTGATCCGTACGGCCTCCGGACCGGACGCCCCGACTCCGTACGCCCTCCGGGCGGAACGACCGGGCCCCGTACGCCCTCAGGGCGGAACGGCCCCGGACCCGTACGGCCTCTGGACCGGACGCCCCGACCCCGTACGCCCACAGGGCGGGACGACCCCGGACCCGTACGGCCGTCGGGCAGGACGCTCGGGTCCCGTACGGCCGTCGCGCGTCCGTCACTTCGCGCGGCGCCGCCGTCCGCCGCGGCCCGCCGGCCGGGCGCCGGCCTCCCCCGACGGGCGGTCGGCCGACACCACCAGTGCCGCGAGCGCCGTGGTGACCGGCACCGAGGCGACCAGGCCGATCGAACCCACCAGGGTCCGGACGATCTCCTCCGCCACCAGCTCGCTGTTGGCCACCGTCCCCACGCTGCTCTGCGCGATGGTGAAGAGCAGCAGCAGCGGCAGCGCGGCACCGGCGTAGGCCAGGACCAGGGTGTTGACCACCGAGGCGATGTGGTCGCGGCCGATCCGGATCCCGGCCCGGTAGAGCGCGCGCGGACCCATGCCCGGATCGGCCTGGTGCAGCTCCCAGACCGCCGAGGTCTGGGTCACCGTGACGTCGTCCAGGACACCGAGCGAACCGATGATCACACCGGCGAGCAGCAGGCCGGACATGTCGATCTCCGGGTAGAGACCGTGGATGAGCCCGGTGTAGTCGTCGGTGTTGCCGCTGAGCGAGGCCCAGCCGATGAAGAAGGACCCGAGCAGCCCGATCAGCAGCAGCGAGATCAGCGTGCCCAGGACCGCGACCGAGGTGCGGGCCGACAGGCCGTGGCACAGGTAGAGCGCGAGCAGCATGATCGCGCTCGACCCGACCACTGCCACGACCAGCGGATTCGAACCCTCCAGGATTGCGGGCAGGATGAAGAGCGTGAGCACCAGGAAGCTCACCGCGAGCGCGATCAGCGCCATCACGCCCCGCATCCGCCCGACGAGGACCACCGCGAGCGCGAAGATGGCGGCGAGGACCGCCATCGGCACCGTCCGGTCCACGTCCGTCACCGAGTACTGCAGGTCCTTCGGGGCGTCGGGGGCGTAGGCGACCACCACGCCCTGCCCCTCCTCCAGTTGGCGCGGGGCGTCCGGCTGCACGATCTCGGTGAAGGTCCGTCCCTTGTCCGGCCCGCTCGTCACCTCGACCGTCGCCTTCGCGCACTGCCCCTGCTGCGCGTCGACCGCCTCGCGGCCCTGCGGGGTGGTGGTGTCCCCGGTGGGCGGCACCTGCGCCGCGTTCACGTCCTTGCAGTCCACCCGCTCGACCGCCACGACCCGGCCCTGCTCGGTCTGCCGGTCGAAACCGACGCCGGTCCGCTGGTGCGCCGGGGCGCCGCCGGGCCAGAGCACCGCGAGCCCGACGAGGACGGCGGTGGCGAAGGGGATCAGGACCGCCGCGATGACTCTTCGCAGATGGCGGGAGACGGGCGCGGCGGGCCCGTGGCTGTGGCTGTGCCCGTGCCCGTGCCCGGCACCGTGTCCGGCGCCGTGGCCGTGCTCGGTGCCGTGCTCGTGGCCGTGCGGATCGGGGGACTGCTGCGGGGAAGTCACCGACCGATCATCGCAAGAACGGTGGGGGCCCACTGTTCAGCACGCCCGGAAGGGCGCTAGCGTGGTGGCACCTTTGCACACGCGGGAGCTCGGAGCACCGGGCTGAGAGGGCGCTGATCACCGTACGCGCGTACATGCCGTACGTACGGGAGGAGGCTGCGCCGACCGCCGAACCTGTTACCGGGTAATGCCGGCGTAGGGAGATTCGGTCTCATGACCATTCAGGACGCACGCACGCCTGCCTCCGACCAGAACGACTCGAACGGCGCGCGCACGCCGGGCTGGCACAAGGGGTACGTCGAGGGCTCGCGCCCCGACATCCGGGTGCCGGTCCGTCAGGTGCACCTCACCAACGGCAAGGACGTGACGCTGTACGACACGTCCGGCCCGTACACCGACCCCGCCGTCGACACCGACGTGCGCCGGGGTCTGCCCCCGCTGCGCGAGAACTGGATCATCGCGCGCGGCGACACCGAGGAGTACGCGGGCCGCCCGGTCCGCCCCGAGGACGACGGCATCAAGCACACCTCGCCGCGCGGCGGCGGGCTCAAGAACCTCGACGCGGTCTTCCCCGGCCGCCCGCGGCTGCCCCGCCGGGGCCGCGCCGGGCAGGCCGTGACCCAGCTCGCGTACGCCCGCCGGGGCGAGATCACCCCGGAGATGGAGTACGTGGCGATCCGGGAGAACGTCTCGCCGGAGGTCGTCCGCGAGGAGATCGCGGCGGGCCGAGCGGTGCTGCCGGCCAACGTCAACCACCCGGAGATCGAGCCGATGATCATCGGCAAGCGGTTCCTGGTGAAGGTCAACGCCAACATCGGCAACTCCGCCGTCACCTCCTCCATCGAGGAGGAGGTGGAGAAGATGACCTGGGCGACCCGCTGGGGCGCCGACACGGTCATGGACCTGTCCACCGGCCGCAACATCCACACCACCCGCGAGTGGGTGCTGCGCAACTCCCCCGTGCCGATCGGCACCGTGCCGCTCTACCAGGCCCTGGAGAAGGTCGACGGCAAGGCCGAGGAGCTGACCTGGGAGATCTACAAGGACACGGTCATCGAGCAGGCCGAGCAGGGCGTGGACTACATGACCGTGCACGCCGGCGTGCTCCTGCCGTACGTGCCGCTCACCGCGCGCCGCAAGACCGGCATCGTCTCGCGCGGCGGCTCGATCATGGCCGCCTGGTGCCTCGCCCACCACAAGGAGAACTTCCTCTACACGCACTTCGAGGAACTCTGCGAGATCCTGGCGGCGTACGACGTCACCTACTCGCTCGGCGACGGGCTGCGCCCCGGCTCGATCGCGGACGCCAACGACGACGCCCAGTTCGCGGAGCTGCGCACGCTCGGCGAGCTGAACACGATCGCCAAGCGCCACAACGTGCAGACGATGATCGAGGGCCCGGGCCACGTCCCGATGCACAAGATCAAGGAGAACATCGACCTCCAGCAGGAGATCTGCGAGGAGGCGCCGTTCTACACCCTCGGCCCGCTGACCACGGACGTGGCGCCCGCGTACGACCACATCACCTCCGGCATCGGCGCCGCGATGATCGCCTGGTGGGGCACGGCGATGCTCTGCTACGTCACGCCCAAGGAGCACCTGGGCCTGCCGAACCGCGACGACGTGAAGACCGGCGTCATCACGTACAAGATCGCGGCGCACGCGGCGGACCTGGCCAAGGGCCACCCGGGCGCCCAGGAGTGGGACGACGCGCTCTCCGACGCGCGCTTCGAGTTCCGCTGGGAGGACCAGTTCAACCTGGCCCTCGACCCGGACACCGCCCGCGAGTTCCACGACGAGACGCTGCCGGCGGAGCCCGCGAAGACCGCCCACTTCTGCTCGATGTGCGGTCCGAAGTTCTGCTCGATGAAGATCTCGCAGGACATCCGCCGTGAGCACGGCGGGGACCTGAAGGCGGACGAGATCGAGGCCGGCATGGCCGAGAAGTCCGCCGAGTTCGCCGCCTCCGGGAACAGGGTCTACCTGCCGCTGGCGGAGTAGCGGCCGCCCGCCGCACGCACCCCGGCCCGCGGTCCACGGGGGGATCGCGGGCCGGGGCGCGTCAGGGACCCGGGGGCGCCGGGTCGGTGGTGGCGGTGAGGGCGGCCTGGAGGAACGGGAGGATGCCGCGCTCCAGGAGGGCGTGGCGCCAGGCGGCGCGGGCGCGGGTGAGCTCGTCGTCGGGGGGACCGGTCTCGGCGGGGCTGTTGCGGAGGGCCGTCAGCAGGAGACCGACGCCGGCGCAGAGGAGGCCGGCGGCGGCGAGGGCACCGAAGACCAGTCCGGCGGTGAGCAGGGTGGTGCCGAGGGCGGCGTCCGGGGCGAGCAGCCGCACCACCGCGCCGACCAGCAGGAAGATGGCGGCGGCCGTGCCGGCGAGGACCGGGACGAGGACGGTGAGGACCGCGACGGCGCCCGGGGACTCGTCGGGAGCGGGGATCCGCGGGCGGTTGGACGCGGCGCGGTCCCGCTCGCGCACCTTGACGAAGTGCTCGTACTCGCTCGCCGCCGCCGCGGTGATCAGCGCCGTCGCGTTCAGCGCCATCACCCGGAGCTGGGCGGCCGTCAGCCGCTCCCCCGCTCCGGCGAGTTCCGGCCGTTCCTGTGCGGTGCGCAGTGCGTCGTCGAGGACGCGCTCGTACTCGGCGCGGTCCTCGGTCAGCAGGTGCGGAGCCACGTTCATGTGCATCCCCCGATGCTCGGTGGGCCGGGACCGGCCGTGGAGCACGGCGGTCCGGGCGGAAGCGGAGGAGAGCCTGCCTACCTGGGGAGACCGATGGTAGGGCCGTGACCGTCCGTGCTGACAGGGGGTTTCCGGAATTCGCCCGGCCCGGCTGCGCGGAGTGAGGGTCAGCTCGCCAGGGGGAGTTGGACCACCAGCAGCGTCCCGGCCATGGTCACGCCGCCGTCCATGGCGATGGCGAGCCCGTCGGCGTAGACGTGCGGACCGTCGACGGCCGGGCGGGAGTCCTCCTCGCCGTCCTCCGTGCCGACCTGGCCGAGGAGGTACGGGATCGGGCTGTGGCCGTGCACGATCCGGGAGCCGCCGTAGGTGCCGAGCAGCTCCTGGACGGCCTGCGGGCCGGCCTCGTCGCGGAAGGCGAAGCGCTTGGTGAACTTCCGGAAGAGGTCCCAGACCTCGTCGGCGTCGTTGCGCCGGATGATCTCGTGGACCGTCTCGTTGACGTCCTCGATGGTCTCGCCGTACTCCAGGTACGCGGTGGTGTCGGAGTGCAGCAGCAGGTGACCGTCCTCGTGGACGACGGCGTCGAGCCGGGACATCCACTGGAGGTGGTGCTCCTGGAGGCGGTCCATGTCGTGCTTCTGTCCGCCGTTGAGCAGCCAGGCGGCCTGGAAGGTGGCGGTGCCGGCGCCGGAGTTGACCGGGGTGTCGCCGAAGCGCTTGGCGCCGATGAGCAGCAGCTCGTGGTTGCCCATGAGGGCCTTGCAGTAGCCGCCGGCGGCGGCCGCCTCGGCGGAGAGCCGCATGACGAGCTCGATGACGCCGATGCCGTCGGGGCCGCGGTCGGTGAAGTCGCCGAGGAACCACAGCCGGGCGTTGCCCGCGGCCCAGCCGCCGTTCTCGTCGACGAGGCCCTGGGCGCGCAGGGCGGCGACGAGTTCGTCGAGGTAGCCGTGGACGTCGCCGACGACGTAGAGCGGGCCGGGGCCGTCCCCGGCGGGGACGGGCGCCGGCGCGGCGGCCGGGGCGACGGGGACCTGGAGGGTGTCGCCGCGCTGGATGACCGGCAGGTCGCGCTCGGTCGGGGTGTAGCCCTCGGGGAACTCGTCGGCGTACCCCCCGCCGGGGTGGCCGGCGGCGGTGGCGACGGGCGGTACGACGGGGGGGACGGACGCGGCGGCGGGGGCGGGCGGCGCGACGGGGGCCGGGTCCGGGTACGCGGCGGCGGGGCGCGGGGCGGCGGCGGGCGGCACGACGGCGGCCGGTTCCGGGTACGGGGCGGCGGCCGGCTCCTGGTACGGGGCGGGCTCGGGGCGCGGGGCCGGTTCGGCGTGCGCGGCCGGAGCGGCCGGGGTGGCCGGAGCGATCGGCGCGGGCGGTGCCGGGAACGCGACGGGTTCGGGGTACGCGGGCGGGCGGGTGCCCAGGTGGAGCGTGGGGTCGGCGGGCGCGACGGGCGGCTCGGCCGGGTGGCCCTGCACGGGCACCCGGGCGTACGGGGGTACGCGGAAGTCACGCAATGTCGCCGTGCGCTCCACGGGATCCTGCCCGGCCCCCTGAGTCATCGACCCCTCCACCACCGTCGCGATGCCCTGCACATCGCGGACCGGCCTGGTCGGGGTGGTCCGCGGTGTCGTGCGCCCATCATAGGAATGAGGGTCCGCCTGTGTGACGCACCAGGGGTGGTGAATCCGGGTTCGCTCCGGGTTCACCGGTTGTTTCGCCCGAATTGAGAAGGTCCAGTCCAGGGCCGGGTCCGGTGGGGTGGCCGGTTTCGCCGACTCCGCCCACGGGCAGGGGCGGAACGGCGCTTCGTTCCTCCGGCCGCTCCTTCGGCGCGGCCGGCGTTCGGCGGGGGTGTCCGGGGGCGCCCGACGGGGGTGTCCGGGGGGGCGCCCGGCAGGGGGTGCTCAGTCCTTGGCGGGCGAGCGCGGCGGGCTGACCGTCGTCCGCGGCGAGCGGCGCTGCGAGGAGGTGCGGACGATGAGTTCGGTCGGTATCACCTGCTCGACCGGACCGTCGCCCTCGACCCCCTCGATGGCGTCGATGAGCAGCTGGACCACGGCCGTGCCGATGCGGCGCGGCTTGAGCGAGAGCGTGGTGATGGGCGGTTCGGTGGTGGCGTAGACGGTGGACTCGCTGCAGCACACGATCAGCAGGTCGTCGGGGACGCGCAGGCCGTAGCGGCGGGCGGCGGCGAGGAGGTCGGTGCCGTTGGGGTCGAAGAGGCCGTACACGGCGTCGGGGCGGTCGGGGCGGGCGAGCAGCCGGTCGGCCGCGACGGCGCCCGCGCACGGGTCGTGCGCCGGGTAGGCCTCGTAGACGGGGTCCTGCCCGACCCGCTCGCACCAGTCGAGGTACGCGGTGGTGGAGAGGCGGGTGTAGGTGTCGGTGGTGGTGCCGGTGAGGAGGCCGATGCGGCGGGCGCCGGCGGCGGCGAGGTGGTCGAGGAGGTCGAGGACGGCGGCCTCGTGGTCGTTGTCGACCCAGGCGGTCACCGGGAGGGTGCCGGCCGGGCGTCCGTCGGAGACGACGGGGAGGCCCTGCCGGACGAGTTCGGTGACGACGGGGTCGTGGTCGGAGGGGTCGATGACGACGGTGCCGTCGAGGGCGACGTTCGACCAGACGTCATGGCGGGAGGTGGCGGGGAGGATGACGAGGGCGTAGCCGCGGGCGAGCGCGGCCGAGGTGGCGGCCCTGGCCATCTCCGCGAAGTAGGCGAACTCCGTGAAGGTGAAAGGTTCATCCCCGTACGTGGTCACGGTCAGGCCGATGAGTCCCGACTTGCCGGTGCGGAGCGTGCGGGCCGCCGCGGAGGGGCGGTAGCCCAGCCGGTCGGCGACCTCGCGGACGTGCCGGCGGGTGGCGTCCGGGAGACGGCCCTTGCCGTTGAGCGCGTCGGAGACAGTCGTGATGGAGACCCCGGCGGCGGCGGCCACGTCCCGGATGCCTGCCCGGCCCTGCCGGCTTCCCCGGGTCTGTGCCCGGCTCACCTGGTGCTTCCCTGCTGCTGTCATGGCGAGCCGATAGTAGGGCGACGAGGGGTGGGGGGGACGGCCGCATATGCAGGCGTTGACAGGCACGTTTCTGCATGGTCGACAGGGCTCAAAGATGCCTTAATCAAAGGTAGTTGACGGTTCTTGCATGCGACTCGATGTCGTGGGGAGGGATGGGCCTGGCGAGGGGGCGAGGTCTCGAAGAGGTCTCAACTCACCTCTACGGGGGATGCGCGCCACGGCGCTCGCCACCGGCGCGCGCCACCCGTCCGCGCGCCCCCCGGGCGGGCGGGCCCGGCGGGAGGGTCGTCCACAGCGTTGCAGGGCTGTTGTCCACAGCCCATTCGCAGCGGGCGTGAATCCTCATAAAGTGAGAAGCATTGGCGGTACGGACGGTCGAGGAGGCCACACTGTGAGCGAGACCAGCGGGACGAGCGCGTCCCACCCGAAGCTGCGCGCCGAGCTGGACGGCATCCCCACGTACAAGCCGGGCAAGCCGGCCGCGGCGGGCGGCCCGGCCGCCTTCAAGCTGTCCTCCAACGAGAACCCCTACCCGCCGCTGCCGGGCGTGCTGGAGAGCGCGCTGGCCGCCGCCGCGAGCTTCAACCGCTACCCGGACATGGCCTGCACCGCGCTGTCGGAGGAGCTGGCCGACCGCTTCGGCGTCCCGGTCTCCCACATCGCCACCGGCACCGGCTCGGTCGGCGTCGCCCAGTCGCTGCTCCAGTCGACCTCGGGCCCGGGCGACGAGGTGATCTACGCCTGGCGCTCCTTCGAGGCGTACCCGATCATCACCCAGATCAGCGGGGCCACCTCGGTGCAGGTGCCGCTGACCGAGGACGAGACGCACGACCTCGACGCGATGGCGGCGGCGATCACCGACCGGACCCGGCTGATCTTCGTCTGCAACCCCAACAACCCGACGGGCACCGCGGTGCGCCGGGCCGAGCTGGAGCGCTTCCTCGACCGGGTGCCCTCCGACGTCCTGGTGGTGATCGACGAGGCGTACAAGGAGTTCGTCCGCGACACCGACATCCCGGACGGCGTCGAGATCTACCGCGACCGGCCGAACGTGGCGGTGCTGCGCACCTTCTCCAAGGCGTACGGCCTGGCGGGGCTCCGGGTCGGCTTCGCGATCGCCCACGAGCCGGTGGCGGCGGCGCTGCGCAAGACGGCGGTGCCGTTCGGCGTGAGCCAGCTGGCGCAGGACGCGGCGGTGGCCTCGCTGCGCGCCGAGGACGAACTGCTCGGGCGGGTCGGCTCGCTGGTGGCGGAGCGCGAGCGGGTCCACGCGGGGCTCGTGGCCCAGGGCTGGACCGTGCCGGACGCGCAGGCGAACTTCGTCTGGCTGCGGCTCGGCGAGCGGACCGTGGACTTCGCGGCGGAGTGCGAGCGGCACGGCGTGGTGGTGCGGCCGTTCGCGGGGGAGGGCGTGCGCGTCACGATCGGCGAGACCGAGGCGAACGACCTGTTCCTGAAGGTGGCGGAGGGCTTCCGCCAGGGGGCCTGAGCGGCCCGGCGGGAATCAGGCGAGTTCCACGCGGATCGGGTCGCCGTCGCGGACGGTGGCCAGGATCCGCGGGTCGTCGTCGAGCGAGCCCAGCAGGTTGCAGGGGCTCGCCAGCCGGCACTCCTCGCCCCGTGAGATCGGGGTCGGTCCGTAGGGGAGGGCGAGGGCGTCGCCCTCGGTCCAGAAGGCGACCGTGCCGGGATCGACGACCTGGAGCGCCCCCTCCTCGCGGGGGACCGAGACCGGAGTGTCGAAGTAGACCTCCTCGCCCCAGGTGCGGGCGGTGGAGACGATCGGCAGAGCCCCCACGAGCGCCGTGCTCGTGGGGGTTTCGTCGAGGGTGGCCGTGGTGTGTCCGGCCGGCCAGGAGAGGCGTATCCGAAGGGTCATGGCCCGGATTCAACAATATGTTGAAGGTCTTGGGAAGGTGTGACCTTCGGTACACGACCCCGACCTCCAGTACGGATTTCGTATGAGTCATAATGCTTGTGAATGTGAACGCGTTCACAAGCGTGTCCCTGTTCATCCCGAAATAAGAAGGATTAAAGGGGCAGACTGCCGCTGTGATCACGGCGATGTAAGGAGAAGACGACGTGGACCTAGCTCTGGCGCCAGAGACTCTGGCGCGCTGGCAGTTCGGCATCACCACCGTCTACCACTTTCTCTTCGTCCCCCTGACGATCTCACTCGCCGCCCTCACCGCCGGTCTCCAGACCGCCTGGGTCCGGACGGAGAACGAGAAGTACCTCAAGGCGACGAAGTTCTGGGGGAAGCTCTTCCTCATCAACATCGCGATGGGGGTCGTCACCGGCATCGTGCAGGAGTTCCAGTTCGGCATGAACTGGTCGGACTACTCCCGCTTCGTCGGTGACATCTTCGGCGCCCCGCTCGCCTTCGAGGCGCTCATCGCCTTCTTCTTCGAGTCCACCTTCATCGGCCTGTGGATCTTCGGCTGGGACAAGCTGCCGAAGAAGATCCACCTCGCCTGCATCTGGATGGTGTCGATCGGCACCGTCCTCTCCGCGTACTTCATCCTGGCCGCCAACTCCTGGATGCAGCACCCGGTCGGCTACCGGATCAACGAGGAGCGCGGCCGCGCCGAGCTCACCGACTTCTGGGCGGTGCTCACCCAGAACACCGCGCTCACCCAGTTCTTCCACACCATGACGGCGGCCTTCCTCGTCGGCGGCGCCTTCATGGTCGGCATCTCCGCCTTCCACCTGGCCCGCAAGCGGCACGTCCGCGTCATGCGGACCTCGCTGCGCGTCGGCCTGATCACCCTGATCATCGCCGGCCTCGGCACCGCCATCAGCGGTGACCTGCTCGGCAAGGTCATGTTCAAGCAGCAGCCGATGAAGATGGCCGCCGCCGAGGCGCTGTGGGACGGCGAGGCCCCCGCACCCTTCTCGATCTTCGCCATCGGCGACGTCGACAAGGGCCACAACAAGGTCGCCATCGAGGTCCCCGGAATACTCTCCTACCTCGCCAACGGCGACTTCGACTCGTACGTCCCCGGCATCAACGACGTCAACAGGGCCGAGCAGGAGAAGTACGGCCCCGGCGACTACCGCCCCAACATCCCGGTCGCCTACTGGGGCTTCCGCTGGATGATCGGCTTCGGCATGGCCTCGCTCACCGTCGGCGTCGTCGGGCTCTGGCTGACCCGCAAGAAGTTCCTGATCGCCCCCGGCCTGAGGACCGGTGAGGACGAAGTGCCGAACCTCGTCCTCTTCAGGAACAAGGCGCTCAGTCCCAAGATCGGCAAGTGGTACTGGGTCGTGGCCCTCTGGACCATGCTCTTCCCGCTGATCGCCAACTCCTGGGGCTGGATCTTCACCGAGATGGGCCGCCAGCCCTGGGTCGTCTACGGCGTGCTGCGCACCAGCGCGGCCGTCTCCCCCGGCGTCTCCCAGGCCGAGGTGCTCACCTCGATGCTCGTCTTCACCACGCTCTACGCGATCCTCGCCGTCATCGAGGTCAAGCTCCTCGTGAAGTACGTGAAGGCGGGCCCGCCCGAACTCACCGAGGACGACCTCAACCCGCCCACCAGGATCGGCGGGGACTCCCGCGACGCCGACCGGCCCATGGCCTTCTCGTACTGAGGCTCAGGAGATCGAGGCATGGAACTCCACGACGTCTGGTTCGTACTCATCGCCGTCCTGTGGACCGGCTACTTCTTCCTGGAGGGATTCGACTTCGGGATCGGCGTCCTCACCAAGCTGCTCGCCCGGAACCGGCCCGAGAAGCGGGTCCTCATCAACACCATCGGACCCGTCTGGGACGGCAACGAGGTGTGGCTGCTGACTGCCGGCGGCGCGACCTTCGCCGCCTTCCCCGAGTGGTACGCGACCCTCTTCTCCGGCTTCTACCTGCCGCTGCTGATCATCCTGGTCTGCCTCATCGTCCGTGGCGTCGCCTTCGAGTACCGCGCGAAGCGACCCGAGGAGAACTGGCAGCGCAACTGGGAGCAGGCCATCTTCTGGACCTCGCTGATCCCCGCGATCCTGTGGGGCGTGGCCTTCGGCAACATCGTCCGGGGCGTGAAGATCGACGCGGACATGGAGTACGTCGGCGGCTTCTGGGACCTGCTCAACCCGTACGCCCTCCTCGGCGGACTGGTCACGCTCACCCTCTTCACCTTCCACGGCGCGGTCTTCGCGGCGCTGAAGACCGTCGGCGACATCCGCGTCCGGGCCCGCGCGCTCGCCGTGAGGCTGGGCCTGGTCACGGCGGTGCTCGCGCTCGCCTTCCTGATCTGGACCCAGGTCGACACGGGCGACGGCTGGAGCCTCGCGGCGATGCTGATCGCGGCGGTCTCGCTGGTCGGCGCGATCGGGGCGATCAAGGCCGGACGCGAAGGCTGGTCGTTCGCGCTCTCGGGGGTGACGATCGCCGCCGCGGTCGCGATGCTGTTCCTGGCGCTCTTCCCGAACGTCATGCCGTCCTCGCTCGACCCCGCGTGGAGCCTGACGGTGACGAACGCGTCGTCGAGCCCGTACACGCTCAAGATCATGACCTGGTGCGCGGCGATCGCCACCCCCCTGGTCCTGCTCTACCAGGGCTGGACCTACTGGGTGTTCCGCAAGCGGATCGGCACCCAGCACATCGCCGACGCCCACTAGGCCGTTTCTTTCCGGATCGGGCCGTCTCTTCCGGCACGATCCGGAAGAGACGGCCCAGGCACCCGCCGGCACCTGCCAGTGCCGTCGTCGCCCGGGTCCGCGAGGGCCCGGGCGCTCATCCAGAGGGGCATGTTTCACGTGAAACCGATCGACCCGCGTCTGCTCCGGTACGCCAGGGCGACCCGCTTCTTCCTCGCCGCGGTCGTCGTGCTCGGCCTGGCCGGGGCGGCGCTGGTCGTCGCCCAGGCGATGCTCATCGCCGAGATCGTGGTGGGGGCCTTCCAGAAGGGCCTGTCGGTCTCCGCCCTCACCACTCCCCTGCTGCTGCTCGCGGGGGTCGCGGCCGGGCGCGGCCTCGTCTCCTGGCTGACCGAGCTCGCCGCCCACCGGGCGAGCGCCGCGGTCAAGTCCGAACTCCGCGGCCGGCTCCTCGACAGGGCCACCGCCCTCGGACCGGGCTGGCTCGGCGGACAGCGCACCGGCTCGCTCATCGCCCTCGCCACCCGGGGCGTGGACGCGCTCGACGACTACTTCGCCCGCTACCTGCCCCAGCTCGGCCTCGCGGTCGTCGTCCCGCTCGCCGTCCTCGCCCGGATCGTCACCGAGGACTGGGTCTCGGCCGCGATCATCGTCGTCACCCTGCCGCTCATCCCGGTCTTCATGATCCTGATCGGCTGGTACACCCAGGCCCGGATGGACCGGCAGTGGAAGCTACTCTCCCGGCTCTCCGGCCACTTCCTCGACGTCGTCGCCGGTCTGCCCACCCTCAAGGTCTTCGGCCGGGCCAAGGCCCAGGCCGCCTCGATCCGTGCCATCACCGCCGACTACCGGCGGGCGACCATGCGCACCCTGCGGATCGCCTTCCTCTCCTCCTTCGTCCTGGAACTGCTCTCCACCCTGTCGGTGGCGCTCGTCGCCGTCACCATCGGCATGCGGCTCGTCCACGGCACCCTCGACCTCTACACCGGGCTCGTCATCCTGGTCCTCGCCCCCGAGGCCTACCTGCCGCTGCGCCAGGTCGGCGCGCAGTTCCACGCGGCGGCGGAGGGGCTCGCGGCGGCCGAGGAGATCTTCGAGGTCCTCCAGGCCCCGGTGCGCGGCGGCGGTACGCGGGCGGTGCCGGACGCGCTCCGGATCGAACTGGACCGGGTGACGGTCCGCCACGCCGGCCGGGCCGAACCCTCGCTGGACGCGGCGAGCCTCACCGTCGAGCCGGGGGAGAAGGTGGCCCTCGTCGGGCCGAGCGGCGCCGGGAAGTCGACCCTGCTCGACGTCGTCCTCGGCTTCACGGAGCCGGAGGAGGGCGGAGCCGTACGGATCGGGGGCGTGGACCTCGCGGAGCTGGACCCGGAGGCCTGGCGGTCGCGGATCGCGTGGGTGCCGCAGCGGCCGTACCTCTTCGCCGGGACCGTCGCCGAGAACGTGCGGCTCGCCCGGCCGGAGGCGAGCGACGAGGAGGTGCGGGCGGCGCTGCGGGACGCCGGGGCGGACTCCTTCGTGGCCGGGCTGCCCGAGGGCGCCGCGACCGTGCTCGGCGAGGACGGGGCCGGGCTCTCGGCCGGACAGCGGCAGCGGCTCGCGCTCGCCCGCGCCTTCCTGGCGGACCGGCCGCTGCTGCTGCTCGACGAGCCGACGGCGGCGCTGGACGGGGAGACGGAGGCCGGGATCGTCGACGCGGTGCGGCGGCTCTCCGCGGGGCGGACCGTGCTGCTGGTCGTGCACCGGCCGGCGCTGCTCGCCGTCGCCGACCGGGTGGTGACGGTCGGGGCGGCGGCCGGCGCGGCGGACCGCGCCGACGGGGCGGACGCCGACCGGACCCCGGCCGCCGTCGCCTCCGCCCCCGCACCCGCCCCGGGCCCGGCGGCCGCCGCGGCGGAGCCCGTACCCGCGTCCGCATCCGCGACCGGGGGCGGCGTTCTCGCCCGGGTCCGGGCGGCGGCCGGCGGGCTCAAGGGGCGGATGGGGCTCGCGCTGCTGCTCGGCAGCCTGGCGCTCGGCTCGGCCGTGGGACTCATGGCCGTCTCCGGCTGGCTCATCTCGCGGGCCTCGGAACAGCCCCCGGTGCTGCACCTCATGGTCGCCGTGACCGCCACCCGCGCCTTCGGCATCGGCCGGGCCGTCTTCCGGTACGCCGAGCGGCTCGTCTCGCACGACGCCGTGCTGCGGATCCTCGCCGAGCTGCGGGTCTCCGTCTACCGGCGGCTCGAACGGATCGCCCCCGCGGGGCTGCGCCGCACCCGGCGCGGCGACCTGCTCTCCCGGCTCGTCCAGGACGTCGACGCCCTCCAGGACTACTGGCTGCGCTGGCTGCTCCCGGCCGGTGCCGCGCTCGTCGTGGGGCTCGGCTCGGTCGGCTTCACCGCCTGGCTGCTGCCCGAGGCGGGCGCCGTGCTCGCGGCCGGCCTGATCGTCGCGGGCGTGCTCGTGCCGCCGCTGGGCGCCGCCCTGGCCCGCCGGGCCGAGCGGCGGCTCGCCCCGGCGCGCGGGGCGCTGGCCACCGCCGTCGCCGATCCGCTGCGCGGCTGCGCCGAGCTGACCGTGGCCGGGGCGCTGCGGGAGCGGCTCGACCGGGCGAAGGCCGCCGACCGCGTCCTCACCGGCATCGCCTCCCGGCAGTCCGCCGCCGCCGCGCTCGGCGCCGGGCTCTCGGCCGTGGTGTGCGGTCTGACGGTGGTGGCCGCCGCCCTCGTCGGCGTCCAGGCCGTGCGGGACGGCCGGCTCGACGGGGTCGCCCTCGCGGTCGTCGTGCTCACCCCGCTCGCCGCCTTCGAGGCCGTCACCGGGCTGCCGCTCGCCGTCCAGTACCGGCAGCGGGTCAAGCACAGCGCCGAGCGGGTCTTCGAGGTGCTGGACGCGCCCGTCCCCGTACGGGAGCCGGCCGTGCCCGCCGCTCCCCCGGCGAGCCCGTTCCCGCTGGAGCTGGCGGGGATCGGGGCGCGGTACGCCGGGCAGGACCGGCCCGCGCTCGACGGGTTCGCGCTCACGCTGGAGGCCGGGCGGCGGGTCGCCGTCGTCGGCGCCTCCGGCTCGGGCAAGACGACCCTCGCCCAGGTGCTGCTGCGCTTCCTGGACGTGGAGGCCGGCACGTACCGGCTCGGCGGGGTGCCCGCGTGGGAGCTCGACGGCGACGACGTGCGCCGCTCGGTCGGGCTCTGCGCGCAGGACGCGCACCTCTTCGACAGCTCGGTGCGGGAGAACCTGCGGCTCGCCCGTCCCGACGCGGACGACGAGCGGCTGCGGGAGGCGCTGCGCCGGGCCCGGCTGCTCGACTGGGTGGACGGGCTGCCCGACGGGCTCGACACCCTCGTGGGCGAGCACGGCTCGAAGCTCTCCGGCGGCCAGCGGCAGCGGCTCGCCCTGGCCCGCGCGCTCCTCGCCGACTTCCCGGTCCTCGTCCTCGACGAGCCGGCCGAGCACCTGGACCTGGCCACCGCGGACGCGCTCACCGACGACCTGCTGCGCGCCACCGAGGGCCGTACCACCGTCCTCATCACCCACCGGCTGCGCGGCCTCGACGCGGTCGACGAGGTGGTGGTCCTCGACGGCGGCCGGACGGTGCAGCGCGGGCCGTACGCCGAGCTCGCCGCCGAGGACGGGCCGCTGCGCCGGATGCTGGAACAGGAGCGGGCGACCGACCTGCTCCTCGGCGGGGCGGGGGAGGCCGGGCCGGTGGTGACCGGGTCGCGGTGATCGGGGTGCGGTGACCGGTTCGCGATGACCGGGGCACGGGGATCGGACCGCGGTGATCGGGGGCCGGGAGCGGGGCCGGAGCCGGGACCGCGGTGATCGGGGCCGGGCGGTCGGGGTTGTGCGTGGGGGCGGGGCCAAGGCGGTCGGAGTCGGGCGGTCGGGGCTGTGCGTGGGAGCAGGGCCGGAGCGGTCGGAGTCAGGCGGCCGACTTTTCTCGCCAAATGGGACTAACTAGGCTCGGGCCCATGACCGCCGCCGCCACGCCCGAATCCCCGGACCCCCTGGCCACCGCCACGGAGGCCACCCGGAGCCTCCAAGGGCTGTCCACGGAGCTGACCGCCCGGGTGCCGCAGCTGCTCGAAGCCATGCGGTCGGTGGGCACCGGCCTCGAACTCCACACCACCCTCGACCGGATCTGCGAGACCGCCGCGGAGCTCGCCGACGCCCGCTACGCGGCCATCGGGGTCGTCGACGAGGAGGGCGAGGGGCTCTCCGACTTCGTCACGTACGGCGTCGCCGAGGACGTGGCCCGGCGCATCGGACGCCGGCCCGACGGGCACGCCGGGCTGCTCGGCGCGCTCATCCGCGAGCCGCGGACGATCCGGCTCGCCGACCTCGCCTCCGACCCGCGCTCGGCGGGCTTCCCGGCCGGCCATCCGGTGATGCGGACCTTCCTCGGCGTCCCCATCCGCGTCCAGGGCGAGATCTTCGGCAACCTCTACCTCGCGGAGAAGCGGGGCGGCGAGGAGTTCAACGACTACGACGAGCACATGGTCCGGGTGCTCGCCACCGAGGCCGGCATCGCCATCGGCAACGCCCGGCTCTACGAGGCCGCGCGCCAGCGCGAGCGGTGGATCGACGGCTCGGTCGCCGTCACCACCGCCCTGCTCTCCGGCGGCGACGCCGACGACGCCCTCGCCGTCGTCGCCGAGCAGGCCCGCCGGCTCGCCGACGCGGACGCCGGGATTGTGCTGCTGCCGGCCGAGGAGGGCGGCCTGGAGATCGTCGCGGTCTCCTCGGAGCGGGCCACCCGGCTGCTCGGCGTGGTCGTCTCGCCGGAGAGCGCGATCGTGGAGCAGCTCCTGGAGGGCGAGGCCGTCTTCATGCAGGACGCCTCGACGGACCCGCGCATGGTCACCCCGATGAGCGCCGCGTACGGGCCCGGCATGATCCTGCCGCTGCAGAGCGGCGGCCGGGTCCTCGGCGCGCTCGCGATGCCCCGCGAGCGGGGCGGCAAGCCCTTCACCGAGGCCGAGCGGACCCTCGCCACCCAGTTCGCCTCGCAGGCCGCGCTCGCGCTGATGATGGCCGAGGCGCAGCGCGACCGGGAGCGGCTCGCGGTCTTCGAGGACCGCGACCGGATCGCCCGCGACCTGCACGACCTCGTCATCCAGCGGCTGTTCGCCACCGGGATGATGCTGGAGGGCGCCCAGCGGAAGGCGGTCGTGCCGGCCGTCCAGGAGGGCGTCGGCAAGGCCGTGGACGAACTGGACGTGACCATCCAGGAGATCCGCACGGCGATCTTCGCGCTCCAGCAGGGGCCCGCGGAGGCCCCGTCGGGGCTGCGCACCCGGGTGCTGCGGGAGATCAACATGGCGGCGGTGCCGCTGGGCTTCAAGCCCGCGCACCGCTTCCTCGGCGCGATCGACGCCACCGTCGGCGAACTGACCGGCAAGAACCTGATCGCCGCGCTCCGCGAGGCGCTGTCCAACGCCTTCCGGCACGCCGAGGCGGCCCGGATCGAGGTCGTCGTCGACGCGACCGTGACCCTGCCGGACGGTTCGCCCGGGGTACGGCTCACGGTCGCGGACGACGGCGTCGGCCTGCCGGAGGGCGGCTGGCGCAGCGGCCTGCACAACCTCGCCCGCCGCGCCGAGTCGCTCGGCGGCGCGAGCTGGTGCGGCCCGGGCCTCGGCGAGGACGGCGGCGGCACGTCGGTGGTGTGGGAGGCGCCTCTCTAGAGCCGGGGTTCGTCGCCCCGGGCCGGGGCTCCGGGGGCGGGGCCCGCCGCGAGGGCTTCGGCGACGAGCCGTTCGATGACGACGGCGACGCCGTCCTCGTTGTTGCCGACGGTGCGGCCCGAGGCGGCGGCGATCACGTCGGGGTGGGCGTTGCCCATGGCGTACGAGCGTCCCGCCCAGCTCAGCATCTCGATGTCGTTCGGCATGTCGCCGAAGGCCACGACCTCGTCCGCCGTGATGCCCCGCTGGGCGCAGCAGAGTTCGAGCGTCGACGCCTTGGAGACGCCGAGGGCGCTGATCTCGATGAGCGCGGTGGGGCTGGAGCGGGTGAAGGAGGCGAGGTCGCCGGCGGCCTCCCGGGCGGTGGCCAGGAAGGCGTCGGGGTCGAGCGCGGGGTGCTGGGCGAGCAGCTTGAGCACGGGCGCGGCGGCGCCCGGCTCCTCCTCGTAGAGGAGCTTCTCGGCGGTGGCGACGGTGGCGCCGGGGTCGAGGAAGAAGGGCGGGTACTGCGGCTCGTAGTGGATCCCGGTGGTCAGCTCGACGGCGAAGCTGGTGCCGGGGGCGGCGGCCCGCAGGGCCCGTACGACGTCGAGGGCGACGGGCCGGGGCAGGGGGCGGACCTCCAGGAAGACGCCGCCCGCGTGCAGGTCCACGACGGCGGCGCCGTTGGCGCAGATGGCCAGGCCGTGGCCGTGGACGTGGGCGCTGACCACGTCCATCCAGCGGGCGGGCCGGCCGGTGACGAAGAAGACCTCGATCCCCGCCCGCTCGGCCGCCGCGAGGGCGGCGACGGTGCGCTCGGAGACGGACTTGTCGTCGCGCAGGAGGGTGCCGTCGAGGTCGGTGGCGATCAGCCGGGCGGCGGGGCGGCCGGCGGGTTCGCCGCCGGAGCGGACGGTGGGGTGGGTGGCGGGGGAGCCGGCGGAGCGGGCGCCGGCGGGGCCGACGGGAGCGCCGGCGGATCGGGTCGAGGGTCGGGGAGAGGTCACCTCCTCATTGTTCCGCACCGACCGCACGGGCGTGCGGGTCACCGCACATTTGAGTAGGCCGGGTGGGGTGGGGCGGGCGGGCCCGTACCGGTGGGGGATCGCAGGCCTCGGGAAGGAACAGGGAGGAAAAGGAAGGAACAGGGGGAAATTGAAGAAGAGGGGACGAGCGTGAGGAGACAGGGAGGAATCAGCGGACCGGAGGCCGGGCAGACGCCCGCCATGGGTGACGTTCTCGTCGGGGTGTGTTCGTGGACGGACCGGGAGCTGCTGTCCAGCGGCTGGTACCCGGAAGGCCACCGCGGCGCGGAGGCCGCGCTGCGGTACTACACCACGAGATTTCCGCTGGTCGAGGTGGACGCCACCTACTACGGGCTGCCCAGCACGCGGAACAGCGCGCTCTGGGCCGAGCGCTCCCCGGACGGCTTCCGGTTCGACGTGAAGGCGTTCTCCCTGCTGACCGGGCATCCGACCCGGCCCGGCGCGCTGCCGGCCGACCTGCGGACGGCACCGACCGGGCGGAACGGCCGGACGGCGGCGGACCCCGAGCTGCTCGACGAGGTGTGGCGCCGGTTCAGCGGCGCCCTTGAGCCGCTGCGCCGGGCGGGGCGCCTGGGGACGGTCCTCTTCCAGTTCCCTCCCTGGCTCGCGCCGGGCGCGTCGGCGGCGTCGATGCTGCGCCGGTGCAGGGAACGCACCGAGGGCTGGCCGGTGGCGGTGGAGTTCCGGCACCCCGACTGGTGGCGGCCGGACCGTTACGCCGCCACCTTCGGCCTGCTGGCGGAACTGGACCTGGCCGCCGTGGCCGTGGACATGGCGCAAACGCTCCCCACGTCCATCCCGCCGGTCGCCCCGGTCCCCTCCGACCGGCTCGCGGTGCTGCGCTTCCACGGCCGCAACCGCGCCTGGGGAACGGGCTCGAAGGAAGAACGGTTCCGCCACCGGTACACGCCGGAGGAGCTCGCGTCCTGGACGCCGGCCGTCCGCGAGATGGCCGACCGGGCCCGCGAGGTCCACGTCCTGTTCAACAACTGCTGCGGTGACGCGTCCGTGCGCGCCGCCGAGACGATGGGCCGTCTCCTCGGCACGCCGTCCGGCGCCTCCGCCCCGGGCGACCGGGCGGAACGGCCGTCCTGAGCGACGACGCAGAACGGCAGGGGGTGCCCCGCAGGGTCGACGGCATGCGACGGAGCACGGTGATCCTCAGACTCCAGCGGTCGACCCCGGTCCGGGGGCCGGGATGAAGCCGGTCAGCAGGATCTTGCCCCACCGGTCGAACCTCGCTCACTCATCGCGGCCTGCCCTGGGAAGACGTACGCTGAGCGTCTTGGTCCCGACCCGACCGAAGCGGATCAGAGCGCGATGAGCCGGACGCGGTCACCACACAGCTTGGCCATGTCGTCGATGTCCGACGTGAGCATGGCCACCGGGCCTGGCTGGCGGAGCGCGAGCTCGGCGACGGTGGCATCGATTGCGTACTTGTGGCCGTGCAGGCCGGTTTCCTTCAGTAGGCCGGCGGCGGCTCCGGCCGCCTGCTCGGTCACCGCTTCCACCTTGACTTGGGAGAGCACCCAGTTCAGTCGGGCGGTGTTCACCCGGGCGTGCATGACTTCCACGATGGTGTTGACGCAGACCACGAGATCGGCAGCCATCGAGTGGAAGGACCGGATCATCGCGAGCACGGCCCGGTCCTGTGAGATCCAGGCGGACAGCCCTTGGGAGTCCAGTACGACGGTCTCGATGCGGTGGTTCACGCGGCGCTCGCCGGCTCCTCGTGCTCGGCCGTGCCGAAGATCCTGGCCTGGGCCGCGGCCAGCTCCTCGTCGGTGAACGCGCCGTGCTCATCCTCGTAGCGGCGCAGCTCCTCACCGAGCAGCTGGTGCCTGATCTGGCGGGCGACGGCCTCCGCGACGTAGCCGGAGACGTTGTCCGTGAGCCTCTTCAGCTCCGCCACCTGCTCCGTGGGCAGAGTGACCGTGATGCGGGTCGTATCAGCCATGGAGCCAGCATACTGCGGTATGCGCGCCCTCTCTCGGGCTTCTCCGCCTGCGAGCTCAGCGCCGTCCCGCACCGAGCAGCTCGCGTAGACGATCGCCGATCACGGACACCCCGGGGCGCGGGTCGCTCTCGTAGTACCAGGGCTTGCGTCGGCGCAGCAGCGCGTCACCGTGCTCGCTCCAGGTGAATCCGGGCTTCCTCAGCAGTTTCCGGAACACGGCGTCCGCCGTCTCCGGGTGAGCGGCGACCAGCCGGCGGATCGGCAGTGGCGTGATCGACTCCTCGCGCAGGTACGTGCGCAGCAGGTCCTGGTGCTGTCTGCGACCCGTGAGGGCGGGCTCCGCGAAGAGGTCCCGCAGCATCCCGTAGTCGGCGTAGAAGTTGAGTCCGTCGACCTGGTCGTAGATGACGCCGACGGTGTCCGAGTCCGCCAGTTCTGACGGCAGCTCGAAGAAGGGCAGTTGGCGGTGGCGGTAGTGGGCGTTGAGGAGGTCCTCGGCTTCAGCAGGCGGAAGGACCAGTTCGTCGCCACCGCAGAACTCGATGAACGCTGCTCGGTCCTCCCGCATCCGCTGCCATCCCTGCTCGATCTTCCGGGGGTTGCGGAAGACCAGTTCGGGGTGGTGTGTGGCCAGTTGCAGAGCTGCCCGGGCGATCTCGGTGGCGCTGGACCTGGGGTAGCTCGTCATCGCCCCGGACACCAACCACGTCCCGCCGACCGGGTGGACGGGTACCAGGC
Organism: Streptomyces sp. NPDC035033; assembly: GCF_040636735.1. Lineage (NCBI taxonomy): Bacteria > Bacillati > Actinomycetota > Actinomycetes > Kitasatosporales > Streptomycetaceae > Streptomyces > Streptomyces sp. NPDC035033. The sequence continues at coordinate 60,982 of NZ_JBEZUZ010000001.1, read as the reverse complement.
AGGTATGGAGGAATCCCCCCTCGGACACTCCGCGGAACGCCGCCCGCCCGACGTTCGAGTACGTGCGGTACTCCAGGTCGTCGACGAGGTTCAGCAGGACGACGGCATCCCCGTCCTTGCGCCGGATCTCGAAGACGCCCTCGACCGGGTCACGCCAGCCGAGCAGCATTTCCCGGTCGGCCGCGGTCAGGTCTTTCCGGCCGGCGACGAACCGGTCCACCACGGTCGAACCGTCCGGCAGGCGGTACCGCAGGACGAAGTGGTCGGTGATCCGGATCGCCTCGCCCTCGTCCAACTGCCGTTCAGGTCCAGCGGCCTCCAGCAGGAGGGGTGTCAGCCACCGTTCGAAGCGGGCACTCTGTGCGAAGGTGACCAGCCGCTCCTTCAATTCGGCGCTGCGCTCGATGAGGTCGGCCGGCGAGGGTCCACCCGCGCCCTGTACGGCGTCAGCCACGTTCAGCCCTTTCGTGCAAGCCGGTTCCGCGTGAAGTGAGGGGTGCCCGGCCTCAACCGGCCCAGTGACGGTACGCCTCGATCCTTCCCCGAGCTCTCGGCTCCGCTCGAGCAGGGGAGACCCCGTTCGCCCCTTCGGGCGCCGGGCTGGGCGACGGCGGATCCAGGATCCCGATCGACTGCCGGGCGTGACCGCGAGAGCACAAGGCGACGATCCTGCCGTCGGGCGTGAGGTCGACGCCGCGTACCGTCACCTCGGCGCCGAGAACGGCGGTGGCGAAGGGCAGGGCGAGGTGCTCCTCAAGCAGTGTGAACAGACCGGTCAGCTGTTCGCCCTCGCCGTGGGCGCCCACCGTCGCCTCTTCGATCATGGCCTCAAGCCCGGCCCTGCCCAGCGTGCCCATGACGCCACGGTAGTGGCCCGCACAGCGACGTCGAAGCGGCTTCCCGAATCTGGGCCGCCGGCAGAACCATGGCAGCGGAGAGCCCGCGTATCGTCGAGGTCATGCGTCTGAGCACGGTGATCCTCCCCATCCACCGGTGGGCCGAAGGGCAGAAGATCTGGCGGCGGGCCGAAGACCTCGGCTTCCATGCCGCGTACACGTACGACCACCTGTCGTGGCGGTCGTTCCGGGACGGGCCGTGGTTCGGTGCCATTCCCACGCTGACGGCGGCAGCGGCAGCTACACAGAGTATGCGATTGGGCACGCTCGTCACCTCGCCCAACTTCCGGCACCCGGTGACGCTGGCCAAGGAGCTGATCACGCTCGACGACGTCTCCGGGGGCCGGGTCACCCTCGGCATCGGGGCCGGCGGCAACGGCTTCGACGCCACCGCGCTCGGCCAGGAGCCGTGGACGCCGAAGGAGCGGGCCGACCGGTTCGCCGAGTTCGTCCCGCTGCTCGACCGGCTGCTCACCGAGGACGTGGTGACGGAGCGCGGCACGTTCTACTCGGCCGACGAGGTCCGCGACATCCCCGGCTGCGTGCAGCGCCCCCGGCTGCCCTTCGCGGTCGCGGCGACCGGCCCGCGCGGCATGCGGCTCGCCGCCCGGTACGGGCAGGCATGGGTGACGACCGGCGACCCGAAGCTGTACGAGACGGGCACCGCGGCCGAGTCGGCGGAGGCCCTGCGCGGCCAGATCGAGCGGCTCGGCAAGGCGTGCGCGGAGAGCGGCCGGGACGTGGCCGAGCTGGACAAGGTCCTGCTCACCGGCTTCACCCCGGAGAAGAACGCCGTGCTCGACTCCCTCGAAGCCTTCGTGGACTTCGCGGGCGTCCACCGCGACCTCGGTTTCACCGAGATCGTGATCCACTGGCCGATCCAGGACTCGGTCTTCGCCGCCGATCAGGCCGTCTTCGAGGCCATCGCCACGGAGGCCCTCGGCCGGCTCGGCTGACGCGCGCGGCCGGTGCCTCCGCCGGTGCCGGGTGCCGCGCCCGGCACCGGCGGAGGTCGCTGGTACGGGCAGCCGATGGCCGGCGCCGGCGCTTTCACCGGTGACCGCCGGGGCTCCCGCATACTCCTGTCATGTCCCAGACCCCGGCGCCGATACCGGCCTCCTCACCGTCCCCAGGGCCGGAGCCGAGCCCAGGGCCGGAGCCGAGCCCGAGTCCGATCCCAGGCCCGAGTCCGAGCCCGAGGCCCGAGCTGGTGCGTCTGCCCTCCGGTCCGCCGGCCGACGGGGTGCCCGGCTGGCGGGCGGCCGACGCGACGGCCTGGGCGGCCGCCGGGCCCGGCCGGTGGGCCCGGCCCCTGTGGCCGTTCCTCGGACTGCTGGTGACGGTGTTCGCGGCCATCGCCACGGAGCCGGTGCCCGTGTGCTCCGACGCCTCCCCGTGCGGCCCCGACTGGGTCGGCATGGTCCAGACGGGCCTGGCCCTCGGCCTGTTGCACTGGACCGTCCGGCTCCCGGAACTCACGCTCCTCGCCGCCCCGGCCCTCGCCGTCATGGTGGCGACCGACCAGTTCCCCGCCCCCACCGCCGCGTCCGGCGCGGCGAACGCGGCGGTGCTCGCCGTCCTCGCCCTCGCCTGGGCCTCCGCCTGTGCCCGCCTGGCCGCCCGCCGCCGGCAGCGCCTGCTCTTCGTACGGGCCTCCGGTGCGGTCACCCGCCCGATGAACCCCGCCGACCTGCCGCGACGGGGCACGCGCCCGCTCACCGCCGGCCTGCTGCTGTGCGCGGTGGCCGCCGCGACGACCCTCTTGGGCCTGGACGGAGTGCACGAGGACGAGGAGCGGGCCGCCCGGGCGACCCGGGTCGAGGCCGAGGTCACGAGCCGTACGGAGACGTCGCTGCGGCTCCGCGGTCCCGAGGGCCGCCGGTTCTCCGTCGAGGCCCTCTTTCCCGAGGACCACCGCGTCGGGGCCACCGTCACGGTGCTGGAGGACGGGACCTGGCGCCGCCTGGTCGCCGAGCCGTACGACCCCTTCGGCCGGCAGTTGCTCGCCCTGGCCGCCGGACTGCCCGGCATCTCCCTGGCGTGCACGGGGCTCCGGACCCACCGCCGCTTCCTGGTGATGCGCCGGGAGGAGCTGCCGGCCGTGCGCGTGCTCAAGGCGACGGACGGCGAGGGCACGGCCCGGATCCACGCCGCCGACGACACCGACCTGAGCGCACCCCTGGCCGTCTTCACCTGGGCGTCACTCGTCTTTCCCCACGCCTTTCCCCATGACGGGGCCGAGGACGGCGGCCCGGAGGGGGACGACGGGGACGACGGGGACGAGGGGGAAGACCCCGACGGGGACGACGAGTTCACCCTCGTCAGCCTCCAGGAGGTCGTCATGCTCGGCGTCCCCTACGAAGGCGCGGTTCCGGCCTTCGTCGTGCCCACCTCGGGCGGGATCCCCGGCACGGTCGTCGGTACGGCCCGCCTCCACCTCCCCTGGAAGGGGCCGCGCGTCAGCGGACGCGCCCGCTGAGCCACGGCGTGAGCGTCATCATCGGGACGAGCTCCTTGTAGGTCTCGCCGCCGGGCACGGGGACGATCAGCCACTGGCCGGGCGGGAAGAACCGTCCCTTCACATGGGCCAGGCCGGTGTGGACCGCCCGTACGAAGCCGGGGACGGCGTCCCTCGGCACATCGGCGAACTCGACGCCGTCCACCGTGATCCTGGCGTCGTCCTCGGGATACAGCCGCACGGAGACGTGCGGGGATCCGCCGAGCTCGACGAAGGCCTCGTGCGGCAGCGAGCCGTCCTCGTCGAGCACGCTGAAGGCGCCGGCGGAGGTACGGCGGGAGGTCTGGTCCGCGCCGATGTCGTCGGTGACCGTCATCTCCAGGTGGAACTCCCGGGCGAGCGCGCGGACGGCCTCGACGGCGGCCTGGGTGCTGGGCAGGTGGGGGTGGGCCATCCTCCGATCATGCCTCGGGGAAGCGGATGAACTCCGGGGGCACGGCCCCGGTGAGCCAGACCCCGTTGGCGCTGACCCGGAACTCGTGCCCCGCCCGGTGCATCGCACCGGCGTCCACGCTCAGCACCACCGGCCGGCCCCGGCGCGCCCCGACCCGGGTGGCCGTCTCGCGGTCGGGGGAGAGGTGCACGTCGTGGCGGGCCAAGGGCCGCAGCCCCTCCGCCCGGATCGCGGGAAGCCGGCCGGCGACCGTGCCGTGGTAGAGGTACGCGGGCGGTTCGGCGGCCGGCAGGTCCAGGTCGACGTCGATCGTGTGGCCCTGGCTGGCCCGGATCCGGGTGCCCTCGACCGCGAACCGCTTCTTGTCGTTGGTGGCGACCACGTGGTCCAGCTCCGCGCGGCTGATCGGGAACCCGTGTGCGGCCGCGGCGGCGAGCAGCGCGTCGATCTCGGTCCAGCCGTGCGCGTCGAGGACCAGGCCGATCCGCTCCGGCTGGTGCCGCAGGTGTTTCGAGAGGTACTTCGACACCTTCACCGTACGACGTTCGTCCATCGTTCTTTCCCCTTCAGGTTTGGTCCACAGCCAAGTCAAGTTATCCACAGGCCCGTTGGGGATTCTGTGGACAACCGCCCTGAAGAATCAAATGGTTTATTGAACTATGGGCGAATCAGGGGCATTTGCCGCAAGTGAGTCCAATGTTCTTTTGTTGAGCTCTCGTTCCGTGGCGGCCGTCACGAAGGCGGACACGTTCTCCGCGCCGACGAGCTCCTGAACGGCCCTGATCGTGCCCGCCGGAACCTGCACCGGACGCGGCTCCTCGTCCTGCGCGGGCGGCGGTTCGGGGGACAGGTGGATCTGGAGGTGACGGGTCGCCAGGATCCGCATGGCCCGGGCCAGTTCGGCGTCCACCGTCTGCTGGGCGAGCGGCCTGAGCCGCCGCACCATCGTCGCCGCCTCGGCCGCGTCGGAGTCCGTCGGCGGCCGGTGCTCCAGGTAGCGGGCGAAGACGTGCTCGGTGGTGAACTCCAGGAAACGGCCCGCTATGTGCTCGACCTGCTCCCGAAGTTCCCTCAGGTGACCGGTGATCGCCGACAGGGGGACGCCCGCCGCGTGCAACTCCACGGCCACCGCCAGCTCTTGGGGGCTCGGCACCAGGTACTCCTCGGTGTCCCGGCCCGGCAGCCGCTCCAGGACACCGAGCTCGACCGCCTCCCGGACGGCGTCCTCGTCCGGGGTGCCGCCGAAGCGGGCGTCGAGCTCGGCCCGGGTGATCCGGGCCGCCTCCTCGTCCGTCCACGGCCCCTGGACCTCGGCGACCAGTCCGAGGACCCCGCCCAGCCCCCGGCCCGTGTCCCACGCTTCGAGCAGCTCCTTGATCGAGGCCAGGGTGTAGCCCCGGTCGAGGAGGTCGGCGATCTGCCGCAGCCGGGCCAGGTGGCCGTCCCCGTACACGTTCGACCTGCCCCGCCGCTCCGGGCGGGGCAGCAGCCCCCGGTCCTGGTAGGCGCGGATCGTCCGGACGGTGGCCCCGCTGTGATGGGCGAGATCCTCGATCCGGTACTCCGGCCGCACTGCTGACTGCTCGGACAAACCCGCTCCCACCGACCGATCGTTCCACCCCGCGCGGGGCCCTCACGCGAGGGATCGTACGGCCGTCCGCCCGGCCCCCGGTCCCGGGCGGACGGCCGGGCCCCCTACGCCGGCGGCTGCCAGCGGGCCAGGGCGCGCAGGGCACCCGGGGCCAGCCGGGAGAGGGCGTGGGCGCCGCGCGCCTCCGGGGTGACCGGCACGACCGCCCGGTCGTGCAGCACCGCGTCCAGGATCGCGTCGGCGACCTTCTCCGGCGGGTAGTTCCGCAGGCCGTACAGGCGCGAGACCTTGCGCTGCCGCCGCTTCTCCTCCGCCGCGTCCGTGACCCCGGCGAACCGGGCGGTCGCCGTGATGTTGGTGTTCACGATCCCCGGGCAGATCGCGCTCACCCCGATGGACCGCCCGGCGAGCTCGGCGCGCAGGCACTCGCTCAGCATCAGCACCGCCGCCTTCGAGGTGCTGTACGCCGGCAGCGCCCGCGAGGGCTGGAAGGCGGCCGCAGAGGCCGTGTTGACGATGTGGCCGCCCTGGCCGCGCGCCACCATCTGCGCCCCGAACACCCGGCTCCCGTGGATCACGCCCCACAGGTTCACGTCCAGGACCCGCTTCCACTCCTCGCTGGTCGTCTCGAAGAAGGAACCGGTGAGCCCGATGCCGGCGTTGTTGACCAGGACGTCGACGGTCCCGTACTCGGCGGCCACCTTGACGGCCAGCTTCTCCATCGCCTGCTCGTCGGAGACGTCCACCGCCTCGCCCCAGGCCTCCGGGGCGCCGATCAGCCGGGCCATCTCCGCCGTCCGGGCCGCGCCCTCGGCGTCCCGGTCCACCGCCACCACCCGCGCCCCGGCCTCCGCGAAGGCGAAGGCGGTGGCCCGCCCGATGCCGCTGGCCGCGCCGGTGACCAGCACCAGCTGACCGCCGAACCGCTCCGCGTACTCCGGCCGCACCCCGCCCTTCGCCGCCGACTCCGCCGCCGGCCGGGGCGCCCGCGCCGCCGGTTCCTCGTGGGCGCGGACGAAGTCCGTGATCCACGCGGCCAGCCGGTCGGGCCGGGTGCGCGGCACCCAGTGCTTGCCCGGCAGGCTCCGCCGGGTCAGCTCCGGCACCCAGTCGCCCAGGTCGTCGTAGAGCCGCTCGGAGAGGAAGGCGTCCCCGGTCGGGGTGATCAGCTGCACGGGCGCGTGGGCGAAGGCGTCGGGGCGCGGCCGGAGCATGCGCGCCCGGACGTTGTCCCGGTACAGCCAGGCACCGTTGGCCGCGTCACTGGGCAGCGACGGCGTCGGGTAGTCGCCGGCCGGGACCTTCTCGATCCGCTCCAGCATCTTCGGCCAGCGCCTGCCCAGCGGTCCGCGCCAGGCCAGCTCCGGCAGGACCGGGGCGTGCAGCATGTACACGTACCAGGACTTCGCCCCCTGTCCGAGGAGCTGCCCGACCCGGCGCGGGGTGGGGCGGGCCGCCCGGCGCTTGATCCAGTGGCCGAAGTGGTCGAGCGACGGGCCCGACACGGAGGTGAAGGAGGCGATCCGGCCCTCGGTGCGCTCCACGGTCACGAACTCCCACGACTGCACCGAACCCCAGTCGTGGCCGACGAGGTGGACCGGCCGGTCCGGGCTGACCGCGTCCACGACGGCCAGGAAGTCGTCGGTGAGCTTCTCCAGGGTGAAGCCGCCGCGCAGCGGCGTCGGCGCCGTCGAACGCCCGTGGCCCCGCACGTCGTACAGCACGACGTGGAACTCCTCGGCCAGCCGCACCGCGACCTCGGACCAGACCTCCTTCGAGTCCGGGTAGCCGTGCACGAGCAGTACCGTCGGCCGGTCGGCGTCGCCGAGCTCGGCGACGCACAGCTCGATCCCGCCCGTCCGGACCCGGCGCTCCCGCGCCCCCTCGAGTCCCGCGCCCGCCATCACACCGCTCCTTCGTTCCACCGCCGCACGTGCGGCAGGTCGTCGTCCAGCCAGAACGCGCTCTGCTCGGGGTCCCTGGAGTCGGTGACGACCAGGATCTCCTCGAACTTCGCGCCCGTCCCCCGGAATCCGAGGTGCGGCTCGACCGCCCAGAGGCCCGGCGTGGGCGGGTGGTCGGAGAACTTGTAGGGGGACCAGAGCGGCGACCAGCCGTCCCGGTGGCCGTGCAGGGCGTCGCTCACCAGGCCCTTGAGGGACTGGGTGCCGAAGCCGAACAGGGTCGGTGCGAACCGCCGCTCCCGCACCCGGTCGATCTTGTGGGCGATCACGCCGAACGGATAGGCCCGGTGCCGGTTGGCGTACCCCTGGCGGACCATGAGCCGGTCCACGTCCTCGTATATCTCGCGCAGGCTGCGCCGCTCGCGCACCTCGCGCAGGATCAGCTCGCGGTGCTCCCGCAGGTCGGCGAGGAGCTTGTCGTGGAGCGGGTTGAGCCCGAGGCAGCCGCTGTAGCCGATGTCCGCCGTGTACCCCTTGTAGACGGGCGCCATGTCGAGGATGAAGGGCATCCCCGCCTCCAGCCGCCGGTCGGTGGGGAAGAACTGGAGCGGGATCTTGAAGTCGACGAAGGCGGTGCGGTCGCCGAACCAGGCGAACGGCCGGTGGAACCAGTCCTTCACACCCCGCTCGTACAGCCACTCGCGCTGCATCCGGGCCGCCTCGCGCTCGGTCACGCCCGGCTTGAGCTGCGCCGCGACCGCTTCCGCGCAGGCGTAGGAGAGCTGCTGGACTTCCCTGAACCCCCGCAGTTCCGCGGTCAGTTCGCTTGCCACTGCTGAGGTCATGCCACCCGCCCGTCCGGTGTGAGCGCACGGTCGCACTACGCGTCCGTAACTTGACACCGATGAATGTGACAATGCCCGGCGGCTGCGTCAAGGGGTGTGCACGAGCCCCTGTGGAAAACCCCGGCCGGCCGGCGCCCCGACGACTTTCGTCCCGACCCGCCTCAGGGTCCGTACGCCGGAAGTCGGAGAGGGATCGATCCGTAGGGCTGACGATCCCTGTGGCATTCGCCACTACCTTCGAACCGTGACTGTGATCGCCACCGAAAGCCTCAGCAAGCGGTTCCCCCGGGTGACCGCTCTCGACCGGCTCTCCCTGGACATCGGGCCCGGTGTGACCGGACTGGTGGGCGCCAACGGAGCCGGCAAGTCCACGATGATCAAGATCCTGCTCGGGCTCTCCCCGGCCACGGAGGGCCGCGCCGAGGTCCTGGGCCTCGACGTCTCGACGCACGGCCCCGAGATCCGCGAGCGTGTCGGCTACATGCCCGAGCACGACTGCCTCCCGCCGGACGTCTCGGCCACCGAGTTCGTCGTCCACATGGCGCGGATGTCCGGCCTGCCGCCGGCCGCCGCCCGCGAGCGGACCGCCGACACCCTGCGCCACGTCGGCCTGTACGAGGAGCGCTACCGCCCCATCGGCGGCTACTCGACCGGCATGAAACAGCGGGTGAAGCTGGCCCAGGCCCTGGTCCACGACCCGAAGCTGGTCCTCCTCGACGAGCCGACCAACGGCCTCGACCCGGTCGGCCGGGACGAGATGCTCGGCCTCATCCGCCGCGTCTGGACCGACTTCGGCATCTCGGTGCTCGTCACCTCCCACCTCCTCGGCGAGCTGGAGCGGACCTGCGACCACGTCGTCGTCATCGACGGCGGAAAGCTGCTGCGGTCCAGCTCCACCAGCGACTTCACCCGCACCACCACGACCCTGGCGGTCGAGGTCACCGACTCCGACGCCCACCCGGACGGCACCGGCGCGCTGCGCGCCGCCCTCGCCGCCGCCGGCGTCCACCTCCACGAGGGCGTCGAGGAGGGCCTGCCCGGCGCCGGCCACATCCTGCTCCTGGAGGCCGCCGGCGAGGAGACGTACGACCTGGTGCGCGACACCGTCGCCGACCTCGGCCTCGGCCTGGTCCGCATGGAGCAGCGCCGCCACCACATCGCCGAGGTCTTCCGTCCCGAGGCCGCCGCGCAGCACGAGGAGGTCAAGGCCCGATGAGCACTCCCGCCCCCGAGGCCGCCCCCGACACCACCCGGATCCACAACATCGGATACCGGTCCTACGACGGCCCCCGGCTCGGCCGCTCCTACGCCCGCCGCTCGCTCTTCTCGCAGTCCCTGCGCGGGGCGTACGGCCTGGGCCGCAGCGCCAAGTCGAAGGTGCTGCCGATGCTGCTCGCCGGCGTCATGTGCGTCCCCGCGCTGATCGTCGTCGCGATCGGGGTGTACACCAAGGCCGACAAGCTGCTGATGGAGTACACCCAGTACGCGGTCTACCTCCAGCTCGTCATCGCCGTCTACCTGGCCTCCCAGGCCCCGCAGTCGGTCTCCCGCGACCTGAGGTTCCGCACGGTGCCGCTGTACTTCTCCCGCCCCATCGAGCGGGTGGACTACGTGCTCGCCAAGTACGGGGCGATGGCCTCGGCGCTGTTCATCCTCACCGCCACCCCGCTGCTGATCATGTGGATCGGCTCGATGCTGGCGAAGATGGACTTCGCCGAGCAGGCGAAGCTGTTCGGCCAGGGCCTCGTCTCCGTCGCGGTCCTGTCGGTCCTCTTCGGCGGCATCGGTCTGGTCATGGCCGCGCTCACCCCGCGCCGCGGCTTCGGCGTCGCCGCCGTGATCGCCGTCCTCACCATCTCCTACGGCGCGGTCTCCACCCTCCAGGGCATCTCCTACGCCACCGAGAACACCGACGCCATCGCCTGGCTCGGCCTCTTCTCGCCCCTCACCCTCGTCATCGGCCTGCAGAACGCCTTCCTCGGCGCTCCCGCCTCCTTCCCCGGCGAGGTGCCGGTCGGGTCCGGGACCGGCGTGGTCTACCTCGTGGTGGTCCTCGGCCTCATCGCCGGCTGCTACGGCATCCTGATGGCCCGCTACCGGAAGGTCGGACTGTGAGCACCCTGCACATCGACCACGTCTCGCGCTGGTTCGGGAACGTGGTGGCGGTCAACGACATCACGATGTCGATCGGCCCCGGCGTCACCGGCCTCCTCGGCCCCAACGGCGCCGGGAAGTCCACCCTCATCAACATGATGGGCGGCTTCCTCGACCCCTCCACCGGCAGCGTGACCCTCGACGGCGAGCCGGTCTGGCGCAACGAGTCGGTCTACCGCTCCATCGGCGTCGTCCCCGAGCGTGAGGCGATGTACGACTTCCTCACCGGCCGCGAGTTCGTGGTGGCCAACGCCGAACTCCAGGGCCTCGGCGCCGCGGAGGCCCAGCGGGCGCTGGCCACCGTGGAGATGGAGTACGCGCAGGACCGGAAGATCGCCACGTACAGCAAGGGCATGCGGCAGCGCGTGAAGATGGCCTCGGCCCTCGTCCACGAGCCGTCCGTGCTGCTGCTCGACGAGCCGTTCAACGGCATGGACCCGCGCCAGCGGATGCAGCTCATGGAGCTGTTGCGCCGGATGGGCGCCGAGGGCCGGACGGTGCTGTTCTCCTCGCACATCCTGGAGGAGGTCGAGCAGCTCGCCTCCCACATCGAGGTGATCGTCGCCGGCCGGCACGCCGCCTCCGGCGACTTCCGCCGGATCCGCCGCCTGATGACCGACCGGCCGCACCGCTACCTGGTCCGCTCCAGCGACGACCGGGCGCTCGCCGCCGCGCTGATCGCCGACCCGTCCACGGCCGGCATCGAGGTCGACGCGGTCGACGGCGGCCTGCGGATCCAGGCCGTCGACTTCGGACGCTTCACCGAGCTGCTGCCGCGGGTCGCACGCGCGCGGGGAATCCGGCTGCTGACGGTCTCGCCCTCCGACGAGTCCCTGGAATCCGTCTTCTCGTATCTCGTCGCGGCCTGAAAGGAGCCTGACCGATATGTACGACCCCACTGTCGCCCGGCTCACCTACCGGGCCCTCCTCGGCCGCCGCCGGGCGGCGATCCTCTTCCTCCTGCCCGGCCTGCTCCTGATCATCGCCGCGGCCGTCCGCGTCCTCAACGGCGCCGACGACCAGGTCGCGGCCGACCTCCTCGGCGGCTTCGCGCTGGCCACGATGGTCCCGCTGATCGGCGTCATCGCCGGCACGGGCGCGATCGGCCCGGAGATCGACGACGGCTCCATCGTCTACCTGCTCTCCAAGCCGGTGAAGCGGTCGACGATCATCACCACCAAGCTGATCGTGGCCATTGCCGTGACCATGGTCTTCTCGGCCGTGCCCACGCTGATCGCCGGCTTCATCCTGAACGGCAACGGGCAGCAGGTCGCCGTCGCCTACACGGTCGCCGCGCTGGTCGCCTCCATCGCCTACAGCGCGCTCTTCCTGCTGCTCGGCACGGTCAGCCGGCACGCCGTGGTCATCGGCCTGGTCTACGCCCTGGTCTGGGAGGCGCTGTTCGGCTCCCTGATCGCCGGCGCCCGCACCCTCAGCGTCCAGCAGTGGGCGCTCTCCCTCGCCGAGAAGGTCACCGGCGAGGGGCTGATCAGCTCGGACGTGGCCCTGCCGACGGCGACGGTGCTGCTCGTCGCCGTCACCCTCGGCGCCACCTGGTTCGCCGGCCACAAGCTGCGCACGCTGACGCTGGCCGGCGAGGAGTAGGCCCTCCCCGGACGGAGCGTCAGACGGTACGGTCGCGGGCGGCGAGCAGGCCGACGCCCGCGGCCGCCGCGCAGACGGCGAGCACCAGCGAGATCGGCAGCGTCCACGAGCCGGTCGCCTGGTGCAGGGCACCGGCCGCGAGCGGCCCGGCGGCGGCCATCAGATAGCCGACCGTCTGGGACATCCCGGAGAGCCGGGCGGCCGTCGGGGCGTCCTCGGTACGCAGCACGATCAGGGTCAGCGCGAGCCCCAGGGCCCCGCCCTGACCCACCCCGAGGACCGCCGACCAGAGCCAGGCGCCCTCGGCCGGGGCGACGAGCAGCCCCGCGTAACCGGCGGCGACCATCGCCGTCACCAGCACCACCAGCGGACGCTGGCTCCGCATGCGGCCGGCGAGCAGCGGCACCACGAAGGCCCCGGCGATCTGGATCAGGTTGTTGAAGGCGAAGACCACGCCGGCCTCGGAGCGGCTCATCCCGTGGTCGGTGAAGATCGTCGGCATCCAGGCGATCAGCACGTACGACCACAGCGACTGAAGGCCCATGAAGAGGGTCACCTGCCAGGCGAGCGCCGAGCGCCACACGCGCGTGGGCGCGGCGCCGGCGGCCGGAACGGCCCGCACCTCGTGGCCGGTGCGGCCCCGGGCGATCAGCACCTGCGGCAGCCAGGCCACCGCCGCCACCACGGCCAGCAGCGACCAGAAGCCGAGCGAGCCCTGCCAGCCCCCGCCGAGCGCCTCCTCCAGGGGCACGGCCGCCGCGGCGGCGACCGTCGCGCCCGCCACCATCGCCCCCGTGTAGACGGAGGTCATCGTGGCGGCCCGCTCCGGGAAGTCCCGCTTGATCAGCCCCGGCATCAGCACGTTGAGCAGGGCGATGGCGGTGCCGACGAGGACCCCGCCGCCGTACAGCGCCGCCACCGAGGGCAGCAGCCGCAGCAGGATCCCGCCGGCGAGCAGCAGGAGCGCGGCGAGGACCGTCCGCTCGGCGCCGAAGCGGCGGCCCAGCCAGGGCGCGACCAGCGCGCCGAGGCCCAGGAAGAGGACCGGGATCGAGGTGATGAGCGAGCCGGCGGTCGAGGAGAGCCCGAAGCTCCCGGCTATCTCGCCGACCAGCGGGGCCACGCTCGCGAGCGCCACCCGCATGTTGAGCGAGGCGAGCACGATGCCGACGAGCAGCAGCACCGGATGGGCGAGCAGCGCCCTCCGCGCGGCCGCCCCGGCGGCCGAGGGCCGTACGTCCGCCTCGGCGTCGACCAGCACGCGCGCGGGGCCCGTCTCCGTGTCCGTGCCCCTCACGCGCGCACCTCCCCGGACTCCCCCGGCAGCGCCGCGAGCGCCTCCGCCGGGATCCGCAGCAGCTCGCGGGCCTGGCGTTCGGCGGCGTCCGCGTCGCCGGCCTCCACGGCGGCGACCAGGGCCTCGTGGGCGTCGATGTCGACCGGGGGCATCGCGCGGTCGCCCAGCGCCTCCACCAGGACCTCGTGGACCTGCGCGGAGAAGAAGCGGTAGACCTCGATGAAGGCCGCGTTGTGGGTGGCGGCGACCACGGCGAGGTGGAAGGCGAGGTCGGCGTCGGCGTCCCGGTCGCCCTCCTCGCGCAGGGTGGTCAGGGCGGCCCGCAGCCGCAGCAGGTCGTGGGTGTCCCGCCGCCCGGCCGCGAGCCGGGCCGCCTCCGCCTCCAGGGCGGTCCGCAGCTCCAGGACGTCCCGGGCGCCCGCGTGCCGGACCCCGCGCAGCACGGCGGCGGGGTCGGCGGTGGAGCGGACGAAGGTGCCGTTGCCCTGCCGGGACTCCAGGAGCCCGGCGTGGACGAGGACCCGGATCGCCTCGCGGACGGTGTTGCGGCCGACGCCGAGCTGCTGGGCGAGTTCGTGCTCGGTCGGGATGCGGTCGCCGACGGACCACTCGCCCTCGGCGAGCTGGGCCCGCAGCTGCTCGACCGCGGAGTCCACCAGCGAGGTCCGTCCCGCCGCTCTCAGTGCCGCCATCCGCTCCGTACCTCCATGTCCAGTAGATTCGCCCGGTTGCCCAGTCATCCTACAAGTCATCCACAGGTGAGCGGTTCCACCGGGGCGCCGCCGGGCGACGGGACTACTGTGGGCTCGTACGTGGACCGAACACCCTCATTCACCTTCGGGAGTCAGTCATGTCAGACCGCTTCGACGTCGTCGTACTCGGAGCTGGCCCCGGCGGCTACGTCGCCGCCATCCGCGCCGCCCAGCTGGGCAAGCGGGTCGCGGTCGTCGAGGAGAAGTACTGGGGCGGTGTCTGCCTGAACGTCGGCTGCATCCCCACCAAGGCGCTGCTCCGCAACGCCGAACTGGCGCACATCTTCAACCACGAGGCCAAGACCTTCGGCATCAAGGTCGACGGCACGGTCTCCTTCGACTACGGCGAGGCGTTCCGCCGCAGCCGCACGGTCGCGGACGGCCGCGTCAAGGGCGTCCACTTCCTGATGAAGAAGAACGGGATCACCGAGTTCGACGGCCGGGGCACCTTCCTCGACGCGAACACCCTCCAGGTGGCGAAGGCCGACGGCACCACGCAGACGATCACCTTCGACAACTGCATCATCGCCACCGGCGCCTCCCCGCGCCTGCTGCCCGGCACCTCCCTCAGCGACCGCGTGGTCTCGTACGAGCAGCAGATCCTCGCCGAGGACGCCCCGAAGTCGATCGTCATCGCCGGCGCCGGCGCGATCGGCATCGAGTTCGCGTACGTGCTGAACAACTACGGCACCAAGGTCACCATCGTCGAGTTCCTCGACCGGATGGCCCCGCTGGAGGACGAGGAGGTCTCGAAGGAGCTCGCGAAGCAGTACCGCAAGCTCGGCATCGACGTCCTCACCTCGACCCGCGTCGACGCGATCGACGAGTCCGGCCCGCAGGTCCGCGTCACCGTCACCGGCAAGGACGGCTCCCAGAAGGTCCTGGAGGCCGACAAGGTCCTCCAGGCCATCGGCTTCGCCCCGAACGTCTCCGGCTACGGCCTGGAGAACACCGGCGTCGCCCTCACCGAGCGCGGCGCCATCGACGTCGACGGCCGCGCCCGCACCTCGGTGCCGCACATCTACGCCATCGGCGACGTCACCGCGAAGCTGATGCTCGCGCACACCGCCGAGGCCATGGGCGTCATCGCCGCCGAGACGATCGCGGACGCCGAGACCATGGAGCTCGACTACGCCATGATCCCGCGCGCCACCTACTGCCAGCCGCAGATCGCCAGCTTCGGCTACACCGAGGCGCAGGCCCGCGAGAAGGGCTACGACGTCAAGGTCGCCAAGTTCCCCTTCATGGCGAACGGCAAGGCGCACGGCCTCGGCGACTCCACCGGCTTCGTGAAGATCGTCGCCGACGCCAAGTACGGCGAGATCGTCGGCGCCCACCTGATCGGCCCCGACGTCACCGAGCTGCTCCCCGAGCTGACCCTGGCCCAGCAGTGGGACCTCACCGTCCACGAGGTCGCGCGGAACGTGCACGCCCACCCGACCCTGGGCGAGGCCGTCAAGGAAGCGATCCACGGCATCGCCGGCCACATGATCAACTTCTGAGGCGCCGCCCGGCCTCCCGGGCCACCCCCGGTTCCGGGTGATAGGCACTGACGGGTGCCGAGCGAAACCTTCCCGGGTGGCGAACCGTCCCGACCGATCAGGTCGTGGGTGCGTTCGTCACCCGGCACGCACCTCTGGCTGGCGGTCCTCGCGATCACCGGCCTCACCCTCGCGCTGTCCCCGGCCGGACTGGACGCGTACTTCCTCCACCGCAACAGCAGCAACCTCCACCAGCTCGCCCACCACCCGGTCCGCGCCCTGCTCGGCAGCGCGTTCTGGATCGAGGACCCGGCGGACCTGCTGCTGTACGCCGTCCTCTTCGAGACCCTGCACGCCCCCGTGGAGCGCTGGCTCGGTACCGCGCGGTGGCTCCTCACCGTCGCCACCGCGCACATCGCGGCCACCCTCCTCAGCCAGCAGGCCGTCCTCTTCGCGATCGCCCACCACGACGCGCCGCGCGGCATGGCGCACGTCGTCGACATCGGCGTCAGCTACGGACTCGCCGCCTCCGCCGGGATCCTGACCTACCGCGTCCCCCGGCCCTGGCGGTGGGCCCACCTCGTCGCCGCGGTGGCCTTCTTCCTCGTCCCGCTGCTCGCGGACCGCACGTACACCGACCTCGGGCACGCGATCTCGCTGGCGATCGGCCTGGCCTGCCACCCGCTCACCCGCCGTCCGCACGGCCGCGGGCCACGCGGAAAACCGCTCGCTCCCGAACGGCGGTCCGGCGCACACTAGTTGTGCGGGGGACACGGGGGATCCCCCGAGGGGCGGCCGCTTCGAGCGCGCGGGCCACGCGACCGCGCGGGCCGCCCCTCCGGTACGCCGCGGGGCCCGCCTCCCTCGGGAAGGCGGGCCCCGCGGCGCACGTCAGGGACTTCGCTCAGGCGGCCAGCAGGCGCTCCAGGACGACCGCGATGCCGTCCTCCTCGTTGGAGGCGGTCACCTCGTCCGCGACCGCCCGCAACTCCTCGTGGGCGTTGCCCATCGCGACCCCGCGCGCGGCCCAGCCGAACATCGGGATGTCGTTGGGCATGTCGCCGAAGGCGATCGTGTCGGCCCCCTTCACGCCCAGCCGGCGTGCCGCCAGCGAGAGGCCGGTGGCCTTGCTCAGGCCCAGCGGCAGGATCTCCACGATCCCCGGACCCGCCATGACCACGTCGACCAGCCCGCCGACGGTGGCGCGCGCGACCGCGGTCAGCTCGTCGTCGGACAGGGTCGGGTGCTGGATGTAGAGCTTGGTGAGCGGCGCCGTCCACACCTCGGCCGGGTCCTCGTAGGGCACGTACGGCAGCGGACCCTCCTGGGCCCGGTAGCCGGGGCCGATCAGGACCTCGCCCTCCAGCCCGTCCCGGCTGGCGGCCAGCGCCAGCGGACCGACCTCCGCCTCGATCTTGGACAGGGCGAGCCCGGCGAGCTGCCGGTCCAGGGTCAGGGAGGTCAGCAGCCGGTGCTCGCCGGCGTGGTAGACCTGCGCGCCCTGGCCGCAGACCGCGATCCCCCGGTACCCCAGGTCGTCGAGGATGTGCCGGGTCCAGGGCACCGCCCGGCCGGTGACGACGATGTGCGCGGCGCCCGCCGCCGTCACCGCGGCGAGCGCGTCCCGGGTGCGGTCCGAGACGGACTCGTCGGCCCGCAGCAGCGTGCCGTCGAGGTCCGTCGCGACCAGGCGGTAGGGGAAGGCGCTCACTTCGCGATCGGCTCCAGGACCTCGCGCCCGCCCAGGTACGGCCGGAGGACCTCCGGGACGCGCACCGAACCGTCGGCGAGCTGGTGGTTCTCCAGGATGGCGACGATGGTGCGCGGGACGGCGCACAGCGTGCCGTTCAGCGTGGCGAGCGGCTGGACGGCCTTCTTGCCGCCCTGGTCGTCGCGCATGCGGACGGAGAGGCGGCGGGCCTGGAAGCCGTCGCAGTTGGAGGCCGAGGTCAGCTCGCGGTACTTGCCCTGGGTGGGGATCCACGCCTCGCAGTCGAACTTGCGGGAGGCCGAGGCGCCGAGGTCGCCGGTGGCGACGTCGATGACCTGGAAGGGCAGCTCCAGGGAGTTGAGCCACTGCTTCTCCCACTCCAGGAGCCGCTTGTGCTCGTTCTCCGCGTCCTCGGGCGCGACGTACGAGAACATCTCGACCTTGTCGAACTGGTGGACGCGGAAGATGCCGCGGGTGTCCTTGCCGTACGTGCCGGCCTCGCGGCGGAAGCAGGGCGAGAAGCCCGCGTACCGCAGCGGCAGCTTGTCGGCGTCGATGATCTCGTCCATGTGGTACGCGGCGAGCGGGACCTCGGAGGTGCCGACCAGGTAGTAGTCGTCCTTCTCCAGGTGGTACACGTTCTCCGCGGCCTGGCCGAGGAAGCCGGTGCCCTCCATGGCGCGCGGGCGGACCAGCGCGGGGGTGAGCATCGGGACGAAGCCGGCCTCGGTGGCCTGCGCGATGGCCGCGTTGACCAGGGCGAGCTCCAGGAGGGCGCCGACGCCGGTCAGGTAGTAGAAGCGCGAGCCGGAGACCTTGGCGCCCCGCTCGACGTCGATGGCGCCGAGCGCCTCGCCCAGTTCCAGGTGGTCCTTGGGCTCGAAGCCCTCGGCCGCGAAGTCGCGGATGGTGCCGTGCGTCTCCAGGACGACGAAGTCCTCCTCGCCGCCGACCGGCACGTCCGGGTGGACGATGTTGCCGAGCTGGAGGAGCAGGTTCCTGGCCGACTCGTCGGCCTCGTTCTGCTCGGCCTCGGCGGCCTTGACGTCGGTCTTGAGCCGCTCGGCGCGCTGGAGGAGCTCGGCGCGCTCCTCCGGGGTGGCCTTGGGGATCAGCTTTCCGAGCGCCCTCTGCTCGGATCGGAGCTCGTCGAAGCGGACGCCGGACGACCTGCGCCGCTCATCGGCGGAGAGCAGGGCGTCGACGAGGCCGACGTCCTCTCCACGGGCGCGCTGGGAGGCGCGAACACGGTCGGGGTCCTCACGGAGCAGGCGAAGGTCAATCACCCCACCAGGCTACCGGTGTGCGCTCGCGCGACCCCACCGTATATGAGAACGCGTACCGGTATGCCCGAATTGCCGAATCTTGCGGGCTGGGGAAATGCGCGGCGAATCAAGTTATCCACAGGGTGTGCGGAAGTTCTGTGGATTTCCCCTCCGTCACCTCCGAATTAGGTGATCAAACTCCATTCACGCACCCATTTCGAGGGGAATCGATCCCTCCGGAGAGTGAGTCGCGGTAGCCCGTTCTGACGTGGACAGCGGTACGGCCTGTGGATGGAGGGCATGCGCGCGAGGAGTGAAGCGGGCGATTTGTCGACCTTGCGGAGACCGGGTGTCGACTTGTCCCCAGCTTGCGCCACAGCCCTGTGGATAACCGAGGGGGAAAACGAAAAGTATGCAGGTAGGACTAGTGAGCTCTGCCTGTGGACGAACGAACGCACGAGGCGCGCCGTTCGGTCAGTATCGCGGTCAGGCCCTGCCGTCCTGGGCCCTCGCCAACCAGTCGGAGGCAGCCGTGAACTCCTCGTCCGAGGTCCCCCGCCGCAGTGGCCGGACGTCCGCGCGGGACGCGCCCGCCCGCGGATACGAACCGAGGAAGCGCACCTGCGGACAGATCCGCTTCAGACCCATCAGCGCCTCGCCCACCCGGCGGTCCGAGATGTGGCCCTCGGCGTCCACGGCGAAGCAGTAGTTCCCGATCCCGGCCCCCGTCGGCCGGGACTGGATCAGCATCAGGTTCACCCCGCGCACCGCGAACTCCTGGAGGAGTTCCAGAAGGGCACCCGGATGATCGTCACCCAGCCACAGCATCACCGAGGTCTTGTCCGCGCCGGTCGGCGCCGCCGGCCGGGCCGGCCGGCCCACGAGCACGAACCGCGTCTCCGCGTTCTCCGCGTCGTGGATCTCCTTGACCAGCGCCTCCAGGCCGTACGTCGCCGCCGCGAACTCGCCCGCGAAGGCCGCGTCGAACTGCCCCTCCCGCACCAGCCGGGCCCCGTCCGCGTTCGACGCGGCCGACTCCCACACCGCCTCCGGAAGGTGCTTGCGCAGCCAGTTGCGCACCTGCGGCTGGGCCACCGGATGGCCCGTCACCGTCTTGATGTCCGACAGCGCGGTCCCGGGCCGCACGAGCAGCGCGAAGGCGATCGGCAGCAGCACCTCGCGGTAGATCATCAGCGGCTCGCCGGAGGCCAGCTCGTCGATGGTCGCCGTCACCCCGCCCTCGACCGAGTTCTCGATCGGGACGAGCGCGGCGGCCGCCTCCCCGTGCCGTACGGCGTCGAGCGCGGCCGGAACCGAGACCATGGGGACGAGCTCCCGCGTCGCCGCCTCGGGCAGGCTCCGCAGAGCGGCCTCCGTGAACGTGCCTTCGGGGCCGAGGTAGGTGTACCGGGTGGCGGACATACCGTCACCCTAATGCGCCCCGTCGCCCGGCTCTTCCCCGTCCCGGCCTCCGGGCGCCCGCCGGCCCCGGCCGCCCGGCGGGCCGGGGCCTCAGCCCTCCAGCAGCCGCTGGCCGACGTACTCGCCCTCGGCGGCTCCGCCCGGCACGGCGTAGAGCCCGCTCGACTCGTGCCGGATGAACGCGGACAGCGCGTCGCCCCGGTCGAGCTTGCGCTGCACCGGCACGAAGCCGCGCAGCGGATCGGCCTGCCAGCAGATGAAGAGGAGCCCCGCGTCCGGGGTGCCGTCCGCGCCGATCCCGTCGTGGAAGGAGAAGGGCCGGCGCAGCATCGCGGCCCCGCCGTTCTGTTCGGGGGCGGAGATCCGGGCGTGGGCGTTGCCGGGGATGACGGGCTTCCCGTCCGGCCCCGCCTTGTCCAGGTCCAGCGGAGTGGTCTCCGAACCGCCCGACAGCGGTGCCCCGTCCGCCTTGCGGCGCCCGATGACCCGCTCCTGCTTCTCCGTCGACAGCCGCTCCCAGTCGTCCAGGAGCATCCGGATCCGCCGCACGACCGCGTACGAGCCGCCCGCCATCCAGTCCTGGGCGCCGGCCGCCCCGGCGGGGACGAAGATCCGCCGGTCGAAGTCGGGGTCCGTGGGCTTGGGGTTGTTGGTGCCGTCGACCTGGCCCATCAGGTTCCGCGCGGTCATCGGGCGGGCGGTCGCCCCCGCCGAGCGGTTGAAGCCGTTCATCTGCCACCGCACCCGGGCCGCGCCCCCGGCCTCCTTCTGGAGCGCGCGCAGCGCGTGGAAGGCGACCAGGGCGTCGTCCGCCCCGATCTGCACCCACAGGTCGCCCTCCGAGCGCCTGGGGTCGACGGCGTCGGAGGAGAAGGCGGGCAGCGGATCGAGCTGCTCCGGCCGCCGGTAGGTCAGCCCCGTCCGATCGAAGAAGGTGCGGCCGAAACCGAAGGTGACCGTGAGGGAGGACGGGCCCGCGTCCAGCGCGATCCCGGTGTCGCCGGACGGGGCCTTCCCGGCCATCAGCGTCCGCGCCGTCGCCGACCAGCGGCGCAGCAGCGCGGCGGCCTCCTTGCGGCCCGCGCCTGGCGCGAGGTCGAAGGCGACCAGGTGGCCCCGCGACTGGAGCGGGGTGGTGATGCCGGGCTGGTGCCTGCCGTGGAACGCCACCTCGGTGGCCCCCACCGAGGTCAGGGCCCGGGGGTCGCCGGCGCCGGGAGCGGCGGAGCCGCCCTCCGAGACGGCTGTCGCGACGCCGGCGCCGCCGGCCGCGCCGATCACCAGGCCGGCCGCGCCCGCCGCGCCGACGGTGCCGAGCAGCCGGCGCCGGGAGACGTCGGGCCGGCCGCCGCCGGACGAGGAGGGGGAGGCGTCGCCGGACGAGGGGCCGGGGGTGGGGCCGGGCGCGGAGCCGGTCACGGGGGTGCTCACGGGGGTTCAGCCGATCCTGACGTTCTTCTCGATGGTGGTCTGGTCGATCTCGGAGGTGCGGACCGTCACCTGGATCCGCCAGTCGCCGGGCAGCGGGAGCTGCACGCCGCTCGCGGTCCAGTGTCCGGTCTGGATCCGGTCCGGGGCGACGGGCAGCGGACCGACGCCCTTCTCCTCCAGGGTGAGGTTCACCTTGATCTCGGGGAGGTCCAGCGGCTTGCCGTTGGGGCGCTCGGCGAAGAGGTGGAGCGCGTTGGCCCCGGTGCGGCCCGGGTCGAGGGTGAGCCGGACGACGCCCTTGCCGTCGACGCCGCCGGTGTCGAAGGGGAGCCGGATGTCCACCGGGCGGTCCGGCACCGCGGCCGGGCCGGCCGCCGCCCCGCCGGACCGGGCGGCCTCCTCCTCGGTGCGGCCGGGCTCGGTGGAGGTGAGGACGGTGGTCACGGCGAGCAGGACGACGGCCACGGCGGCCTCGGTCAGCACCGAGCGGCGCAGCCCGGTCCGCTCCGGATCCGCGTCCCGGGCCTTCTTCCGCCGGGCGGTGGCCATCGCCGCGCGCTGCCGGGCGAGCTGGGCGGCCCGCTCGGGGTCCGTCTCCTCGGCGATGACCTCTTCGAGGGTCTCCTCGAGCGCCTGCTCCTCACGCTCCTCCTCGGTGGGCTCCGCCTCCGCGCCCGCCTCCGTGCCCGCCTCCGCGTCCGCTTCCGGGGTCCGCTCGGCGAGCCGCCGGGTCCAGCGGCGGGATATCCAGGCGACGCCGACGAGCACGCCCATCAGGCCGATCTTGACCAGGAGCAGCTGCCCGTACCGGGTGCCGGTCAGGGCGGACCAGGAGCCGACCTGGCGCCAGGACTGGTAGAGGCCGGTGGCCACCAGGACGGCGACCGAGGCGAAGGCGACCCGGGAGAAGCGCTCGACCGCGGCGCGCTCCACGGAGGGCGCCCGGTAGAGGGCGACCAGCAGGGTCGTCAGCCCGCCGAGCCAGGTGGCGACGGCGAGCAGGTGCAGGATGTCGACGGGCATCGCGACGCCCGGCTGGATGCCGGTGGAGGCGTGCTCGGCCAGTGCCCAGGTGCCGGCGATGCCCGCGGCGACGACCGTGCCGCCGAGGCCCAGGCCGAAGGCGAGGTCCTTGCGCTCCTTCGGGTCGGTGCGCCGGGCGTACGCGCCGAAGAGGACGGCGACGAAGAGCGCGGCCGCGCCGAGCAGGAGCAGCCGGGAGGTGAGCGCCGCCCCGGTCTTGGTCTGGAGCACGGCCTGGAGCCCCGCCAGGTCGAAGACGTCGGCGAGCTCGCCGGAGCCGGTGTACGGGCCGCGCAGGAGCAGCATGGCCAGGGTGGCGCCGGTGAGGGCCAGCCAGCCCCGGACGACCGTCCGCTGCACGGGCCGGACGCCCGCGCCGCGCGGCCAGCACAGCAGCACGAAGGCGCCGCCGCCGACCAGGACGGCGAAGCCCGCGTACGACAGGTAGCGCGCGATGCCGTAGAGGGCGCCGACGATCCCGCCGCCGGCCGCCCGGTCGGGCAGGGCGACCGAGGTGGCGGAGGGGGCGCCGATGGAGAAGGTGAAGGCCCCGGCGATGGGGTGGCTGTCGGCGGAGACGGCCTGCCAGGCGACGGTGTAGGTGCCGTCCGGCAGACCGGCCCGCAGGGCCACGCCGTACTTGACGACGGCGCCGCTGCACAGGTCGATGATCTCGCCGGTGTCGGCGCGCCGGCCCGAGGGGTCGAGGACCCGGATCGAGTCGGCGCCCATCGCGACCTGTTCCGAGAAGGTGAGGCCGACCTCCTCGGGGGCGGTGGCGACCACCGCCCCGTCCTTCGGGTCGCTCCCGGTCAGCGCCGCGTGGGCCGAGGCGGGGGCGGCGCCGGCGAGGAGCGTGCCCAGGAGCGCGGCCGCGAGAACGAGCAGCCGGGCCAGGGCGGTGCCGAGGCGCGGGGCGGTGGGTGTCGTCACTGTGTCACTCCGTCAACGAGCTCAGTGCTGCTGAGGGTTGTGGTTGGGGGCCTCGACGGGCAGCTCGACCGTGATCGGGTCGGCCTTCTCGAAGTGCAGCTCGACGCTGACCTTCTCGCCCTGCTTCGGCTTCGACTTCAGCTCCATGAACATCAGGTGGTTGCCGCCCCGGTCCAGCCTCAGCTCCCCGTTGGCGGGGATGTCGAAGGCCTTCACCCGCTGCATCTTCTGGTTCTTCGTCTCGTGCATCGTGACGTCGTCCGAGAGCGGGCTGGTGACCGAGGTCAGCTTGTCGGCGGTGCCCCCGGTGTTCCGGATGGTGAGGAAGCCGCCCGCCATGTCCATCACGGGCTGGGGCATGTACGCGCCGCTGACCTTCAGCTCGGGCTTCCCGCCGTCGGACGAACACCCGGTGAGCGCGAGGGCGGCGGCGAGCGCCACGGCGGCGGACAGGGCGGTGGTGCGGCGGGTCACGGGTTCTCCCCCTTGATGATCTTCGGCAGGTCCTTGGCGTAGTCCTCGACGGTGGTGTCCTCCCCGTACAGGACGTAGCCCTGGTCGGTGGTGGGGGAGAAGGCGACGACCTGGGCGCCGTGCATGGAGACGACGGTGCCGTCCTTCTCCTTCTTCGGCGGGTCGATGCCGATGCCGATGGACCGGGCACCTGCCTGGATCTTCGAGAAGTCGCCGGTGAGCCCGGTGAAGGAGGGGTCGCCGGCCGCGGGCAGCCACTTGGCCAGTGAGGCGGCGGTGTCCCGCTCGGGGTCGGTGGTGACGAAGACGACCTGAAGCTTGTCCTGGTCGGCCTTGGGGAGCCGCTTCTTGGCGATGGCGATGTTGCTCATCGTCAGCGGGCACACGTCGGGGCAGTTGGTGTAGCCGAAGTAGAGGAGCGTCGGCTTGCCCTTGGTGCGCTCGCGCAGGTCGTACGTCTCGCCCTCGGTGTCGGTGAGGACGAGGTCGGGCTTGGTGAACGGCCGGTCGAGGACGGTGGCGGCCCGGCCCTTCTCGGCGGTGCCGCCCTCGACCTGGACGAAGCCCGAGGAGGTGTCCTTGGCGTCGTCGCCGCCGAGGCCGACCGCGGCGGTGATGCCGAGGGCGGCGACGATCGCGACGGCGGCGACGATCAGCGGGGTGCGCCGCCCGGGGCGGCCGGTGGGGCCGTCCCCGCCGCTCTGCGACGGGGACGTCTTCTCTGTGGACATGCGGTGTCTGTCTTTCGGAGTGCTGGACGTGCTGGGCGGGTGCCGTCAGGCCGAGCGACGGCGACCGGCGAGGACGCCGAAGGCGACGCCGGCGACGCCGACGAGGATGCCGACGACGCCGAGGACCCGGGCCGTGGTGTCGGTGGTGGAGGACGAGGCGGCCTCGGCGTGGGCGCCGGCCCCGTCCTCGTGGCCGGCCTTCGCGTCCGCGGCGGCGGAGGCCGTGGCGCCGGAGGTCGTGGCCGAGGCGGTGGGGGTGGCGGCGCCGCCGCCGTGGTGGTCCTCGCCGGCGGCCGAGAGCTTCAGGACGGGGGCCGGGTTCTGCGGCTCCTCGGCACCCTTCTGCTCCTCGATCCAGCGCACGACCTCCTTGTTGTCGTAGGTCTGGATCGCCTTGAGGACGAGCTGGTCGGTGTCCTCGGGCAGCTGCCCGAGGGAGAGCGGGAACTGCTGGAACTGGCCGGGGCCGATCTTCGATCCGTCCGCGGTCCAGGTGACCTTGGAGACGGCCTGCTTGATCTGCTTGCCGTGCAGGGTGAGCGGCTTGTCCAGGTCGGCCTTGGTGACCTCGGCCTTCCAGCCCGGGACCGGCTGCGGCATGACGGAGGCGAGCGGGTGGTCGAGCGGGAAGTTGACCTCGACCTTCACGGTGGAGGCGTTGTCGCGCTCGTTGGGGACCTTGATGTTCACGGTCGCGTAGCCGCCCTGGGCGGCCTCGCCCACCGGCTGCACGCCGACGTGGGCGAGGGCCGGTCCGGCGAGCAGGACGACGGAGGCGGCGGCGGTGCCGGCGGTGACCAGCGCACGGGAGACGTTCATGGTGAGGAACTCCAGCTCGATGAGGGGCCGCGAGGGGCCCGGGAGGAGAAGGCGGTCCGGTCCGGGCGCGGCGGCCGGCGGGGCGGACCCCGGGCGGGCGCGTACGGACGGGCGCGGCCCCGCTCCCCTTCGGAGCGGACCGCGTCAGGCTGCGAGGACGCAGGCGGCCGGCGGGCCGCGGCGGATCACCGTGTGCTGGAGCGCCCCGGCCACCGGCGGCGGCGCGGAGTCGAAGGCGGTGCGGAGCCGGCCGCGCGGACCGGCCGGGGCCAGCGTCGCCAGGCCGGCGAGCAGGGCCCGTACGAGGCGGAGCGCGGCGCGCAGGGAGCGGACGGGCGCGCCCTCGGCGAGCTCCGCCGTGCCCTGCTCGGAGAGCTCCACGAGCCGGACCAGGGCGAGGTCCCCCCGGCGCAGCAGCCAGCCCGCCACCAGGGCGGCGAGCAGGTGGCCGAGGAGCATCGGCAGGCTCGGCAGCAGCGCGCCGCCGGCGTGCGCCGCGTCGGCCCCGTGCACGCCCGCGTGTGCCTGGACGGCGGCCGGGTCGATCCCCGCGCGGCTCAGGATCCCGGCGGCGTCGCTCGGGGTGAGGGCGGCGGCGCCCGCCCCGCAGACGAGCTTGGCGGCCGCCCGCACCAGCGCGTCGTCGGCCTCGGGGTTCAGGGCGAGCCGCTGCCGGCCGAGGCCGAAGAGCAGGTGGAGCCCGAGCTGTCCGCCCGCGAGGCAGGCGACGACGAAGCCGAGGGAGCGCTCGCGCCCGGTGAGCAGGACCGTGAACCCGAAGACGCCGAGGAAGCCGGCGAGGAGGGTCCACAGGGCGATGCCCGCGCAGGCGGCGAGGGCGTGTCCCAGCGCGGACAGCACGACGCAGACCGCGGTGAACACCGCGGCCCTCAGCAGCCGTGGAGCGAGCGCGGGGGCAGTCATGGCGGCCCCATCATCGCACCAGGACCCCGGCGGCCACGCGGCAGGTCCGCAAGGTCGTTCTTGGGGGTGTTCGGGATGACATACACCGGGTCCGGGGCCCGGTGCATCCGCCGAACGGGCGCTCTTGGCGCGTCCGGGCGCTTACGGACCGCCGTCCCCGGCAATAGCTAGGGGTATGTCGAGCCGCTGCCGGGAGGCTGGAGCATGAGCATCTGGTGGTCACTCCATCTGCGGCGCGAGGCCGCGAGCGTTCCGCTCGCCCGGCGCCTGTTCCTCGGCACCATGGAGACGGCCGGGGTCGATCCCGACGTGTCCTACGAGCTGTCGGTGGCGCTGACCGAGGCGTGTGCCAACGCGGTCGAGCACGGGGGCGGCGCCGCCGCGGGCCGCGGTTCGGAGGCGTACCGGGTGACGGCCTTCCTCGACGGGGAGACCTGCCGGATCGAGGTCGCCGACGCCGGTCCCGGTTTCCCCGGGGCACCGCCCGTCCGGGCGGCCGGTCAGGACGCCGAGAGCGGCCGCGGGCTCCGGCTGATCGAGGAGCTCTCCGACCACGTGCACTTCGGCCGCTCGGGCCGGGGCGGCGCGGTGGTCAGCTTCGACAAGCTCCTGAAGTGGAAGGACAGCCCGTCCCTCCTGATGGCCTGAAACCGCGTGCGGGGCCCCTCGGAAGGGGCCCCGCACGCGGGACGGGGTCAGCCCCTCAGGGCCGCCATCCACGCCTCGACCTCGTCGGAGCGGCGCGGCAGCTGCTCGGAGAGGTTCCGGTTGCCGTCCTCGGTGACGAGGATGTCGTCCTCGATCCGGACGCCGATGCCGCGGTACTCCTCCGGCACGGTCAGGTCGTCGGCCTGGAAGTAGAGCCCGGGCTCGACGGTCAGGCACATGCCCGGCTCCAGCGTGGTGTCGACGTACGCCTCGGTGCGCGCGGCGGCGCAGTCGTGGACGTCCATGCCGAGCATGTGGCCGGTGCCGTGGAGGGTCCAGCGGCGCTGGAGGCCCAGCTCCAGGACGCGGTCGACCGGGCCCTCGACGAGGCCCCACTCGACGAGCTTCTCGGCGAGCACCCGCTGGGCGGCGTCGTGGAAGTCGCGGTAGGCGGCGCCGGGCTTCACCGCGGCGATGCCGGCCTCCTGCGCCTCGTACACGGCGTCGTAGATCTTGCGCTGGATCTCCGTGTACCGGCCGTTGATCGGCAGGGTGCGGGTGACGTCGGCGGTGTAGAGCTCGGTGGTCTCGACGCCGGCGTCGAGGAGGAGCAGGTCGCCGGAGCGGACGGCGCCGTCGTTGCGGACCCAGTGGAGGGTGCAGGCGTGCGGGCCGGCGGCGGCGATGGTGCCGTAGCCGACGTCGTTGCCCTCGACGCGGGCGCGGAGGAAGAAGGTGCCCTCGATGTAGCGCTCGCTGGTGGCCTCGGCCTTGTCGAGGACCTTCACGACGTCCTCGAAGCCGCGGGCGGTGGCGGCGCAGGCCTTCTCCAGCTCGGCGATCTCGAAGTCGTCCTTGATCAGACGGGCCTCGGAGAGGAAGATCCGCAGTTCCTCGTCGCGCTCGGCGGTGACCTTGTCGGTGAGGGCGGCCTCGATGCCGGCGTCGTGGCCGCGCACGGCACGGACCGGACCGGTGGCCTCCTTGAGGGCGGCGGCGAGCTCGCGGACGTCCTTCGCGGGCAGGCCGAGCAGCTGCTCCGCCTCGGCGAGGGAGTGGCGGCGGCCGACCCACAGCTCGCCCATGCCGTCGAGCCAGAACTCGCCGTTCTCACGGTTCGAGCGCGGCAGCAGGTAGATCGTGGCGTCGTGGCCGGTCGCGGTCGGCTCCAGGACCAGGACGCCGTCGTGGGTCTGGTCGCCGGTGAGGTACGCGTACTCGGTGGAGGCGCGGAAGCTGTACTCGGTGTCGTTCGACCGGGTCTTCAGGTTGCCGGCCGGGATCACCAGGCGCTCGCCCGGGAAGCGGGCGGAGAGTGCCGCCCGGCGCGCGGCGGTCTCGGCCGCCTGCGGGATCGGCTCCAGCCCGGTCAGCTCCGTGTCGGCCCAGCCGGACTTCATGTTCTCGGCGAGCTCGTCGGAGACGCCCGGGTACAGGCCGTTCTTCCGCTGCTTGATCGGCTCTTCGGCCTCGTCCGGGGTCTCCGGGGTGAGCTCATCGGCCACGGGTCTGCCTCCTCTTGGTACGACACTGAACCCCCTCCATCGTACGGTCGTGCGGAAGGGGGCCCAGGGCCGGAAGACCCGTTACCGCGCGGTCACAACGCGGTCACCGCCCGCTCGGTGCCCGCTCAGTCGAAGCGGGCCGCGAGCAGGACCACGTCCTCGCCCTCCGGGGCCGGGCCGAGCCCGTCCGGAAGCACGGTCCGCAGGACGTGGTCGGCGATCGCGCCCGGGTCGTCCCGGTCCGCCGCCGGCACGCTCGCGGCGGCCGCGTGGAGCCGGGCGAAGGCCCGGTCGATGGGGTCGCCGGTACGCCGCAGCAGCCCGTCCGTGTAGAGCAGCACCGTTTCTCCGGGCGCGGGGGACAGCTCCACGCTGGGCGCCTCCCAGCAGGAGAGCATCCCGAGCGGGGCGGAGAGCGAGGTCTCCACGTACTCGGTGCGGTGTTCGCCGATGAGCAGCGGCGGGGCGTGCCCGGCGCCGGCCAGGACGAGGCGGCGGCGGGCGGGCTCGGCGTAGGCGAAGAGGGCGGTGGCGGAGCGGGCCGGCTCGGTGAGCCGGAGCAGCAGCTCCAGGTCGGAGAGGACGGCGACAGGGTCCTCGCCCTCCATCACCGCGTACGCGCGCAGCGAGGCGCGGAGCCGGCCCATGGCGGCCAGGGCGCTCGGTCCGGTGCCGGAGACCGAGCCGACGGAGAGGCCGAGGGCGCCCTCGGGCAGCGGCAGGGCGTCGTACCAGTCGCCGCCGCCCCGGGGGCCGGTGCGGTGGCGGGCGGCGAGGCGGACGCCGGGGACGCGGGGGAGCCGGCTCGGGAGCAGCTCCTCGGCGACGGTGGAGACCTGGACGCGGGCGCGCTCGACCTGGAGGAGGTGGGCGAGGTGCTCGGTGGCGAAGCGGCCGTAGAGGCCGACGAGGTGGCGCTGGCGGTCGGTGGGGGCGGCCGGCTCGTCGTAGAGCCAGACGCCGGCGCCGAGGCGGCCGGTCTCCTCGGTGGCGAGGGGGAGGGCGTAGCTGGCGGCGTAGCCGAGGCGGGCGGCGACCTCGCGGTGGCGGGGGTCGAGGCCCTCCTCGGCGCGGACGTCGGGGATGGCGATGGGCTCCGGGACGCGGGTGGCGCCGTACGGGTCCGACGGGTCGGGGAGCCCGTCGAGGAGGCGGCCGTAGCTGGTGGCGCTGCGGGGGACGGTCTCGATGGTGCCGAGGTCGGCGTGGGCGAGGCCGAGGCCGATGGTGGTGGCGGGGCCGAGGCCGTCGGCCGGTTCGAGGACGGCCATGCCGCGGCGGGCGCCCACGAGGGCGGCTCCGGCGCCGAGGAGTTCGCGCAGGGCCTCGTCGAGGGTGGAGGTCCTGATGAGCCGCTCGGTGAGTTCGTGGAGGGTGGTGAGGTCGGAGACCCAGCCGGCCAGGCGGTCGGTGATCAGGGCGCCGGGGGCGGGGGCGCCGTCGGCCGGTGCCGCGGCGGCGGGGACGCCCGCGAGGGGCGCCTTAGTGTGCGGTGGCGCGGGAACCGTGGAATCGATTCCGGCCACTTTCGGGACGTGCTTCGGCAGGTGTGGGGAGCTCATCTCGGTCGGCTTTCCGACCGGTGCGTTTGACGCCATGGCATCGCAAACCCCCATGTCATATTGCGCCGCTCGATGTCTCCACATGTACACGCACCCGAGGAGCGATGTCCAGCATCGTCCCGGTGGGACTTGTGGTGTCCGAGGGGCGTTCCGGGTGGTCCTCCGGGAGGTCGCGCACAGGGGTTGAAGTGGGATGGAAGTTGGCTGAAAATTGACCCCGCTGTGCACCATTTGCGGTCGACTGGCGTCGTTTGAAAGCGCGTCATCCCGAGCATGCGGGGTACGTAATCGATGGCAGGCAGGGGCAGTTGGAAGTGCCCCGGAATCGAGATGCGGAACCCCGGCGTCGTACGTGCCGCAGGCCGCAGCCCCTCCCCGCGTGGCGGGGATCGTGTTCTCAACCGGCTTCGACCTGACTGTGACCCGGCCCCGTTCCGGCCGGCCCCGCTCCCGCCCGGGGCGGCGCACCGCCGACGCTGTACGCGCTGATACGCACGGTGAAGAGATCTGCACGTGGTGTGATGTGGATTCGGCGTTCAACGGAAAGGAACGAGCGCTCATGCGCGAGATCCTCGGAAGGCGACGCAGGCTCCGGTTCCGGCGCAAGGCGAGGGCCGCACGACAGGACGCGGCGGTCGCCTTCGCGGTCGAGTGGGACTGGCCCGTCCTGCCGGGCGTGGGCCTGAAGGAGCCCGCCCGTACGGCGAAGAGCTCCAGCGGCGACGGGCCGGTGTGCGCCTGCCCCGACCCCGGTTGTGTGGTCCCCGGCGCGCACCCCTTCGACCCCGGCCTCCTCGCCGCCACCACCGACGAGCGGATGATCCGCTGGTGGTGGACCCGGCGCCCGGACGCCCCGATCGTGCTGGCCACCGGCGGCCGCGCCCCGTGCGCGGTGAGCCTCCCGGCCGTCGCGGGCACGCGCGCGCTGCGGGCCCTCGACGCGGCGGGCATGCGCTTCGGACCGGTGGTGGCGACGCCGACCCGCTGGTCGATCCTGGTCGCCCCGTACGGCCTGGAGCGCCTCGGCGAGCTGCTGTACGCGAAGGACAGCGTGCCCAGCTCGCTGCGGTTCCATGGAGAGGGCGGCTATCTGTTGCTGCCGCCGTCCACGGCGGGCACCGGGCAGGTCCGCTGGGAGCGGGCGCCGCTCGCGGGCTCCGCCCGGCCGTGGCTGCCGGACGTGGAGGCGGTGGTGGACGCCCTGGTCGAGGCGAGCACGGCCGCACCGGGCGGCGGGAGCCGGCTCGCCTACTGAGCCGCGCCGAGCGGTACCGGGGGTGCGCGAGGCGCACCGAGCCGTACCGGGGTGTACCGGGGCAGGCTGAGCCGGACCGAGGCGTGCTGGGCCTGTCGAGTCGTACCGGGCCGCGGGGCCCCGGGGGCCTGTCGCCGTTCACCCGAACGGGTGTGTCCTGGGTCGACGCGTAGGGGAATCGGGCGTGCGGCCCGCCGGGGGCCCGTCCCGCGCCGGTAGGTTCGCCCCACGGTCCGTGATCGTTCCCGAACAGAGCAGGTGGGGCGCATGAGTCGGCTGAGCCCGGCGAAACTCCGCGTGGCCGGCCTCGGCACCGCCGTCGCGATCGCCGTCCTGGTGCCGCTCGCCGCGAAGGCCGGCCCGTCGGACGACGCCCCGCCGCGCGCGGCGGCCCCGGCACCGGCCGACGCGAAGCCGGCCGACGCGAAGCCGGGCGGGACGGAGCCGGGCGGGACGGAGCCGGGCGGGACGGACGCCGGTCGCGGCGGGCCGGTCGGGGAGCTGTTCGGCGGCCTGGAGCTCGGCCGGGAGGACCGTACCGCCGCGGACCCCGCCGCTTCCGCGCCCGCGCCCGTTCCCGCTCCGGTGCCGGAGCGGACCGCGGCGCGCCCCGCCGCCCCCGCCGGGGTGCCCGAGCGGGTCAGCCGCTGCGGCCCCGAACTCGCCTCGCCCGAGGGCGTCGAGGCGCAGACCTGCGTCCTGGCGGAGGGGCCGGACGTCTGGGCGCGCGCCTACTACCGCAACGCCACCGGACGGGAGATCGACGCGATCCTGACCCTCATGGCGCCCGGCGGGCGGACGGTCCAGGTGCGCTGCGCGGTGCCCGCGCGGGACGAGCCGGAGACCTGTGAGACGCCGAGGGAGCCGGGGGCGGGCGCGGCCCGCGCGCACACGGCCGTGGCGGAGTTCGCGGGGGAGGACGAGGGCGGCGAGGCGCCGCTGCTGCTCCGGGCGGGCAGCAACACGGCTGACGGCGAAGCGAGTTGAGGGGGGCGGCCCCGGCGCGACGGCGGGGCGGGCATGGAAACGCCCGGTCGCTGGCGACGGGGGATGCACCAGCGACCGGGCTCCCTGAACGGTAACAAGAGATCTGCGGTTCGCAAATTCGATCTCGGTTATTCGGACAGGGATTTACCGCTCCGTAGGTTCCGCTGTGGCGGAAGTCACCGACTGGTCGGTCTGTCAGTCACCGATACCACCTGGGGTATCAGCTGAGAGTCACCTGACGGTTCGTGAGGCCGCCGCGCGCACGCCGCTCCTCGGCGGTCAGCGGGGCGTCCTGGCCGAGCGCCTCGGCCAGTCGCTCGGCGAACTCGGCGGCGGGCTTCTCGCACTCCTCGGCGGTCATCGCCGACGGCAGGTCCCACACCGGGACCATCAGGCCGTGGGCGCGGAAGGAGCCGACCAGACGGGTGTCCGCGCCGAGCGAGGTGGCGCCGGCGACGTGGAGGCGGGCGAGCGCGTCGAGCAGCTTCTCCTCCGGGTGCGGCATGACCCAGCGCAGGTGGTTCTTCTCCGGCGTCTCGCACCAGTAGGCGGCGTCGACCGAGGCCAGCTTCACCGTCGGGATCGCGGCGGCGTTGGCCCGCTCCAGGGAGGCGGCGACCTCGGGGTCGGCGCCGTCCGCCGACTGCGGGATCCAGAACTCGAAGCCGGTGTGGACCTCGGGCACGAACGGCGCGTCCGTGTCGAGCAGGTCCTGGAGGCGCGGGCCCTCGGGCTCGACGCGGCGCGGCGGCACCGGGTTGCCGGGCTCGGTCTCCAGCGCGCGCTGGAGGGTGTCGGCGAGGTCGCGGGAGAGGTCGCCGGAGGTGCCGTCGTTCTGCAGGGCGAGCAGGACGGAGCCGTCGTCGCGGCGGAGCGCGGGCCAGGCCATCGGCAGGACCGTCGCGAGCGTCACCGACGGAACGCCCTCGGGCAGCCCGCCCTTGAGGGTGAGCGGCACGGTGGCGGCGGGCACCAGCTCGCGCAGCGCGACCAGGTCGCACTCGCCGGGCAGGCCCTCGAAGGGGCGCTGGACGTGCTCGGTCGCGGCGTGCGCGGCGGCCCGGCCGTGGCACGCCTTGTAGCGGCGGCCCGAACCGCACGGGCAGGGCTCGCGCGCGCCGACGACCGGGATCTCCCCGTTCGTGACCTGTGCCTGGCCGCTCTTGCCGGCCTTCGTCTGGGGGCGCTTCTTGGCCATGGTGTGGCTTTCTCCCGATCGCGGTGCTGTGTCGGGCGCGAGCCTAGCCGCCCGGACGCCGCCGGAGGCTCCGCCGTGCCCGGACCGTCCGCCGGGGCGCCCGCCTGTCCGGTGCCTGTCCGGAGCGGCGGCGGACGCGGGCACGGACGCGGATCCGGAGCCCGCGAGGACGTCGGATCCGGTACGCGCTCCGCGGCGCGGACACCGGGCCGGAGCCGGTGTCCGCCGACGGGCCCGGCGCCCCTCAGTCCAGGTCGTCGTACGCGTCGAGGAGGTCGAAGCCGCAGCCGCCGGCGCCGACCCGGGCCGCGAAGTCCTCGCGGCGGTGCCCCTCCGTGACGATCACCCAGACCGTGACCTCGCCGGTCGCGCTGTCGCGCACGCCCCAGTCCTGGGCCAGGGCGCCGATGATGTTGAGCCCGCGTCCGCCGCGCGCCGTGACCGACGGCGTCGACGGAACGGGTCTCGTGGGACCGCCCCCGTCCGTCACCTCGACCGTCAGCCCGCCCGACGGATCGAGCCGCCAGGCCGCCAGCACGTCGCCCTCTCCCCGGTCGCCCCGGCCCAGCGGACTGCCGTGCCGGCAGGCGTTGCTGAGCAGTTCGGACAGGATCAGGACCGCGTCGTCGACGACCGATTCCGACACTCCGCTGCGGTACAGCTCGTCCCGCATCCGGTGTCGCGCTTCCCCCACGCCCGCAGGGCCATGGGGTACGGCCATGCTCGACGACGTGGGCACCTTCTGTGCCACCACCAACGCCACCCCCGAGACCTCCTTCGCCCCACGCCACCGTGTGGATGCCCCGGGGACCCCGGCCGGAAACCGCCTGTTCCGGGTGGTGTGGAGCACAAGTGACGATCGCGTACGTGCCGAACGCTCCGAACGCGCCGGTGCGCCCCCCTCGCGGGCCCCCCCGCTCCGGCCGCCGGGGAGCGGTTCAGGCGCGCCCGAGGTGGGCGAGGACCTGCCGGGGGCGGTTGGTGATGATCGCGTCGACGCCGAGCCGCAGGCAGAGCTCGACGTCCTCGGGTTCGTCCACCGTCCAGACGTGGACCTGGTGGCCGGCCTTCTGGAGGCGCAGGATGACGGCCGGGTGGTGCCGGACGATCCGGATGGACGGCCCCGCCACGCGCGCGCCCGCGGGCAGGCGCCCGTCGCGCAGCCGGGGGGTGACGAACTGGGCGAGGGAGACGGTCGGCAGCTCCGGCGCGGCGGCGGAGATCCGCTGCAGGGAGCGGGCCGAGAAGCTCATGACCCGTACCGGGGACTCCTCGGCCGTCACGGGCGCGTGCAGCCCGAAACGCTTCAGGAGCGCGAGAAGCCGGTCCTCGACCTGGCCGGCCCAGCGGGTGGGGTGCTTGGTCTCGATGGCGAGCTCGACCCGCCGCCCGGCGTCGGAGACCAGCTCCAGGAGCCGCTCCAGGGTGAGGACCGAGGTGTACCCGGGGTCGCCCCAGTCGGGGAGCTCGCCCGGCTCCCCGGAGTCCTCGCGCTCCTTGAACGCCTTCCAGGCGCCGAAGTCCAGGGCGGCGAGGTCGGCGAGTTCGAGCGTGGAGACGGCGCCGCGACCGTTCGAGGTACGGTCGACCCGACGGTCGTGGACACAGACCAGGTGTCCGTCGGCCGTGAGCCGTACGTCGCACTCCAGGGCGTCGGCGCCGTCCTCGATGGCCTTCACATAGGCGGCCAGGGTGTGTTCCGGCGCGTCCTCGGAGGCCCCTCGGTGGGCGACGACCTGGACGGGGCCGCGGTTCGGTTGCTGCCGTGCGTGGGTCACCGCGTCATGGTGCCATTGGCGGGGCGGTGCGGGCACCCGAGACCTGTCCGTTCTGCCCGGTTATAAAGAATGGGGTGCCGACGCACAGCTCCGCCTTACCGCGGTCTGACGCCGGGTGGGAAAGGCTGGGCGCAGCACCCTGGAGCGAGTATCACCGTCCCCGCGCAGTGAACGAGGAGAGCGAGCTGTGAGCACCGAGAACGAGGGCACCGAGGTTCCGGCGGACCCGACTGCCCCGTCCGCCCCCGCCACGCCTCCCGCCCCCGCCGTGCCGCCGGTCCCGCCCGTGCCCCCGACCCCGGCTCCGGTCCAGGCCCCGGCCCAGGAGCCCGCTCCCGCGATGGCGGCCGCCTCCGCGGGCGGCCTGCCGCCGGCGCCTCCGGTCGTGCCGTCCTGGGCCGAGCCGGTCCCGGGCCCGCCCGCGGCCCCGGCCGCCCCGCGCAAGCGCACCGGCGGGCTCGTCGCGGCGGTCCTGGTCGCGGCGCTCGTCGCCGGCGGCATCGGCGGCGGCATCGGCTACTGGGCGGCCCAGCGCGAGGACGGGACCACGGCGTCGACGACGGTCTCCTCGGGCGAGGCCCCGGCCTCCTTCAAGCGGGACCCGGGCACGGTCGCGGCGGTCGCCGCGAAGGCGCTGCCGAGCGTGGTCACCATCCAGGCGAAGTCGGGCGACGTGCAGGGCGAGGGCGGCACCGGCACCGGCTTCGTCTACGACCAGGAGGGCCACATCGTCACCAACAACCACGTGGTGGCGTCGGCGGCGGAGGGCGGCACGCTCTCCGCGACCTTCTCGGACGGCAGGACGTACGACGCCGAGGTCGTCGGCCGGGCCGAGGGCTACGACGTGGCGGTGCTCAAGCTGAAGGAGGCCCCCAAGGGGCTGAAGCCGCTGCCGCTGGGCGATTCGGACAAGGTGGCGGTCGGCGACTCGACGATCGCGATCGGCGCGCCCTTCGGCCTCTCCAACACGGTGACGACCGGCATCATCAGCGCCAAGAACCGCCCGGTGGCCTCGGGCGACGGCGGCCGCAGCAACTCGTACATGAGCGCGCTGCAGACGGACGCCTCGATCAACCCGGGCAACTCGGGCGGCCCGCTGCTGGACGCGGCCGGCGCGGTGATCGGCATCAACTCGGCGATCCAGTCCACCGGCGGCGGCTACGGCCAGTCCCAGGCGGGTTCGATCGGCCTCGGCTTCGCGATCCCGGTCAACCAGGCGAAGGCGGTGGCCGAGCAGCTGATCAAGACCGGCAAGCCGGTCTACCCGGTGATCGGCGCGACCGTGAACATGAACGATAAGGGCGAGGGCGCGACCATCGCGGAGCAGGGCGCGGGCGGTACGGCGGCGGTGACGCCGGACGGCCCGGCGGCCAAGGCCGGCCTGCGGCCCGGCGACGTGATCACCGGCTTCGGGAACCGCACGATCGACAGCGGCCCCACCCTCATCAGCGAGATCTGGACCCACAAGCCGGGCGACTCGGTGAAGATCACCTACGAGCGGGACGGCAAGCCGGCGACGACGACGGTCGTCCTCGGCGAGCGCACCGGCGACAGCTGACCCACGCGCGCGTGGCGGCCCGCGCGTCGACGACGGACGGCGGCGCCGGGGATCCGCCCCGGCGCCGCCGCCGTCCGCGGGCCGGCCGTCCTACCGCTCCCGGCTCTGGGCGGCGCCGGTGACGCCCCAGTTGTTGTCGGCGTTCAGGCTGACCCGGATGTCGCCGATGTCGAGGCGCCGGCCCGGCCGGCCGGCGGGCTCGTCGTCGCCCATGATGAGCATCGGGTCGAGCATCACCACGGCCGCGGCGAGGACCAGGAAGATGAGCGGTCCGACCAGCAGCGGCAGCACGTCGAGGGCGGAGGAGCCGTCGCCGACGGCGGCGTGGGCGTCGTGGGCGACCCGGACGCCGACGGCGGCCATCCCCGTGTAGTGCATGCCGGTGACGGCGATGCCCATGATGACGCTCGCGCCGAGGCTGGCGAGCAGGCCCCGGACGGAGACGGCCGCCCAGAGGGCGGCGGTCGCGGCGACGACGGCGATGAGGACGGAGAGCGCGACGACACCGGGCGCGTACGTGAGGGAACCGTTCATCCGCATGGCGGCCATGCCCAGGTAGTGCATCCCCGCGACGCCGAGGCCGGTGAAGAGGCCGGCGGTGAGCAGCGGGACCGGCCGGGCGCCGCGGTAGCCGACGGTGAAGACCCCGGCGCCGACGACGAGCACCGCGACCAGCAGGCTGAGGAAGGTCAGCGGGCCGTCGTACGAGATCGCCGTCTCGCTCACCCGGAAGCCGAGCATCGCGATGAAGTGCATGGTCCAGATCCCGCACCCGATGGACGCGGCTCCGAGCGCCAGCCACCCGGGCTTGCGGGCCCGGCCGCTCGCGAGCGACCGCACGGTGCACCGCAGTCCCAGCGCGCTGCCCAGGCAGGCCATCACGTAGCCCACCAGGGGCGTGACCATGCCGTAGCCGAACCCGTCGATCGTGCCCTGCACCCTGCGTCCCTCGGTCCTTCTCAAAAAACGTGAAGATGTTGTGAACGGACTTTAACCCTCCGTTTCGGATGATCTTCAGGCGCCCCGGGCATCCCGGACGCTCCGGACGCCGCCCCGTCAACCCGCCCAAGATCGTCACGCTCTCCCCCGCCCCCTCCCCCCACCCGGTACGCTGTAGCCCGCTCCGCCCCAAGCGGTCCGGAGCGAGGGTGGGTTGCCCGAGCGGCCTAAGGGAACGGTCTTGAAAACCGTCGAGGCAGCGATGTCTCCGTGGGTTCAAATCCCACACCCACCGCAGCGCGTGAGAGCCTCCGACCGGCGTGACCGGTCGGAGGCTCGCGGCTTTTCCGGGGCGGGGCGGCCCTTCAGGGGTGGGGGTGGCTGCGGGCCTGCGGACTGTTCAGGCAGAGGGCGATGTTGCGGACCGCGGCGGTGAGCTCCTCGATCACCCGGGCCGCCTGCTCGGCGTTGTGGAAGGCCGGCGGGGAGGTGAGGGAGCGGCTCAGCTCCTCCGCGGCCCGGACGGCGGGCGAGGCGTCCGGGACGGACACCGGGACGGGAGCCGGCGCGGACGCGGCGGGTGCGGACGCGGGTGCGGGGGCCGGTGAGGGAGCGGACGCGGGCATGGCGGTCTGGGTGGTGACCTGGGGGGTGTGGGCGGCCTGTGCGGCGTGGGGGGACTGGCCGGCCTGGGAGGCCGGCGGCGGGGCCGAGGGGTACGGGCCGGGCTCCGGCCGGTAGTCGTCGAAGGCGGGGGAGAAGGCGCCGGAGCCGGTGACCAGGGAGGAGTGCGCCTCCTCCTGGGGGTGCGGCGCCGTGGAGCCCTGGCCGTGCGGCGCCGTGGAGCCCTGGCCGTGCGGCAGGGCGGGGCCGTGGGCGGCGGTGAGGACGGCGGCCGGGTCCTGGTCGTGGCGGGGCTGGGGCAGGAAGAAGTGGTCGAAGCCGGGGAAGGCCGGGGCGGGCGGATGCGCGGTGGGCTGGGGGTACTTGGCCTGCCACTGCGCGCGGTAGAACGCCACCTGGTCCTCGCAGGCGGCCCGGGCGTGGAAGACCGCGGTGTCCTCGCCCAGGTCCGGGTACCAGAGGTTGGGACCGGGGAAGCGCACGGTCCGCATGCGCGGCTTGATCAGCTCGGCGCATCCCATGCAGCAGCCCTCCGGCACGATGAGCGGGATCCCGCCGCTCTGCTCCGGGAGGCGGGGGCCGCCCTCGGGGCTGTACTCCCCGTGGTGGCAGGGCGGGAGCTCTCCGCAGGCCCGGCAGACGGCGTAGTGCTCGGGGAGGACCTGCCAGTCCTGACTGGCGGGGGCGCACCAGTGCTTCGGCGCGGAGCGGGGGAGGTTCTCGTCGCGGAGCACCAGGACCACCGGGCGCTTGTAGAAGTCGCCGCGGTCCGAAGCCGGCTTGACCGCCTGGTTGTTGACCCGCCGCAGCTCGTTGGCGTGCCACCACAGCTCCATGTGGTCGCGCCACGCCTTCTCGTAGGCCTCCGGCCAGTGGGCGTTGGGGTAGCCGGTGATCTCCAGGACCCGCCACGCCCGCCGGTCGAGCACGACGATGGCGCCGGCCCGCAGCCGCAGGTGGGTCCCCTCGTCCCCCTCGTCCGGCCAGTCGTGGCGGCCGATGAGGGTGGGCTGGTCCGGGAGCCACCTGCGAATCTGCATGACACGCTCCTAGGCGACGAGACGTCGTGGTTTCAACTGGGGCAGTAGGTGAAATTCTGGATAATTTAGGCGCGGGTGGGGGGTTAGACACGCGCATATCTCCTTTCGCTTCAGGGTGAAAACACCCGTTGGACCGGCCATTTCCCCCTTCCCGGCCGGGAGGAGCCGTGGAAGTCGGGACCGGGGCCGACGGTTCCGGCAGGTGCGCGGCGGAGGCCGGAATGCCCACTCGTACGTGTGACACCGCTTCCGTCGCGTCGGCCCGTAGGTATGCATTGCTCCCCGTACCGGCCGTTCCGAGCCCCGGAGAGGGGTCCGCGGGCCGGCGGAGTGGGGTAAAAGCGGCTGCGCCCTCCACCGGCCCGGCGGGA
The DNA here is from genome assembly GCF_040636735.1 of Streptomyces sp. NPDC035033. NCBI lineage: Bacteria > Bacillati > Actinomycetota > Actinomycetes > Kitasatosporales > Streptomycetaceae > Streptomyces > Streptomyces sp. NPDC035033. The sequence goes on along the minus strand of NZ_JBEZUZ010000001.1, from coordinate 21,347 downwards.
GGATGGAAGGGGCGGGAGCCGTCCCGGGAGCCGAGGAGGGCGTCATGGTCCGGATCGTGCTGGTGCGGGGGGACATCACCGCCGAGGCGGCGGACGCGGTGGTCAACGCCGCCAACTCGTCCCTGCTCGGGGGCGGAGGGGTCGACGGCGCCATCCACCGGAAGGGCGGGCCGGAGATCCTCGAAGCCTGCCGGGCGCTGCGCCGCTCGCACTACGGCAGGGGACTGCCGACCGGGAGGGCGGTCGCGACCACGGCCGGCCGGCTGCCCGCGCGGCACGTGATCCACACCGTGGGGCCGGTCTGGTCGGCGGACGAGGACCGGTCGGAACTGCTGGCCTCCTGCTACCGGGAGTCCCTGCGGGTGGCGGACGAACTGGGGGACCGTACGGTCGCCTTCCCCGCCGTCTCCACGGGCGTCTACGGCTGGCCGATCGACGACGGGGCGCGGATCGCGGTCGAGACCGTGCGGGCCGCGGAGACCGCGGTCGAGGAGGTGCGGTTCGTGCTCTTCGACGCCATCGCGTACGCGGCCTTCGAGGCGGCGGTCGGGGAGGCGGGCTGAACCGGAGGGCTCGAGCGGCGGTCGGGGAGGCGGGCTGAACCGGAGGGCCCGAGCGGCGGTCGGGGAGGCGGGCTGAACCGAAGGGCCCGAGCGGCGGTGGGGAGACGGGCTGAACCGGAGGGACCGAGCGGCGGCGGGGAGACGCGCCGAGGCGAAGGGTTCGGGCGGAGGCGGGTGGCCCGGGCGGAGACATCCGCTCGAAATTCCTTTCCCTGCCGATGAGATGCGTTCGATCGGGTCCGGGGGCCGACGGGCGGTCCCGGTCCGTTTTGTCGGGGGTTCTGGCGGAACGCTTCCTCTCTTGCGGCACACCGGTTCCCGGCCCGTTTCGCCACCCCTCCCCGCTGTGAGCTGGGGGTTTCTCGGCTACGAAGGGTTTATCGGCTTGTCCTCACGCTTGCGGGGGAATGCGGCCGTCCGGGGTGGTTCGCCGGGGATTCGGTGGGCAACTCTGGATTCGCGACGTCGAGCAGAGAACGACCGACCGGGGCGGTAGGCCAACCTCCCTGGTCAGGGCCGGAGTTCGCGGCCTTCCTTCAGATCAGCGTTTCCGTGCACAGCAGACTGGCTTCAGTTCCCGGAGGAACAGACATGGCAAGCATCCGTACCGCCCGCATCGTCGCCGCCGTCGCCGCCCTGCCGCTCGCCGCAGCCCTCTTCGGCGGCGTGGCGCAGGCCGACAACGGCGGCTTCGCGGACGACGGATCGAACACGAGCGTCGCCACCATCATCGGCAGCGGCGTGGGTGGCGACAACAACGGCAACTCGACCACCACGCAGCAGGTGGCGACCGGCTCCGGTGCCTCCAACCAGAACAACACGGCGAGTGTGAACGGCTCCGCCTTCACCCACATCGCCCAGTCGAACAACGTCGTCAACTTCACCCCGTGGTGGTGACGATCCCACGGGGACGGCCCGAGGGGGCGTGACCGCGGTGTGAACGGCGGCCCGTGCGGCGGTGCTTCGGCACCGTCGTGCGGGCCGCCTCGCCGTTCTCCCGCCCCGTGCGCCGCCCCGGGCGGGGTTCCCGGCGGGGTCTCGTGCCGGTCCCGCGCGGAGGGGAAGCCCCGTGCCTTGACACGGCGACCGTATCTGACGGACAGTCAGAAACCTTCGTCGTCCCCTCCGGGAGGCCGCCCCGTGCACCTCGCCCCGACCGAGCGGCAGCTCCGGCTGCGCGCCGAACTCCGCGCGTACTTCCGCGAGACGATGCCCGACGGGCCGCCCCCGGCGACCGACGGGCCCGCCCAGCGCCGGCTGCTGCGGCGGATCGGCGCCGACGGGCTCCTCGGCCTCGGCTGGCCGGAGGAGTACGGAGGGCAGGGCCGCGGCCCCGACGAGCAGTTCGTCTTCTTCGACGAGGCGTACCGGGCCGGAGCCCCGGTCTCGATGGTCACCCTCAACACCGTGGGCCCCACCCTCATGCGGTACGGCACCGAGGAGCAGAAGGCCGCCTTCCTGCCCCGGATCCTGAGCGGCGAGTGCGTCTTCGCCATCGGCTACAGCGAGCCCGAGGCCGGTACGGACCTGGCCTCGCTCCGCACCCGGGCGGTGCGGGACGGCGACTCCTGGGTCGTCGACGGGCAGAAGGTCTTCACCTCCAACGCGCAGAACGCCGACTGGATCTGGCTCGCCTGCCGCACCGACCCCGAGGCGCCCCCGCACCGGGGCATCTCCCTCCTCCTCGTCCCCACCGACACCCCGGGCTTCTCCTGGACCCCCATCGAGACCGTCGGCGGGCTCACCACGACCGCGACCTACTACGACGGGATCCGGATCCCGGCCGGGAACCTCGTGGGGGAGGAGAACGGCGGCTGGGGGCTCATCACCGACCAGCTCAACCACGAGCGGGTCGCGCTGGCCGCGATCGGCATGCAGGCGGAGGACTTCTTCGCCGCCGCGCTCGACCGCGCCCGCACCCCCGATCCGGTGACGGGGCGGCGCCGGGTTGACGAGCCGTGGGTGCGGATCCGGGCGGCCGAGGCGCACGCCCGGCTGGCGGCGACACGCCTGCTCAACTGGCGTCTGGTGGGGGACGTGGGGGCCGGCCGGCTGTCCCCCGGGGACGCCAGCGGCGTGAAGTTCGCGGGAACCGAATCGGCGGTGGAGGTGTACCGAATATGTCAGGAGATCGCGGGTGACGCGGGGACGGTGCGAGCGGGATCGCCGGGGGAGGTGGACGGCGGCGAGCTGGAGCGCATGAACCGCGCCGCCCAGATCAACACCTTCGGGGGAGGGGTGAGCGAGGTGCAGCGGGAGATCGTCGCGCGGGCACGGCTCGGCATGCGGGGGAGGGGCCGGCGATGAGCGGGGAGAACCGGGACCGGCCGCACGAGGGGCAGGAGCGGCCGGCCGAGGGGCGGGACCGGCCGTACGAGGGGCAGGAGCGGCCGGCCGAGGGGCGGGACCGGCTGTACGAGCTGTTGAAGGTCTACGAGGGGAGGCCCGCGGTCACCGCCGGGCGCGGCAAGGACCCGGTGAACCTGCCGATGATCCGGCACTGGTGCGAGGCCATGGGGGACACGCACCCGGCGTACCGGGGGCCGGACGCGGTCGCGCCGCCGACCATGCTCCAGGCGTGGACGATGGGCGGCCTCTCCGGGCACGAGGACCGCTCCGAGGCGTACGGGGAGCTGCTCGCCCTCCTCGACGGCGCCGGGTACACCTCGGTGGTCGCCACCGACTGCGAGCAGGAGTACCTGCGCCCGCTCAGGCCCGGCGCCGAGATCACCTTCGACGCCGTCGTCGAGTCCGTCTCGCCGCGCAAGACGACCAGGCTGGGCACCGGCCACTTCGTGACGACCCGGACGGACGTGCGGGCGGACGGCGAGCTCGCCGGCACCCACCGCTTCCGGATCCTCAAGTACGCCCCCGCCGCGCGGCCGCCGAAGCCCCCGGAGCGGCCACGCCGGCCCCGCCCGGTGATCAACCGGGACAACGCCGGGTTCTGGGAGGGCGTCGCCGCCCACCGGCTGCTGATCCAGCGGTGCACGGCCTGCGGGACCCTCCGCTTCCCCTGGCTGCCGGGGTGCGGCGCCTGCGGGGCGCCGGAGTGGGAGGCCGTCGAGGCGAGCGGCGAGGGCACGGTCTTCTCGTACGTCGTCATGCACCACCCCCCTTTCCCCGCCTTCGACCCGCCGTACGCGGTCGGTCTGATCGAGCTCGCCGAGGGCGTCCGGATGATCTCGAACGTGGTGGGGGTGCCGTACGGCGAGGTCCGGATCGGGATGCCGGTCCGGCTGGAGTTCCGGCGGGTCGACGAGGAGCTGGAGCTGCCCGTCTTCCGCGCCGTGGCGGACGGGCCGGCCGCGAGGGCCGCGGGAGGGGAGCGCTGACATGGACTTCACGCCCACCGAGGAGCAGGAGGCCGCGCGGGAGCTGGCCGCCCGGATCCTCGGCGACCTCTCCACGCACGAGCGGCTCGCCGCCGCCGGCACCGGCACGGACGCCGAGCTGTGGAAGGCGCTGAGCGCGGCCGGACTGCCCGCCGCCGTCGAGGAGATCGGCCTGCTCGGCCTCGTCCTCCTCCTGGAGGAGCAGGGAAGGGTGACGGCCCAGGTGCCGCTCGCCGCGACCGGGGTGTACGGGATCCTCGCCGTCGCCCGGCACGGCACCGGGGAGCAGCGGGCCCGCCTGCTGCCGGGGCTGCGCGACGGGACGGCCGTCGCGACCGGCGCCTTCCCGGCGGCCGGCGCGGTCACGGCGCGCGGCGGGCGGCTCACCGGGACCGTCGGCTGGGTGCCCTGGCTGCGGGACGCCGCGCACGTGCTCGTACCGGACGCCGACCGCGCCCTGTGGCTGGTGCGGACCGAGGACGCCGTCGTCGAGGCCGTCGAGCTGACCGCGCCCTGGGCGGCGGGGCGGCTGGTGCTCGACGGCACGCCCGCCGAGCGGCTGGGGGGCCGGGAGGGGCCGGAGGCGTACGAGGACGTGCTGGCCGCCGCCCGTACCGCCTTCGCCGGTCTCCAGGCGGGTGTCTGTGCCGGGTCGCTGGCCCGGGCCGTCGCGCACACCTCCGTACGGGAGCAGTTCGGTCGGCCGCTCGCCACCCGGCAGGCGGTGCAACTCCGGGCTGCCGACGCCCACATGGACACCGAGTCCATCCGGGTCACCGCCTACGAGGCGGCCTGGCGGTCCGACACGGGCCTCGACTGCGCCGAAGCGGCGCTGACCGCCGCCTGGTGGGCGTCCGAGGCGGGGAAACGGGTCGTGCACAGCGGCCAGCACCTCCACGGCGGCACGGGCGCCGACCTCGACCACCCCGTCCACCGGCACTTCCTCTGGGGCCGGCAGCTCGACGCCTACCTGGGCGGCGGCACCGAACTCCTCGCCGAACTCGGCGACCTGCTCGCGAAGGGAGACCCGTCGTGAAGCCCGTGGAACGACCGGAGGCGAAGGCCGGCGACACCCTGCCGCCGCTGGAGATCCCGGTGACCCGGACCCTGATCGTCGCCGGGGCCGTCGCCTCCCGCGACTACCAGGACGTCCACCACGACGCCGAGGCCGCCCGGGAGAAGGGCTCCCCGGACGTCTTCATGAACATCCTGACCACCAACGGCCTCGTCGGCCGGTACGTCACCGACCACTTCGGCCCGCGCTCGGTGCTCCGCAAGGTCGCCATCCGGCTCGGCGCCCCCAACCACCCCGGCGACACGATGACGTTGACCGGGACCGTGGCCGAGGTGACGGACGGGCCGGACGGCACCCTCACCGCGCTCGTCCGCGTCGCCGGGGCCAACGGCCTCGGCCACCACGTCACCGGCACGGTCACCGTGGAGGTGCCCCGATGAGCCTGCGCCGCCCCGACGGCCTCGGCGGCCGGGCCGCCGTCGCCGGCATCGGCGCGACCGAGTTCTCCAAGGACTCCGGCCGCAGCGAGCTCTCCCTCGCCGTCGAGGCGGTGCGCGCCGCCCTCGACGACGCCGGGCTCACCCCCGGGGACGTGGACGGACTCGTCACCTTCACCATGGACACCAGCCCCGAGATCACCGTCGCGCAGGCGGCCGGCATCGGCGAGCTCTCCTTCTTCTCCCGCGTCCACTACGGCGGCGGCGCCGCCTGCGCCACCGTCCAGCAGGCCGCGCTCGCCGTCGCCGCCGGGGTCGCCGAGGTCGTCGTCTGCTACCGGGCCTTCAACGAGCGGTCGGGGCGCCGCTTCGGCTCCGGCGTGCAGCGGCGCGAGCCCTCCGCCGAGGGCGCCGCGCTCGGCTGGCAGCTCCCCTTCGGGCTGCTCACCCCCGCCTCCTGGGTCGCCATGGCCGCCCAGCGCTACCTGCACGTCCACGGCCTCACCCCGGAGGTCTTCGGGCACGTCGCCGTCACCGACCGCCGGTACGCGGCGACCAACCCCGCCGCGTACTTCCACGGCAAGCCGATCACCCTCGCCGACCACGCCGCCTCCCGCTGGATCGCGGAGCCGCTCCGCCTCCTCGACTGCTGCCAGGAGACCGACGGCGGCCAGGCGATCGTCGTCACCACCCCCGAGCGCGCCCGGGACCTGCGGCACCCGCCCGCCGTCGTCCTCGCCGCCGCCCAGGGCGCGGGCCGCAGACAGGAGGCCATGACCAGCTTCTACCGGGACGGGCTGACCGGGCTGCCCGAGATGAGGGTGGTGGCGCGGCAGCTGTGGCAGACCTCCGGGCTCCGCCCGTCCGACATCGACGTGGGCATCCTCTACGACCACTTCACCCCGTTCGTGCTCATGCAGCTGGAGGAGTTCGGCTTCTGCGGGCCCGGCGAGGGCGGGGACTTCGTCGCGGCGGACGCGCTGCCGCTCAACACCCACGGCGGGCAGCTCGGCGAGGCGTACCTCCACGGCATGAACGGCATCGCGGAGGCGGTCCGCCAGCTGCGGGGCACCTCGGTGAACCAGATACCCGGCGCGGCCCGCGCCCTGGTCACCGCCGGCACGGGCGTACCGACCTCGGGCCTCGTCCTCGGCACGGACGACTGAGGCGCGGGAGCCCGGGCAGGCGGACCGACCACGGCGGGCCGCTCCTGGCCCGCCCTCCTGAACGGCCTGCTGGAGGGGCGGAACCTCTCCGCCGACGACACCGCCTGGGCGATGGACCTGATCATGAGCGGCGAGGCGACCGACGCCCAGATCGCCGGCTTCATGGTGGCGCTGCGCGCCAAGGGCGAGACCGTCGAGGAGATCAGCGGACTCGTCCGGACCATGTACGCCCACGCCAACACCATCGAGGTGCCCGGTCCGGCGGTCGACATCGTCGGCACCGGCGGGGACGGCGCCAAGACCGTCAACATCTCCACGATGGCCTCGATCGTCGTCGCCGGCACCGGCACGAAGGTCGTCAAGCACGGCAACCGCGCCGCCTCCTCCGCCTCCGGCTCCTCCGACGTCCTGGAGAAGCTCGGCATCAACCTCAACCTCACCCCGGAGCGGGTGGCCGAGGTCGCCGAGGAGGCCGGCATCACCATCTGCTTCGCCGTGAAGTTCCACCCCTCGCTGCGGCACGTCGCCGCCGCCCGCGGCCAGCTCGGCATCCGCACCACCTTCAACGTGCTCGGCCCGCTCACCAACCCGGCCCGGGTGAAGGCCCAGGCCGTCGGCGTCGCCGACCCGCGGATGGCCCCGATCGTCGCCGGCGTCTTCGCCGAGCGCGGCAACTCGGCCCTCGTCTTCCGCGGTGACGACGGCCTGGACGAGCTGACCATCACCGGCACCTCCCGGGTGTGGGTGGTCCGGGACGGCGCCGTCCGCGAGGAGGTCTTCGACCCGAAGGACGTCGGCGTCGACTACGCGCCCCTGGAGGCGCTGCGCGGCGCCGACGCCTCCTTCAACGCCGACGTCGCCCGCCGGCTCCTGGCCGGCGAGACCGGTCCCGTACGGGACGCGGTGCTGCTCAACGCGGCGGCGGCGCTCACCGCCCTGGAGCCCGGCGGGGGCACCCTCGCGGAGCGGCTGCGGGCCGGGATGGACCGGGCGGCGGAGTCCATCGACTCCGGGGCCGCCCGCGCCGCCCTGGAGCGCTGGATCGCCGCCAGCAACGCCTGAGGGTCCACCGGGCGGTCCGCGCGACTCCCGTTCCGGAATGCGGACGGGGTTGCGCGGACCGCGAGCGGTGGCATACGTTCGGCGACAGGTCATGAGTGACAGCCCTCAAGCCCCGGCTGGCTGTCCGGCAACCCTCCGTCCGTGGCGGGGTGCCCCGGGTGAAGACCAGGCCGTGGACAGCAAGGTCCTCGGCAAGCGCGGACCCCTGCGCCAACCCTGGGGTCCTGGTCCTCGAGGGAGCGGTCTCGTGAGCAAGCGAATGCGCTAGGGCCTCCGGCCCCTTTTTCCCACCTCCGTGCGGCCCCCTTCTCGCCGCGCGTCGAGGCAACACCCGTACGCGGCACGCCGTTTCGCGCTGCCCCGCGGGTCCTTCACGCCCCTCGCCTGTCCTGCCGGGAGACACCGCCATGTCCGCACGCCCGAACGCCTCCGCCACCGCCGCCTCCGCCGCCGAGTCCGCCGACGCCTGCTGCGCCGGCCCGCTGCCCGTCCTCGGCCGCGACGTCACCGTCCCGCTCGTCACCGGCGGCGAGGTCACCTACGCGGCCCTCGACTACGCCGCCAGCGCCCCCGCCCTCCAGCGGGTCTGGGACGACGTCGCCGCCTACGCCCCGTACTACGGCAGCGTCCACCGCGGCGCCGGCTACCTCTCCCAGCTCTCCACCGACCTCTTCGAGCAGAGCCGCGTCACCGTCGCCGAGTTCCTCGACTGCCGCGAGGGCGACCAGGTCGTCTTCACCCGCTCCACCACCGACTCGCTCAACCTGCTCGCCCGGGTGATCCCCGCCGACTGCCAGGTCTTCGTCTTCGAGACCGAGCACCACGCCTCCCTGCTGCCGTGGCAGGACGCCCGGGTCACCTACCTCAACGCGCCCCGCACCCCGGCGCAGGCCGTCGAGACCCTGGAGCGCGCCCTCGCCGACCGGGATCCCTACGGGCCCGCCCTGGTCTGCGTCACCGGCGCCTCCAACGTCACCGGCGAACTGTGGCCGGTCCGCGAACTGGCCGCCGCCGCCCACGCGCACGGCGCCCGGATCGTCCTCGACGCCGCCCAGCTCGCGCCCCACCACCCGGTCTCGGTGAAGGAGCTCGACGTCGACTGGGTCGCCTTCTCCGGGCACAAGCTGTACGCGCCCTTCGGCTCCGGCGTCCTCGCCGGCCGCGCCGACTGGCTCCAGGCCGCCGAGCCGTACCTGGCCGGCGGCGGCGCCTCCCGCACCGTGGCCCGCCGGACCGACGGCGGGGTGGACGTGGAGTGGCACACCACCGCGGCCCGCCACGAGGCCGGATCGCCGAACGTCATCGGCGTCTACTCCATCGCCTCCGCCTGCAAGGCGCTCACCGAGGCCGGCTTCGACGCCCTCGTCGCCCGCGAGCGGCACCTCATCGACACCGTCCGCGCCGGCCTCGCCGACGTCCCCGAGGTCCGTGTCCTCTCCCTCTTCGGCGACGACGCCCCGCGCGTCGGCGTCATCTCCTTCGTCGTCGACGGCTGGAACAGCTCGCACTTCGCCGCCGCCCTCTCCGCCGAGTACGGCATCGGCGTCCGCGACGGCCTCTTCTGCGCCCACCCGCTGGTCCGGACCCTGCTCGGCTCCGACCCGCAGGACCCGGGCGAGTGCGGCGCGCCCGAGGCGAACCCGGGGGAGAGGTCGCTCAACGCCATCCGCGTCAGCTTCGGCGCCGGCACGCCCGACGAGCACGTCGAGCGGTTCGTCGGCGCCGTGAAGGAGCTGGTCCGCGACGGCGCCCGGTGGACGTACCGCACGGAGGACGGCCGCTGCGTCCCCGACCGCGGCTGAACGGCCGGCCGGTCAGGCGGCCAGCCGGGTCCCCACCAGGACCATCCGCAGGGCCCGCTCGGCCGCGTCCGCCAGGAACTCGGCGCCCCGGTCCAGGGCTTCGGGCAGCGCCACCGGCGCGGGCAGGATCGAGCCGTACGCGTCGACCCCGGCCGCCCGCACCTCGTGCGCGCCGTGCCCCAGCGTCCCGGCCAGCGCCAGCACCGGCACCCCGTGCGCCTTGGCCCGGCGGGCCACCTCCGCCGGGATCTTGCCCCGCACGGTCTGCCCGTCCAGGGCGCCCTCCGCGGTGATCACCAGATCGGCGCGGGCCAGCCGGGCGTCCAGGTCGATCCGGTCGAGCAGCACCTCGAACCGGGGCAGCAGCCGGGCCCCCAGCGCGGCCAGGCCGGCGCCGAGCCCGCCCGAGGCGCCGGACCCCGGGGCCGTACCGAGTCCGGGGGGCGCGCCCAGGTCCCGTACGAGCAGGTCGGCCCAGCGGTCCAGGGCCGCGGCCAGCTCCTCGACCCGCTCCGGGCCCGCGCCCTTCTGCGGGCCGAAGACCCGGGCCACCCCCCGCTCGCCGGTGAGCACGTTGTACGGGTTGCAGGCCACCAACAGCTCGGCGGCCGCGAGCCGGGGATCGAGCCCGGCCGCATCGATCCGCGCGAGCCGCGTCAACGCGGCGCCCCCCAGGGGGAGTTCGGCTCCCCCGTCGTCCAGGAGCCGGGCGCCGAGGGCCTGGAGCGCACCCGCTCCGCCGTCCGAGGTGCCGGAGTCGCCGCAGCCGACGAGGATCCGGCGGGCTCCGGCGTCCAGCGCGGCCCGGATCAGCTCGCCCACCCCGTACGTGGTGGTGGCGCCCGGGTCGCGGCGGCCGGCCGGCACCAGCGAGAGGCCCGCGACGGCCGCCATCTCGACCACCGCGGAGGAGCGGTCGAGGAGCGCGAAGTGGGTCTCGACCGGGGTGCCGAGGGGGCCGGCCGCGACCCGGGGCAGCAGCCTGCCGCCGGTCGCGGCGGCCAGCGCCCGGGCGGTGCCCTCCCCGCCGTCGACCAGCGGGATCAGGTCGACGACGGCGTCCGGGCGGACCCGGCGCAGGCCCTCGGCGATGGCCTCGGCGGCCTCCGGCGCGGAGAGGGACTCCTTGAAACCGCTGGGGGCGACGGCGATGTGCAGACTCACGGCTGGGACTCCAGGAGGACGGGCACGCCGAGCAGCGGCCAGACGAACAGGGCGAAGCAGAGCACCAGGACGGCGCTGAGCGGGGCGAGCACGGCGGAGAGCCGCAGCAGGTCGCGGGGGGTGAAGGAGGGGACGCCGTCCGGCGGTTCGGCGAAGAGGGCGACGGGTTTCGCGGAGGCGGGCAGGGTCTGGCAGAAGCCGGCGGCGGCGGTGGAGGCGAGCGCGGCGGCCACCGGGTTGACCCCGGCGCCGACCGCCGCGGCCACCACCAGCGGCACCAGCACCGAGGAGCGGGCGGAGCGGGACTGGAGCACCAGGTGGGCGGCGGTGCTGACGGCGACGACGACGGCGAGGAACACCCACGGCGGCACCCCGTCCGGCAGTCCGCCGACCAGCCATCCGGCCGCGCCGGACTCGGCCAGCGCCACGCCCATCGCCATGGTCGCGGCCATGAAGAGCAGCATCGGCCAGGGCACCGACCGCAGCCCGTCCTTCATCCGGACCGTGCCGAGCGCGGGGGAGGAGGCCACCACCGCGCCGATCAGCGCGACCACCGCGGGCGACACCCCGTGCAGCGGCTCGGAGCACCAGAGCACCACCACCGTGCACAGCAGCAGCAGACAGCGCTGCTCGGGCGGGGAGAGCGGCCCGGACACCGGGGTGGGGGAGTGTTCCTGGATCGCGGCGACGGTGATCCGCACCGGGGCGCGCCGGTCCTTTTGGCGGGTGGTGGTGAGGAGGACCGCCTCGGCGGCCAGATGGGAGGAGACGACGGCGAGCGGGAGGCCGAGGACCAGCCAGCGGGCGAAGCCGAGGGACTCGCCGGTCTGCTCCAGGAGCACGCCGACGGTGATGAGGTGGGCGCCGGCGCCGATGAGGGTGGCGACGGCCGACAGCAGGATGACGGTGGGGAAGAGCAGCGCCAGCATCACCACCAGCCGCCGCCGGTCCGCCAGTGCCTGGGCGAGGGCCAGGAAGACGGGCAGGGCCAGCGCGGCCCGCCCGGAGGTGGCGGGGACGGCGAAGGCGGTGACGACCAGCGCGGCGGTGGTGAGGTGCACCAGCCGGCGCACGCTGCCGGCGCCGGTGACGAGGAAGGCGGCGGCGCGGCCGGCGAGCCCGGTCCTGGTGACCGCGGCCGCGAGGACGAAGGCGCAGATCAGCAGCCAGACGGTGGCGTCGCCGAGGGTGGCGAAGAGGGTGTCGGCGCTGATCACGCCGGTGACGGTGAGGGCGAGTCCGGCGCCCAGCGCGATGTACGTGTCGTCGACGGGCGCGGCGATCCAGGCGCAGGTCGCGAGGGCGAAGACGGCCAGGGTCAGCCGGGCCTCGCCGCCGAGCCCGGGGGCGGTGCCGGGGAGGGCGAGCACCGCGCAGACGCCGAGCGCGAGGCAGAGCCAGACGGTCTGGCGGAGGGAGAGGGGCACGGGAACCACCCTCCGGGCGGCCGGTGAGCCGTCGATGAGCCTTCCATGAAGGAGGCTTCACGCGGCGCCGGCCGGGCGCGTCACGGCATCCGGTAGCCCATGCCCCGGACCGTCTCCAGCCGTTCGGCGCCCAGCTTCTTGCGGAGCGCCCGGACGTAGACGTCCACGATGTTGGAGCCGGGGTCGAAGTCGTACCCCCACACGTGGGAGAGGATCTGCTCCCGGGAGAGGACCTGTCCGGGGTGGCGCAGGAACAGGTCCAGCAGCACGAACTCACGGGCCGTCAGGTCCACCGTGCGGTCGCCGGCGCGGGCCCGCCGGGTGCGCAGGTCCAGGCTCAGGTCGCCGCTGCGCAGCACGGTGACCTCGGGGGCGCGGGCGGCGGTGCGCAGCCGCAGCCGGATCCGGGCCAGCAGCTCCTCGAAGCGGAACGGCTTGGTCATCCAGTCGTCGGCGCCGCCCTCCAGGCCGGCCACCGTGTCCCGTACCGAGTCGCGGGCCGTCAGGACGAGGACGGGCAGGGTGGCCCGGGCCTCGCGCAGCTCCCGCAGGACGGTGAAGCCGTCCCGGCCGGGCAGTCCGATGTCCAGGACCATCAGGTCGAAGCCGCCGGTGAGCGCCCAGGAGAGCGCGGTGTCGCCGTCGGCGGCGACGGTGGTGGTGAAGCCGTTGGCCCGGAGGCCCTTCTCGACGAAGGAGGCGATGCGCTCCTCGTCCTCCGCGATCAGGACGCGGTTCATGGTCTCTCCTCTGCGGATCCTGTGCGGATCCCCGGGGAATCGTCTGCGGATCCCCCGCGGATCCCCTGCGAACCGAGGATCTTCATTCCTCGAAGACAAGTACGAAGGTGGCGCCGCCGCCCTCGGTCGGGCGCAGCTCCACCCGGCCGCCCCGGTGCCCCTCGGCGATCGCCCGGACGATGGCGAGCCCGAGCCCGGCGCCGCTGGTGCGGGCCCCGCGCCGGGCGGTGCCCCGCCGGAACCGCTCGAAGATCACCGCCGCGTCCTGCTCCTGCACGCCGGGGCCCCGGTCCGCCACGTACAGCTCGATCCGTCCGGCGGTGCTCCGCGAGCCGATCGCGATCCGCGCGCCCGGCACGGTGTGCTGGACCGCGTTCTGCGCGAGCTGCACCATCGCCTGGGTGATCCGCTGGGCGTCGAGCCGCGCCTCCCGGTCGGCCACCCCGTCGAGCACCCAGTCGCGGTCGCCCAGCGCCCGGGCCTTCACGAAGACGTCGGCGGTCAGCTCGCCGAGCTGCACCGGTTCGGTGCGCACGAAGTCCGGCCGCTCGGCCTTGGCGAGCAGCAGCAGGTCCTCCACGATCCGGCTCATCCGGTCCAGCTCGTCGGTGACGAGCCGGACGGTCTCGGCCCGTTCGGCCGGGTCGTCGCCCATCAGCTCCAGGTGCCCGCGGACGATGGTGATGGGGGTCCGCAGCTCGTGCCCGGCGTCGTCGACGAACTGCCGCTGGCCGGCGAAGGCCCGCTCCAGCCGGTCGAGCATCGCGTTGAAGGTCTCGGCGAGCGCCGCGATGTCGTCCTTGCCCTGCACCGGGATCCGCTGGGTGAGGTCCCGTTCGGTCAGCTCGGCGGCGGTCGTCCGCACCACCCGGACGGGGGCGAGGATGCGGCCCGCGACCACCCAGCCGATGCCGGTGGTCAGCAGCAGCGCCACCCCCGATATGGCGAGCAGGATCCGGAACGCCTCGTCGGCGATGGCCTGCTGCCGGTCGGCGTGGAAGGCGACGACGAACGCGGACGGCGGGCCGCCGGTCTCGATCGGCACCTTCGCCCACCGCACCTCGCCCCGCGCGCGGTCGAGCCGCCCCGAGGACTCCGGGGCGGCGGCGACGGCGTCGAGCGAGGGCCGGTCGCGGTGCAGCGGCAGCGGGCTCGGGATGTCCCGGGACTGCCGGACCACCCGCGGTCCGGGCCCGCCGGTGCCGACCAGGCCCAGCAGCTCCTCGTCCGGGTCGGAGTACTGCCGCTGGAGGAAGACCCGCAGCAGCGCCTCGGGGTCGGTGAAGCGCCGGCCGGTGTCCGGGTCGACGCCCTGCTCGACGAAGGTGGCGAACTCGCCGGTCTCCTGGGTGAGCAGCTGGTTGATGCGGTGGTCGGCGTCCCGCAGCAGCAGGGTGCGGGTCACCACGGCGACCGCGGCCAGCGCCACCGCCATGACCAGCAGCAGCCAGAGCAGGATGCGGACGCGGGCGGAGAGCCGGTGGTAGGTGGGCTTCACTCGTGATCGTCATCGTCGTCGTCGCCCGTGGCGGAGGGGCCGGGCACGACGGAGTCGGAGGGCGGCGGCGCCGACGGGGCCGTGGGGGCGGGCGGCGCGCTGGTGGGGGAGGCCGGCGCGGTGGGCGTCGGCGCGGTCGGCCCGGTGGGCGTCGGCGGGGTGGAGAGGTGGACGGCGGGCGGGACCCGCGGCGCCTCCGGCTCGTCGGTCAGCGCGTAGCTGGTGGCCGCGATGCCGAGCGGGACGGCGACGACGGCGACGAGGCCGGCCATGCGGTGGGTGAAGGACATGGTCGCCAGGGTGGGACGCGCGGGCGCGCCCCGGGATGAAGCCCGGATGAGGATTCCTTCATCCGGGCTCCGGCGGGGACCGGCCTCAGGACTCCAGACCGATGGCGAAGGCCGCCTCCAGGTCGTGCTGCGAGTACGTGCGGAAGGCGACGTGCGTGTCGGTGCCCTCGACGCCCGGGATCTTGCTGATCCGGCCGGGGATGACCTCGGCCAGGTCGTCGTGGCGGGGCACCCGGACCATCGCGATGAGGTCGTACGTGCCGGTCACCGAGAAGACCTCGCTGACGTTGTCGAGCGCGGCGATCGACTCCGCGATCTCGGGGATGCGGTCCACGCTGGTCTTGATGAGGACGATCGCGGTGATCACGGCTGGCTGTCTCCCTCGGTCGCCGCTGCTGGGGTTTTCACTCTATCCCCACCCCGGAACCGCACCCAGGCGTAGAGGAAGCCGACGGAGAAGCCCACCACGTGGGCCAGATAGGCGACCCCCGGGCCCGGACCCGCGGTCCGCGCGGCCAGCCACTGGAGCGTGAACCAGAAGACGAGCACCGCCCAGGCCGGGAAGCGCAGCGGCAGGAAGAAGAGGAAGGGGAAGAGGCTCGTCACCCGGGAGCGGGGGAAGAGGAAGAGGAAGGCCCCGAGCACCGCGGAGATCGCCCCCGAGGCCCCGACCAGGGTCTGCTCGCTCTCCGCGTGCGCCACCGCGTAGCCGAGCAGGGCGACGTAGCCGGTGCCCAGGTAGAAGAGGGCGAACTCGACGTGCCCCATCCGCTCCTCGGCCATCGCCCCGAAGACCCACAGGAAGAGCATGTTGCCGAGCAGGTGCAGCCACCCGCCGTGCACGAAGAGCGCCGTGAAGGGGGTGAGCAGGGCCCCGGGATCGCCCCGCGTCAGCTCGGCCGGCACCACCCCCCAGCGCAGGAAGTACGCGCTCTGCGCCGCCGCCACCTCGTCCCCGGTCCCGTACGCCGGGTTCAGACCGGAGACCGGGCTGACAATGAAGAGGAGGCAGCACGCGGCGATCAGTCCGTAGGTCACCACGGGTCCGGTACGGAGGCCCCGACAGGCGCCCAGGGCCGTGCCTCGCCACTCGATCATGGACAGATCATGACGCAGAAGGGACGAAGTGGACAGAGTGCCTCGCCGGGCCGGGCGCCGTCCGGGAAGGCCGTAGGGTTACGGGATCGAGCACCGCAGTTCGACGGCGCACCGCGGCTCCCGCACCTGGTATCACCACGACAGGAAGAAGGACGGCACCATGACGACGGTTCCCCTGCCGACCGCCGAGACCCGCTGGCGCTGCACCCTGTGCGGCAACCTGACCCGCTTCGACGTGACGCGCTCGTCCAAGGTCGTCGAGTACGTCCACCTCGACCTGGCCGGGGAGCCCAAGGTCGAGGAGCGCGAGGTGGTCAGTGAGACCATCGAGTCGGTCCGCTGCCGCTGGTGCAACGCGGTGGACCAGATCGAACTCGTGGACAAGCCGGGCGCCGAGTCCTGACGGACGGCGCCGACGACAGTAGGGGTGACGGATCGTGGAGCAGCCCGCGCACGGTGGCGAACCGGCCGGCGCGGCAGGTGACGCTGCCGAGACGCTCGACCATCCCCTGCCGGAGGGGGTACGGCGGCGGGTGATCGCGCTGGTCGCCGACGCCTTCGGCGGTCTGACCGTCGCCGAGCTGCCCGCACCCCTGCGCCAGTACGCCCGTTTCACCGCGAGCCGGCGCGCCAAGTTCGCCGGCAACGCGATGGCCGCCGCGCTGGAGTCCGATCCGCTCTTCCGGCAGCGGATCGGCGAACGGTTCAAGCAGTCCGAGCCGGAGCTGGCCGGCGCCGTGGAGTCCGGCACCCCGCCCGCCGCCGCCGATCCCGTCGACGTGGCGGCGGCGGCCTACGTGCTCCGTCCGCCGGGCTGGTCCAAGCTGGTGGCCGCCGCGGGCGAGGAGGTCCAGCGGGCGGACGCCGAGCGCGCCGACGAGGCCGGCCGGCGCGAGCTGGAGCGGCTCCGCGAGGAGCTGGCCGCGGCCCGCGAGCGCACCAGGGGCGAGACCGAGCAGCTCCGGCACGATCTGGAGGCCGCCCGCAAGGAAGCCGAATCGCTTCAGCGCAAGCTGCGCAGCGCCCAGAGCGACGTGAAGCGCGGCGAGGCGGCGCTGCGCCGGCTCCAGGCCGAGGCCGAGGCCGCGCGCGCCGAGTCGGCCGCCCAGGTCTCGGCCGCCGAGAGCGAGTCGCGGCGGCTCAGGGCCCGGCTCGGCGAGGTCGAGGCGGCCCTGGAGGCGAGCCGCCGGGCCGCCCGCGAGGGGCGCTCGGTGGAGGACATGCGGCTGCGGCTGCTGCTCGACACCGTCCTCGACGCGGCGCAGGGGCTGCGGCGCGAACTCGCCCTGCCCCCGGCGTCGGTGCACCCGGCGGACACCGTGGACGCCGTGGAGCCGGGGCGGATGTCGCCGAAGGACATCGCGGCCCGGGCCCTGTCGGAGACCGATCCGGCCCTGCTCGACCAGTTGTTGGCGCTGCCGCAGACCCATCTCGTCGTCGACGGCTACAACGTCACCAAGACCGGCTATCCGACGATGCCGCTGGAGAAGCAGCGGCTGCGGCTGCTCGGCGGGCTCTCCGCGCTCGCCGCCCGCTCCGGCGCCGAGGTCACCTGCGTCTTCGACGGGGCCGAGCTGGCCGCTCCGGTGCTGCTCGCGCCGCCGCGCGGGGTGCGGGTGCTCTTCTCCAAGCCGGGCGTCACGGCGGACGAGTTGATCCGCCAGCTGGTGCGGGCGGAGCCGCCGGGCCGGCCGGTCGTCGTGGTCTCCACCGACCGGGAGGTCGCCGACGGCGTCGCGAAGGCCGGTGCGCGGCCGGTGGCGTCCGCTCTGCTCCTCAAGCGCCTTTCACGGCTCTCGTGATGACTCGCCCGGGACGCAACTCTTGCTTCGTATGCCCGATTTCTGGATGGCAGATCGTCAAGTGCCGGTCACGGGCCGTGCGATGCGTGTAAATAAAGTGGTGCGTGAGCGAGTTTTTTGCCATCGGGATTTGAACTGATCACAACTTGGTCACTAGGGTCGGGCCTCGAACCTTCGCGCGGTTGATCACCCATCCGGGCGGTCCGTGGAGGAACCGCCTGCCCTTGACCGGCCGGGCGGCTCGAGGAAGAAGGAGCTCGCCTTCGTGGCGTCCCACCGTCGACCCAAGCAGCCGAGCCGCACCCGTGTGACCGTGCTCACCGCGACCGCGGCCGCCGCCGTCGCGCTCTCCGCCCAGACCGGAGCCCAGGCGGCCCCCAAGCCGAAGATCGACGAGGTCAAGTCGAAGGTCGACAAGCTCTACCACGAGGCCGAGGAGGCCACGGAGCAGCACAGCCTGGCCGAGGAGCGCCGCGGCAAGCTGCAGAAGGAGATCGGCCAGATCCAGGACCGGGTGGCCCGTGGTCAGCAGGAGCTGAACACCCTCCGGGACCAGATCGGTTCGGTCGCCAGCGCCCAGTACCGCTCCGGCGGCATCGACCCGGCGCTCCAGCTCTTCCTCTCCTCGGACCCGGAGGACTACCTCGACAAGGCGTCCGCCATAGGCCGGGTGACGGACCAGCAGGCCGACGTCCTCGCCACCATCCAGGACAAGCAGCGCGCCCTCGCCCAGCAGCGCGCCGAGGCCACCGCGAAGCTCGCCGACCTCGAAGAGGTCCGCAAGACCCTCGGCGAGAAGAAGCAGAAGATCCAGGGCAAGCTCTCCGAGGCCCGCAAGCTCCTCAACACCCTCACCGCCGAGGAGCGCGCCCGCATCCAGCAGGAGGAGCGGGAGCAGGCCGAGCGCGCCTCCCGCGCCGCCGCCCCCCGCGTCGACCTCGGCAACGAGGCCCCGGCCAGCGGCCTGGGCGCCGCCGCCCTCTCCGCCGCCGCCACCCAGCTCGGCAAGCCGTACGTCTCCGGCGCCGAGGGCCCCAACGCGTACGACTGCTCCGGTCTGACGATGTGGGCCTACCGCCAGGCCGGCGTCAGGCTGACCCGCACCACGTACACCCAGCAGAACGACGGCGTGAAGATCGGCCGCAGCCAGCTCAAGCCCGGCGACCTGGTCTTCTTCAACGGCCTGTCGCACGTGGGCCTGTACGCGGGCAACAACACGATCCTGCACGCCCCCAAGCCGGGCGCCGTGGTCCGCTACGAGTCGATGAACTACATGGGCACCTTCCAGTTCGGCGTCCGCATCGGCGGCTGACCCGCCCGGCGTGCCGCCCGAACGGGTGGTTCGCCGCACCCCGAGCTGACCCGACGCCCCGCCGGTGACCTTGTGATCTCCGGCGGGGCGTCATTTTCTGTGCCCGGTGCCTTCGTTGGACGCGGCCGGGGGAGCGGCTACTGTCTGCGGCGCCAGTCCGCACGAGCCGAACGAAGGGGCGCGAGCCGTGGCCTCCCACCGCCGACCCGCCCGGGTCACCGTCCTGACCGCAGCCGCCGCGGCCACCGCGGCGGCCTCCCTCGGCGCCGTCCCCGCGAGCGCCGACCCCGGAGCCGGCGCCGAGGCCACCCGCGCCAAGGTCGACCGCCTCTACGAGGAGGCCGAGCGCGCCGCCGAGGGCTACAACGAGGCGGACGAGAAGGCGGACGCCCTGCGGCGCAAGGTGGGCCGGGCCCAGGACAGCCTCGCCCGCGGCCAGGAGCGGATCAACCGGATGCGGGGCGCGCTCGGTTCGCTCGCCGGCGCCCAGTACCGCTCCGGCGGCCTCGACCCGGCCCTCGTCCTGCTGCTCTCCTCCGACCCGGACAGCTACCTCGACAAGGCGTCCGCCCTCGACCGGGTCACCGCCCGGCAGAGCGCCGCCCTCACCGAGCTCCAGCGGGAGCGCCGCCGCCTCGACCAGGAGCGCGCCGAGGCCCGTACCGCCCTGGCCGAGCTGGAGCGCAGCCGCGCCGAGGTCGCCCGCCACAAGCGCTCGGTCGAGCGGAAGCTCGCCGAGGCCCGCCGGGTCCTCGCCTCCCTCACCGCCGCCGAGCGCGCCGACTACGAGCGGGCCTCCCGCTCCGGCGGCCGCTCCGGGGACGCCCCCGGGAACGGCTCCGGGGCCCCGGGCGAGGAGCTCCCGCCCCCCGCCGACCTCGGCCCGGCCGACTCGCGGGCCGCCGCCGCGGTGCTCGCCGCCCGCAGCGCCGTCGGCAAGCCGTACGTCTGGGGGGCGACCGGCCCCACGGCCTTCGACTGCTCGGGGCTGATGGTCTGGTCGTACCGGCAGGCCGGGATCAGCCTGCCGCGCACCTCGGCCGCCCAGCGGAACGCCGGCCGGCAGGTGCCGCTCTCCCAGGCGCAGCCCGGCGACCTCGTCACCTACCGCGGCGACGCCAGCCACGTCGGCATCTACGCCGGGAACGGGCAGGTCATCCACGCCCCCTACCCGGGCGCCCGGGTCCGCTACGACCCGGTCGGCATGATGTCCCACGTGACGGTGACCCGGATCTGAGCCCGCCGCCGCGGAACGCCGGGAGGCGCGCTTCCGTCACCCTTCCGTACCATCTGAGGCGTGGTGGAACAGGGGTGCGGAGCGCGACGGCCCGGGGCCGTGCTGCTCGCCCTGCTCCTCGCCCTCGCCGCGCTCGTCGGCTGCGGGACCGCCGCCCGGCCCGCCGATCCGGCCCTCCACGAGGTCCAGGCCCTCCTCGACCGGCACGCCGAGGCCCTCCTGGACCGCGACGAGACCGCCTGGCTCGCCGCCGCCGACCCCTCCCACCGGGCGGCCGCCCGGACCGAGTTCCGCCGGCTGGCCGCGGTCCCGCTCGCCGGCTGGAGCTACCGCGTCACCGGCGTCGACCGCACCGGCGAGGGCCGGCTCACCGCCCGGGTCGAGCGCGGCCACCGCGTCGCGGGGTACGACCGCGGCCTCCTCGGCACCGGCCGGATCATGGAGCTCGCCGAGCGGGGCGGGCGCTGGTACCTGACCGGCGAGCGGCCCGCCGACGGCGCCCCGGCGCGGATCTGGGAGCAGGGCGAGGTCACCGCGGTGCGCGGCGCCCGCTCGCTGGTCCTCGGCGTCGGCCAGGACCGGGCCCGGCTGGCCGAGATCGCCCGCCTCGCCGACCGGGCCGTGCCCGCCGTCGACGCGGCGTGGGGCCGGGACTGGGCCCGCCGGGTGCTGGTCCTCGTCCCCGCCTCCCTCGACGGCATGGGCGGGCTGCTCGCGGTGGACGGCTCGCAGTACCGGGGGATAGCGGCCGTCACCACCGGCGAGACCGGGCGGCGCGCCGACGCGCCCGCGGACCGGGTGATCGTCAACCCCGACGCGTACGGGGTGCTCGGCGACTTCGGCCGGGAGCTGGTCCTCACCCACGAGACCGTCCACGTCGCCACCCGCGCCCACACCACGCCGTCCACCCCCGTCTGGCTCTCCGAGGGCTTCGCCGACTGGGCCGCCTACCGGGGCACCGGCCGGACCCCCGCCCAGGCCGCCCCCGAGCTGCGACGGGCCGTCCGGGCCGGGGAGGTGCCGGCCGCGCTCCCCGAGGACGCCGACTTCGGCTTCTCCGGCGACGCCGACGCGCTGGCCCGCGCCTACGAGACGGGCTGGCTGGCCTGCGCGATGATCGCCGACCGCTGGGGCGAGGACCGGCTGACCGCCTTCTACCGCGAGGTGGGCGGCCACCCGGGCCGGGAGGGGGCGGTGGAGAGCGCCCTGCGGAAGGCGCTGGACACGACGCCGGAGGAGTTCACCGCGGGCTGGCGGGCGTACCTGCGCGCTCAGCTCGGCTGAGCGCGGGCGCCGAGCGCGGCGTTGCCGATCGGCGGGTGGTTTCCACGGCGGAAATATGCTTGCCGGAATACGACGTCCGCTCGGCCAGATCCTCCTGCTTCCAGCCCCTTTCCTC